>JANOWT010000459.1:0-11358 GCA_031418115.1 Gemmatimonadota bacterium
CGTACACGCTGACGTTCGCGACCGGTGGCCTGACGAGCGCGACGCAGGCGATCGCGCTCGCGGCCGGGGCCGCGACGCAGCTCGCGGTGACGACGAGTGCGGCGGGTGCCCCGAGCGGGGCCGCGTTCACGACGCAGCCGGTGGTGGCGGTGCGCGATGTCAGCGGCAACGTGGTGACCACTGCGACGGACGTCGTGACGATGACCGTGAGCGCGGGCGGCACCGTGGTGGGCACGGCAACGGCCACCGCGAGCGCGGGTGTCGCGTCATTCGCGACGGTCGGACTCAGTGGCCTGATCGGTCCGTATACGCTGACCTTTGCGACGGGCGGGCTCACGAACGCGACCCAAGCGATCACGGTGACACCGGGGGCCGCGACGCAGCTCGCCGTGACGACGAGTGCAGCGGGTGCGGCGAGTGGCGCGGCGTTCACGACGCAGCCGGTGGTCGCGATTCGGGATGCGGCCGGTAATCTCGTGACAACGGCCACGAACGTGGTCACGATGACAGTGAACACCGGCGGGACGTTCGGCACCGCGACGGCGACGGCCGTGGGCGGTGTGGCGACGTTCACGACGGTGGGTCTGAGTGGCGTCATCGGGGCACGCACGCTGACCTTCGCGACCGGGGTCCTGACGAGCGCGACGCAGGCGATCACGGTCACGCCGGGTGCGGCGACGCAGCTCGTGCTCACGACCAGTGCGGCGGGCGCGCCGAGTGGCGCGGCGTTCACGACGCAGCCGGTGGTCGCGATTCGGGATGCGGCCGGTAATCTCGTGACGACGGCGACGAACGTGGTGGCCATGACCGTCGATGTGGGCGGAACGGTCGGCACCGCGACGGCGACGGCGGTGGGCGGCGTGGCGACGTTCACCACGGTGGGACTGAGTGGCGTGATCGGCGCCCGCACGCTGACCTTCGCGACCGGGGTCCTGACGAGCGCGACCCAGGCGATCACGGTCACGTCCGGGGCGGCCACGCAACTCGCGGTGACGACGAGTGCCGCTGGCGCGCCGAGTGGCGTGGCGTTCACGACCCAGCCGGTGGTCGCCGTGCGTGATGCGGCGGGCAATCTCGTGACGACCGCATCGAACATCGTGACGATGACTGTCAGCGCCGGACCGACGGTGATCGGCACAGCGACGGTGACGGCCACGAGCGGCGTCGCGTCGTTCGTGAATGTCGGGCTACTGGGATTGACCGGTCCCTACACGCTCACCTTCGCGGCCGGTGGCCTGACGAGCACGACGCAGGCGATCGCGCTCACGGCCGGGGCCGCGACGCAGCTCGCGGTGACGACGAGTGCAGCGGGTGCGCCGAGTGGCGCGGCATTCACGACACAGCCGATCGTGGCGGTGCGCGATGCGAGCGGGAACCTGGTGACCACGGCCACGAACGTGGTGACGATGACGGTGAGCGTCGGACCGACGGTGGTCGGCACGGCGACGGCCTCGGCGAGTTCGGGTGTTGCGACCTTCAGCACGGTGGGCTTGAGCGGCCTGGTCGGTGGGTACACGCTGACATTTGCGACCGCCGGCCTCACAAGTGCGACGCAGGCGATCACGGTCGCGCCGGGCGCGGCGACGCAGCTCGCGGTGACGACGAGCGCGGCGGGCGCCGCGAGCGGCGCCGCCTTCACGACGCAGCCGGTGGTCGCGATTCGCGATGCGGCCGGCAATCTCGTGACGACGGCGACGAATGTCGTCACCATGAGCGTGGACGCCGGCGGCACGGTGGTCGGCACCGCGACGGCGACGGCGAGCGCGGGTGTCGCGACCTTCAGCACGGTCGGCGTGAGCGGTGTGATCGGTCCGTACACGCTGACCTTCGCCACCGGTGGGCTCACGAGCGCGACGCAGGCGATCACGGTCACGGTCGGTGCCGCTACGCAGCTCGTGCTGACGACGAGTGCGGCGGGCGCGCCGAGCGGTGCGGCGTTCACGACACAGCCGGCGGTCGAGGTGCGCGACGATGCGGGCAATCTTGTGACGACGGCGACGGATGTCGTCACCATGACCGTGGATGCGGGCGGCACGGTCGGCACTGCGACGGCGACGGCCGTAGGCGGCGTGGCGACGTTCACCACAGTGGGACTGAGTGGCGTGATCGGTGCCCGCACACTGACCTTCGCCACCGGCGGCCTGACAAGCGCGACGCAGGCGATCACCGTCACGCCAGGCGCGGCCACGCAGCTCGTGCTCACGACCAGTGCGGCGGGCGCGCCGAGCGGGGCGGCGTTCACGACGCAGCCAGTGGTCGCGATTCGGGATGCGGCGGGCAATCTCGTGACGACGGCGACGAACGAGGTGACCATGACCGTCGATGTGGGCGGTACGGTCGGCACCGTAACGGCGACGGCGGTAGGCGGCGTGGCGACGTTCACCACGGTGGGTCTGAGTGGCGTGATCGGGGCCCGCACGCTGACCTTCGCGACCGGCGGCCTGACGGATGCGACCCAGACGATTACCGTGACACCGTGACACCGGGCGCTGCGTCGCAACTCGCCGTGACGACGCTCGTCACCGGAGCCATCAGCGGCGCGGCCTTTACGCCGCAGCCGGCCATCGCCGTGCTCGCCGCCGCCGGGAACACGCTAACGTCCGACAACAGCACCATCGTGACCATGGCGATCAGCGCCGGAGCCACCGTCATCGGCATCGATACCGTGACCGCACTAGGCTGCGTCGCCACGTTCGTCAACGTTGGACTCAGTGGCCTGCCTCCAACGTACACACTCACCTTCACCGCTGGCGCCCTGACCGCGGCAACTCAGGTCATCACCTCCACGACCAGCGGTCTCCTCTCCGAACTCACGAACGTGGCATTCAGGACGACGATTCAGTTCTCCGAATCCGCGCCGTACCTCCGCACCGCTCCTCCTCGCCTGGTGTACCACCTATCGCCCGCCTCCTGACCAAAGCCCTCGTATCTTTCCCTCAACACCATCCACACCCCACCCCCACGCATGACCTGCCCCCGCTGCTCCGTCTCCGAGATCTCGCCGCTCACCGGCAAGTGCGACCTGTGCGGCTTCGCACCGGCCGCGTCGGTGGTCGTCGAGAGCGTGGATGCCGTCGCCGAGCTCGCACGGCGGCAGATCGAGCACGAGTTCGAGTTCAAGGGCCTCGTCGGGCGACGCGACGGCACCACCGTCCAACGGGTCGTGGAGAAGAGCAGCGGCCGCTCGCTCATCCTCAAGGTGATCGTCCGTCGCAATGCCGATCGTGACGCCGAGGAATGGTTCCGCCTGACGATGACCGCGCTCACAGGCTTCGATCATCCCAACCTCACGCGCGTCCTCCGGTACGGCAGCACCGACAGCATCTTCTGGTTCGCCACCGAGGACCATGGGGCGATCTCACTGGCCGAACGGCTCCTCGAGAGCGGCCCGATGGATCTGCGTGCGACCCGCAGGCTCCTCACGCAGGTGGCCGGGGCACTCGAGTATCTCCATCGCCGCGCACTCGTGCACGGCGCCCTCAACGCGTCCAACGTGCTCGTCGACCAGGACGGGTGGGTCCGCTTGGTCGACGTCAGTCTCAGTCGGCCAGTGCCGCCTTCCGTTCCGCTTCCCGGGAGCCCGCCCTCCCCGCGCCCTTCGTGGGTCGCCCCGGAGGAACAGCTCCGCGGCGAACGACTCCCCGCGGCCGATCAGTACGCACTCGGTGCACTCGCATTCGAATGTCTCACCGGCGCCACTCCGGGGAGTTCCAACGACGCCGCGGCGCATCTCCGCGCCGACGTGCCGCCGCGCCTGGTCCTCGCGATCGAACGCGCGCTGCACGAAGACCCAACGCGCCGCTTCCCCTCATGCTCCGACTTCCTCTGGGCCCTCGAGGAGGACGTCGCGCCGCGCCCGCCGCTCACGCCGACCATTCCGGTCGCAGTCGTTGCGCCCGTTGCGCGGCCTACGCCGCCCAAAACGTCCAAGCCCGTCCCTCGGTCCTCGCCGATCGGGCTCTCGGTGCCCAACGCACGGAATACGCCGCCTGCCTCAGCGGCGGTGAAGGCACGCGCATCCGCGCGCCTCACGCAAGAAGTCGTGATGATCCGCGACTGGGAGAGCGCTCCCGATCCTCGGCGCACGCTCATCAGATCGTTGCAGATCGGCCTCGGCGTCATCGCCGTGGTGGGGCTGCTGGTCGCGATGCCGACCATTCGCTCGATCTTCCGCCCGCCGCCGCCGCGCGTTCCCGCGGTGCGGTCCGCTCCCGCGTCAGCGGACATCCCAGCGGGCACCGCGTCCACTGTGACCAAGGCGCCGACCACGGACGACCCGCGCAATGATCCACGCCGTCCCGCGACCAGCGTGCCGCGTGCGGAACCGCGTGCCGCGCCGACTCGCCCCACGCAGCCCGGCACCACGGCACCGACGAGCACACCACCGAGTGCGCCGAGAACGACTGCCGACGCACCACCGCCAGCAGCGTCCACCACTGCGAGCGGCGCCAAACTCTTCATCAACTCCGCTCCGTGGGGCCAGGTCTCGATCGACGGTGCAGCAGTCGGCAACACGCCGCGCGCCAACCTCGACCTCACGGCGGGTTCGCACGTCATTCGCGTGATGCGGCCCGGCTTCGTGACCTGGGAACGCACCGTTCGCGTCTCCGCCGGTGAGACCCTGCGCATCACCGACATCGTCCTCGAGCCGACACCGCCGTGAGCGCGCGCGCTGGCCGGACAAGCCTCGCGCTCCTCGCGCTCCTCCTCTCCCTCATTGGCGCGGGGAGTCTGGGTGCGCAGCGCGTCGATCCGCTCGCGCGAGCCATGAAGGCGTACACCGACCTCGACTACGACGTCGCCGCGCAGACGTTCCGGACAGCGCTCGCGCTCGAAGGCGCTGCGCGCCTCGCCGATGAGGATCGAGTCCGTGCTCTGATGCACCTCGGAGCCACAGAGGTCTTCCGCGGCCGACGCGATGCCGCGGTGGTCGCCTTCCGCTCCCTGATCGTCCTCGACCCGCGCTTTCGCCCCGACATCGTCGTCTTCCCGCCCGAGGTCTCGACGCTGTATCAGGAGTCGCGCATCGGCGTGCGGGCCACGAGTGTGCTCGTGCCCGCGACCGCGAACATCCGTACCGTCGCCGACCGTCTGCCCATCCGGATCTTCTCGGCGTCGCTGCACGATGTCCGCGTGACCATCACCGACGGACTCGGCGCGCCGGTGCGCGTCATGTACGACGGCGCAGTTGGCGATAGCCTCGACCTCCTCTGGAACGGCCGGGACGGACTCGGACGTCTCCGCGAGGAGGGGCGCTATAAGCTCCGGGTGACCTCGCGCTCATTCGAGGGACGCGACGAGCGCGAGGTCGAGATCCCGCTGACACTCTTGCGCGTCGCCACGGACACGTTGCCTTGGCCGGCGGAGCTGCAGCAGAATGCCTTCCGTCCGGAGACCCTCATCACCACGGAAGGTCGTAAGTATCTCGCGACCGGGATCGTCGCCGCGGCGCTCGTCGCGGTCCTTCCCGCGGTGGTCGGATCGGACAACGAAGGGTCGACCCTCCGGTTCGGCGTCGCCGCACTGCTCGGTGCTGGCGGCGTGTTCGGCCTCAAGCGCGCGTCGCGCCCGATCGCGATCGCGGAGAACATGACGTGGAATCGAGAGCGGCGCGCGGCCTACGCGCGTGAGATTGATCGGATCCGCGCCGAGAACGACGTACGACGTGCGTCCAACGGGCTGCGCATCACGTCGGGTGCACCGGTCATCGTGGTGCTCCCGTGAGTCGTGTTCGAGTGTTCGCCGCTGTATTCGCGATGCTCGCCACGCGGCCGGCCCTCGCCCAGCGCGCGATCGACCTCAGCGGCGGGGCGAGCGTCTCGAGCATGGGACTCTCCCGCGTCGGCACGACCACTCGCACGCTCACGGGCCCAGTGCTGGGCGCCGAGGGTCGCATCGCGTTCAAGCGCGTCGAGCTGCGGGGTCGCTATCTCGAGGGCAGCCTCTCCCCCGAGTCCGGCGCGTTCGGCGGCGCCGAGGACCTCGCGGATCTGCGTCTGCTGCTCGGTGCGGATGTGGGTGCGGGCATCACCCTGAGCGTTGGCCCGCACCTCCGTGCCTTCGTCTCACCGGGGGGCACCGCGAGTTGGACACGGATCGAGGCCAACGTGCGAGTCGACCGCACGCTCGTTCCCCGTCTCGCCCGCGCCGAGCTCGAGGTCTCGTATGCCGTGAGTGCCGAGGCAAACGTCCTCGGTGGCGGCACCGGCGCGACCGGAGCGAACCTCGGCGTGCTCTTCGCGCTCCCCACCTGGCCGGTGGCCGTGCGCCTCGCATACTCCGCCGACCAAGCGACCTACGCGAGTGGTGCGACCGAGTTCCTGGATGGACTCGAGATCGGTCTGCGGCTGCGACGGCCCTAGGTGAGCCGTCTCAGGTGAGTTCTCCCCGGTGAGCCACCACCCGCTGCACCACCGGCGCGTCCTCCTCCTCGTCCTGGTCGTGGCTGTGGTCGCTGCGGTCTCCACGTCGGACGTACTGCACCGGGCCTTTGTCGACGCCCTGACCATCGCCGAGCGTGTGATGCGTGCGTACCCGCGCGCCGGCATGGCGATCTTCCTCGTGCTCGCGGCCTTCTCGGCCATGCTCTCGTTCTTCTCGGCGTCGGCGCTCGTGCCGATCGGGGTCTTCGTCTGGGGACCGACCACCACGGCGCTCCTCCTCTGGGTAGGTGGAGTGAGTGGGGGGACGGCCGGCTATTGGATCGCGCGCACGCTGGGCCGCAAGATCGTGAAGCGGTTGGTGCCCGAGGCGCCGTTCAGGCGCTACGAGACGTTCTTCCGGGAGCGCGCGAGGTGGCAGACGATCCTGCTCTTTCGCGTGGCATTGCAGTCGGAGCTGCCCAGCTATGTGCTCGGGGCGCTCAAGTACCCTTTCGGGCGCTACCTGCCGATGATGATCCTGGCCGAGCTGCCGTACGTGCTCTTCGCGACGTACTTGGGCGAAGCATTGATCGATCGGAACGCTTCATTCTTCGCGATCGCACTCGTGCTCGGCGTCTCGTTGACGGTCTTGGCCTTCCGCGCATTGCAACGCGAGATGCGCGACGTATAGGCTGCCTATTGCGCAGTGCGACGGAAATAGTTTCTATCCTCTCCTATATGAACTTGATGCCGACCCGGTGACCGCGGCACCGATCGCGCTTCGCGCTTATCAGGACGCACCCTACTTGGTGTGGGTCCTGATACCAGTCGTCGAGACCACTGACGCGGACATCGCGTGGTACTCCGACTTCGAACAGAGCAGAGCCGAATACGAGCGGGCGTTCGCCGCGCTCGGGTTCGCGTGGCGCTGGCAGCCGATCTCACTCGCGAATCACCGGGACGTCGTGCAGATGATCGCGCGTGAGTCGGTGGGGCACGAGCCGGTCGTCCTCAATCTCTGCGATGGTGACGAGGTCAACGGCTCGCCTGGCCTGAGCGTGATCCGTTGCCTGATCGAGCATGGACTCCGCTTCACCGGGGCCGACGAGCGCTTCTACGACGTGACCACGTCGAAGATCGTCATGAAGGAAGCGTTCGACCGGGCCGGAGTCCCCACGTCGCCGTGGGCCGTGGTCCCGCGCGACGGCACCGGGGTCCACGAGGTGATGAAGCGGCTTGGCGTTCCGCTGATCCTCAAGCCAGCCGTCTCTGCCGGCAGCCTCGGCATCACGACCAAGAGCGTCGTCCAGTCGCCCCAGGCGCTGCGGGCCGCGCTCAAGCGGCTCAGCAAGGGCTACCATGGCTGGGACGTCGCGGGCGGGGGCGTGTTCGTCGAGCGCTTCGTGGCCGGCCCCGAGTACACGACGTTCATCGTGGGGTCATACGACGACGCGGCGCGCGCGACGATCTACCCGCCGGTGGAGCGCGTCTTCAACGAGGCGCTCCCGCCCAACGAGCGATTCCTCTCGTTCGACAGGCTGTGGGGCCTATACGAGACGGAGACGCCGCTCGAGGGCGACGCCGATCTGTGGAACTACCGCAAGATGCCCAAGCTGCTCGCCAAGCGCGTGAAGGACATCAGTTGGGCGGCGTACGAGGCCGTCGGCGGCCGCGGCTATGGTCGTGTGGACCTGCGACAGGACTCCGAGACCGGTGAGATCCACGTGCTCGAGGTGAACGCGCAGTGCGGGATCTCCGAGGATGAGTCGTATACGTCGATCGGCGCGATCCTCCGGTTCGCACGCTCGAGCTTCGCCAGCGCCGTGGGCGAGATCATCAAGGTCTCGGCCAACCCGGGTGTCTCGCGCCCCCGGCTCGCCCGCACCCGCCGCACCGCGACTCAATGAAGGTCTGTGTTCTCCAGCCGGACTACTCGACGTCCGGTGTGGACTACCGCCACTACGATCCCGCGCGCGATCTCTCCCGGCTCCTCCCGGGGCATGAGGTCCATCACGAGTCGCTCAACAAGGTCTCGACCTACCGGCAGCTCAAGGCGCTCTCGGTGCAGGGCTTCGACGTCTTCGTGAACCTCTGCGAGGGCTACCTCGAGTGGGACGTCCCGTCGATCGACGTGATCCACGCGCTCGAGGCGCTGCGCCTCCCGTACACGGGCCCCACGCCGCTCCTTTACGACCCGTCCAAGCCGTTGATGAAGTACGTCGCGCATACGGTCGGGGTCGCCACGCCGATGCATGCGGTGGTCGACACGGGCGCGATCGTGCGCGAGGCGGCGGGTGATCCGGCCCTGATCGACGAGCGGCTCCAGCGCGCCACCGGACACCTGCACTACCCGCTCTTCGTGAAGCCCGTGAAGGCCGGCGACAGTCTCGGCGTGAATGAGCACGCCGTCGTCGCCGATCTCGCGGCACTGCGCGCACAGGCGATGCACCTCGCCAGCGAGTATCCCGAACTCCTGGTCGAGGAATACATCGACGGACGCGAGTTCACGGTGCTCGTCATCGGCGACGTCGCAGGAAAGGGCAGGGGCACGGCGATGGCGCCGATCGAGTATGTCTTCCCCGCGGGCTTCCGATACAAGAGCTACGCGCTCAAGACGAGCGAGCTCCACCCCGAGGCGAACATCCGCGTGCGCGACGAGGCCCTCGTCACACGTTTGCGCGATGCGGCCGAACGGATCTTCGCGGGTTTCGCTGGCGTGGGCTACGCGCGGATGGACTTCCGCATGGACGCGGCGGGGAAGATCCACTTCCTCGAGGTGAACTTCACCTGCTCAGTGTTCTATCCGGAGGGCTCCGAGGGGTCAGCGGACCACATCCTCAAGGTCGACGGGATCGGTCAGACCGGGTTCCTGCAGCGGATCATCGCCGAGGGGATCGCGCGGCATCGGCGTGGGATCCGCGCGTTCGAGATGCGCGGCGACTCGATCGCGGGCTACGGGATCGTGGCCACGCGACCGATCGCGGCGGGCGAAGTCGTGTTCCGCGGCGAGGAGCGCGCGCTCCGGGTGGTCACGCGCCATCATGTGGAATCCAACTGGAATGCCGCAGATCGCGAACTCTTCAAGCACTACGCCGTCCCGGTCAGCGATCAGATCTACGCGATATGGGACGAGGACCCGAACTCCTGGGCACCGCAGAACCATTCCTGCGAGGCCAACACCGCCTACACCGGCCTCAACGTGTTGGCCCGTCGTGACATCGCCGCGGGGGAGGAGCTCACGCTCGACTACCACGAGCTGCTCGACGAAGCGAGCGAGGCGTTCGACTGCCGGTGCGGGGCCCGTAGCTGCCGGGGGCGGGTGCAGGGGATCCCCGGGAACTCGATGACGGCGCGGGAAGCGCGGGAGCGGGGTATCAAAAGGGACCGCTAAAGTCGGCCGGGTGCCGGCCGATACAATAGAGGGGGATAGGAGCGACCTGCACCGGGACCCGAATCGAACGCTACGACGTTCAGTTGGGGAGCAGGGTTGCGAGATCGTTCGGTCGAGCGTCACAAAGCTGTCGTGCGCAGACCGAGTAGCGGTTCACGCTCAACCAGGGAGGCGCAATGCGGACGTACGTGATGCCGTGGAACATCATCGTCTTCCTGGGCGCATTCTGGACGGCCGTCATCTACGGCTTCGTCACGCGCAACTGGCTCGGCGCCAGCCTCTGGCTCACCTTCGGGTTCGCTGCACTGACCTCGGAGCGGCTCACGCCGCCCAGACTCGACGAGTTCGACGAAGCCTGAGCGGCGCCACTCCGCCTACTTCGCCGGCGGGACCAGCACTCCGTCGACCACGTGAACCCAGCCGTTCGACGCGCGCACCGAGCCGATGATCTTGGCGGTCCCCAGGAACGCCTCGTTCCCCTTGCGGTGGAACGTCTCGCGCGTGCCGTCGACCATGCCCACTGACTGGCCGTCCTCGAAGTAGTCGAGTTCCAGCGCCGAGGTGGTGACGTGGTGCTGCAGGATCACCTTGAGCTGAGAGAGATTCTCGGGCTTGAGGAGCGTCTCGACGGTGCCGGCCGGGAGCTTATCGAATGCCGCATTGGTCGGCGCGAAGACCGTGAACGGGCCCGCGTTCGAGAGGGCATCCACGAGACCGGCGGCCTGGATCGCCGCGACGAGCGTGGTGTGATCCGGCGACCCAGCGGCGACCTTCACGACGTCCGGCTGCGAGACGTCGTCCTTCACAGAAGCCTGACCGCCGCCTGCGGGCGCGGTTGCGCGGGAGTCCGCCGAGTCCCCTGCGGGAGTGCAGGATGCGAGGGCGGCGAGCAACAGGATGGAGAGTGTGGACCGGGACATACGGGGGCCTCGGACGTAAAGGTGCAAGTTAAATGCACCTTATTCTACCGGGTGCGAGCCTCGGCCCGCAGTAGGGACGATTCCCAGATCGGTGTAAGGGAACCATCACCCCGGCGCGTGGTATCGAACTTGCAAAGATTGTACTAGTGTTGTGCGCATCGCACGACCACCCCCACTCCAGAGGACGCGTCCGCATGCCGACCAGGTTCCCCAAGCTGCTCATCACGTTGACCGTCGCCGTAGCCGCGATGGTCGCGCGCCCCACGACCGCGCAGGCGCAGGAGCACGCCGACCTCGTCTGGAAGCAGCTGACGACTGCCTTCACGACGGTCGCGAAGGACGGCTATGGCTCGCGCAACTACATCGTCGGTCGCATGAATGACGACGTCAACGACAGCTGGACGCTGAACTTCGAGAAGGGCATGACGTACAAGATCGTCGGCGCCTGCGACCGCGACTGCAAGGACCTCGACATCGAAGTGCTCGACGGCAGCGACGTGATCACGAAGGACATCCTCGTGGACGACGCACCGGTCGTGAGCTTCCAGCCCAAGACCTCCGGCTCGCTGCGGATCAAGGTCTCCATGGTGGATTGCGGTGATAACCCCTGCTTCTTCGGGTTCGCGATCTTCCAGAAGTAGTTCCACCTGCAGGATGCAGAGAGGGCCGGGAGCGCGATGCGCTC
>JANOWT010000460.1:0-2729 GCA_031418115.1 Gemmatimonadota bacterium
CGACGAACGCCTCGTGCGCGCGTTCGATGCCGTCGTTCACGTCGTCGTAGATGCCGAGGTTCCGAGGCGGCCGGATGTAGATCATCGGCGGAGCGAACTCCATGGCGATCGCGCCGGTCTCGTCCGTCGAGTGATCGTCCAGCACAAGAATCTCGAGCGCCGGATACGTCTGACGCACGATGCTCTCCAGCGCCGCGCGAAGGAACTTCGCGGCATTGAATGCCGGGACCACGATCGTGACCAGCGGCGGCGCCGTGCGTTCGCCGGTTGTTTGCTTGTCCTGGGCGGCCACGGTCACGAGCGGGCACCGTCGCGAGGGGCGCTACGGTGCCGCCGCAGCTGCGCGCGAGATCACGGCAACCGCATCGCCACCAACGCCGCCGTCGTCCCCGCCCCTGTCGCGAACACGATGTACTGCTTCCCCTTGTGCATGAACGTCATCGGCACCGCCGTCGTCCGTGCCGGGATCTCCACCGCACCGACCTGCGCGCCGGTGCGCTTGTCGACCGCGAAGAGCGTCGGCTTCGTCCCCGGCACGCCGCCCGAGCGGCCCGTGCCGTAGATCACCAACGTCCTCGTGTTGATCACCTGTGGCTGCTGCCCGCCCGCCGCGCGGGGCGGGAGCGCCACGCCAGCGAAGAGCGGATCATTGCTCGTCGTCGGGATCATGCCGCCGTTGGGGATCCACCAGCGCTTGTCACCGCTGTTCATGTCGTAGGCGGTGATGCCGCCGTACTGCTGCGGCTTGAGGATCGAGATGCCGCGCAGCATCGAGGCGTTGCCGCGTCCTTCGAATCCGCCACCACGTTCGGTCGGCGGCTGGTAGCCCGCAGGCGGCGTGAGCGCACCGAGGAGGCCGCAGTTGTCGCGCGGTGAGCTGAACCGGAACTCGCTGCACGGGTCCTTCTGCAGCGTGATCGTCGAGAGCCCGCTGATCGACGCGACGTACATCATCCCCGTCTCGGGATCCACGGCTGCACCACCGTCGATGTTCACGCCGCCCGAGGCACCAGGCGCGTACCATGAGCAGCGCACACCGGTCGCACTCGACCCATCGGAGAGCACCGCAGGGATGAAATACGGACCCATCCGGCACTTCCGCGCCATCGCGAGCGCGGAGTCGCGGATCGCCGGCGTGTAGTCGATCAGGTCGCTCTCGACGAGCCCCTGCTGCGAGTACGGGGCCGGTCGCGAGGGGATCGGCTGTGTCGGCCACGACTTCTCGCCCGGCACGTCGCTCTGCAACACCGGCGTCTCGACGATCGGCCAGATCGGCTCACCGGTCACGCGGTCGAAGGTGTAGAGCCAGCCCTGCTTGGTGCTCTGCGAGATCGCCTTGCGACGCTGCCCGTTCACCGTCACGTCCATCAAGTTGGGCGCCATCGGGGTGTCGTAGTCCCAGATGTCGTGGTGCACCATCTGGAAGTGCCACTTCCGTACGCCAGTGCGCGCGTCGAGCGCGACGAGCGAGTTGCCATAGAGGTTCGCGCCCGGACGGTGACCGCCGTACTCGTCCAGCAACGGCATGCCGACCGGGATGTAGACCATGTTGAGCTCGGGATCGCCCGAGTACGTCGCCCATGCATCGTTCTTGCCCACGCCCTCGGTGCCGATCTTCGATCCATTCTCCCACGTCTCGGCGCCGAACTCGCCTGGCTGCGGGACGAGATTGAACTTCCAGATCTGGCGGCCGGTGCGCACGTCGAAGCCGCGGATGAAGCCCGGGATGTTGCGGACGCGGATGGGGTAGTAGCCGTGGATGCTCGAGTTGCCCACGACGACGACATCGTTGATGAGGATCGCTGGCGAGCTCGCGGCGATCTGGCCGTTCACCGGGTCGATGCCGATCGTGCCGTCGGCGCCGATCTTCTTCACCGAGTCCCAGGTCTCGCCGGCGCGCGCGCGCCGCGCCGGTGCGGCGTCGGAGATGACGAGCGAGCCCGAGTCGTCGACCGCGAGCGGTACGAGCGCGAACCCGAGCCCGTCCATCAGATCGACCACGCCGTTCTTGCCGAACTTCGGATCGGGGAGGCCGGTCTTCGCGTCGAGCGACACCATGTGGTAACCGGGCGTGACCACGATCACGCGCTCCTCGCGCCCGTCGGTCCAATACGACGGACCTCTTCCGGCGAACTGACGCGCGGCCTTCTGCCAGCGGATCCCTTCCTCCAGGCGATACATCCAGAGTGTTTCGCCGGTCTCGGGATCGATCGCCATGACCGAGCGACGCGTGGTCGCGACGGTGAAGAGCCGACCGTTCGCATAGAGCGGCGTGGTGCGGTAGTACTCGTCCGGGCCGAAGGTGCCGGCGTTCCACTGCCAGGCCACGGCGAGCGAGTTGAAGTTCGCCGCATTGATCTGGTCGAGCGGCGAGTAGCGCGTGCTGAACGCGTCGCCGGCCCAGTAGCGCCACTCACCGAACGCGTTGCCGCGCTGCAGTCCGGTGATGACCGGTGCGCCACCACCGGGGGCACTCGCCGGCCGCGCGACTTGCGCGCCGGCAGTGGAGAGGGCGCTCGCGAGCACGAGGGGGCGCACGCAGGGCGCGCCGCCGTCGCCATGCTCGGCGTGTTCGGTCCTCCGGCGGACGATCCCATCAGCATGGCCAAGTCCTCGTACGCGCAGGCGACCCAGGAGCTGCTTGAGAGCGCGGAGCTCGACGCATGGGCCTACCCGGGAGCCACGACCGCCATGAGCACGTCCTCGCACGAGACGAGAGCGCGCCTGGA
>JANOWT010000461.1:0-12515 GCA_031418115.1 Gemmatimonadota bacterium
GCCGCGCTCGTGATCGGCGTGCTCTCCGGCGGCTTCCTCATCCCGCCGCGCGGCACGCCGAGCGGACTGCGCGTCCTCACCGACCACGAGATCTTCCGGCGTGAACGGCGCATTCGTCGAAGCCGCAAGTACACGACCGGCACCGCGCTCGAGCAGGTCACCGCGCTCAAGCCGGGCGACTTCGTCGTGCATCTCGATCATGGCGTGGGCATCTACCGCGGCATGACCACGGTATTCCACGGCGAGGCGACGCTCGAGGTCGCGATCATCGAGTACGAGGGCGGCGACCGGCTCAACGTCCCGCTCTACCGGCTCGATCAGGTGGAGAAGTATCGCGCCGCCGGCGACGTGAGCGACGACCTGCCGCCACCTCGGCTCCACAAGCTCGGCGGCAAGAAATGGACGGCACAGAAGGAGCGTACACGGTCAGCAATCCAGGAGATGACCGTCGAGTTGCTCGACCTGTATGCGCGCCGCAAGATCGCGGCGCGGGCCCCGCATCATCCCGACGGTGCTTGGCAGAAGCAGCTCGAGAGCTCGTTCCTCTTCGAGGACACGCCCGACCAGCGCAAGGCGACCGACGATGTGAAGCGCGACATGGAAGGCGCGAAGCCCATGGATCGCCTCCTCGTCGGTGATGTGGGCTACGGCAAGACCGAGATCGCGGTGCGCGCGGCCTTCAAGGCGATCCAGAGCGGGCGTCAGGTCGCGGTGCTCGTGCCGACCACGGTGCTCGCGGAGCAGCATGCGCGCACCTTCGGCGACCGCTTCGCCGACTTCCCGGTGCGGATCGCCGTGATGAGCCGTTTTCAGACGACCAAGGAACAGAACGCCGCGCTCGTGGAGCTCGCGGCCGGCAAGGTCGACGTGGTGATCGGCACGCATCGACTGCTGAGTCCCGACGTGAAGTTCAGCAAGCTCGGCCTGATCGTCGTCGACGAGGAGCACCGGTTCGGCGTGAAGCACAAGGAACGGCTCAAGCAGCTCAAGCTCGAGACCGACGTGCTCACGCTCACGGCGACGCCCATCCCGCGCACGCTGCATCAGTCGCTCGCCGGACTGCGCGACATGACGCTCATGCAGACGCCGCCGCGCGACCGATCGCCGGTGCTGACGTTCCTCGAGCCCTGGGACGACGGTCTTATTGAAGAGGGCATCGCGCGCGAGCTCGACCGCGGCGGTCAGGTCTTCTTCGTGCACAACCGGATCGAGACCATCCTCGCGATCGCCGACCACATCAAGCGCGTGGTGCCGCGCGCCCGCGTGGGCGTGGGCCACGGACAGATGAAGGAGCGCGAGCTCGAAGCCGTGATGAAGCAGTTCGTGAGCGGCGAGATCGACATCCTCGTCTCGACGCTGATCGTGGAGAGCGGACTCGACGTGCCCAACGCGAACACCATGTTCGTGAACCGCGCTGACCGGCTCGGCCTCGCGCAGCTCTACCAGCTCCGCGGTCGCGTGGGGCGCTCGCATCGCCGCGCCTACTGCTACCTGATCGTCCCCGAGAACGTGGACGAGGACGCTGAACGCCGGCTGCGCGTGCTCGAACATCACACGGAACTCGGTGCGGGCTACCGCGTGGCACTCAAGGACATGGAACTGCGCGGGGCGGGGAATCTCCTCGGCCCCGAGCAGTCGGGCTTCGTGCATGCGGTCGGGTTCGATCTCTATCTGCGGCTACTCGACGAAGCCGTCACGCGGATGATGCGCGGCGACAAGGCCCCGCCTCCGCCGCCCACCGATGTGACGCTCGACATCCCCTGCTACCTGCCCGACGACTACATCGCCTCGCCCGAAGTGAAGCTCGACCTCTACCGCCGCCTCGGTGCAGCGACCGTGGTCGATCAGGTGGACGAGCTCAAGGACGAGGTCCGCGACCGGTTCGGCCCGCTGCCGCCCCCGGCCGACGCCTACCTCGCCGTGGCCCGGCTCCGGCTCCTCGGCGCCCCCCTCGGCGCCGAAGGGATCCTCGTGCATGGGAACGAGGCCCGTGTTAACTTCCGGCCCGACGCGATCCCGCGTCTCAAGCCCCTCGCCGCCGCCTTCCGGGACGTGCAGTTCCAGGTCGACGTGCGTCGGGTCCAGCCCCTGTCGCTCAAGCTCACGCGCCTCGGGGGCGCCACGCTCCTGGACGGTCTCATCCGGGCGCTTCGAACCATTTCGCCCGATGCACGGTAGAAGGACCTCACTCCCTTTCCGAACATGACCCGTATCCGACTCTTCTCCGCTTCGCTCGTCCTCGTCGCCGGCCTCACCGCTTGCGAAGGTTTCAAGGAAGCGATGACCGCCCATGTGGACACCGTGGCTCGCGCCGGCTCGCAAGAGCTGACGGTCACGCGCCTCGCCGAGCTCCTCGGCACGACCGACGTTCCGCTGCAGCCGGACGCCATTCGCACCGTGGCTCAGCTCTGGGTGAACTACCAGCTCCTCGGCATGGCGGGTGCCGCCGGTGACTCGCTCTCCACCAACGAGCAGGCCGACGCCGGCATGTGGTCGATGGTCGCGCAGCTCAAGTCGCGCAAGTACTACGCGATCATCGCAAAGGACTGGGGGCAGGCCGACCCGACCTCATATGAGAAGGCCTACAACGACGGCGCGCTCCTCGCGGCCTCGCACATCCTGCTCAGCAAGCAGCCCGACGGCCTCGATCCCGCGGCCAACGCGGCGATCCGCGCCCAGGCCGAGCAGATCGCGGTGAGTCTCAAGGATGCTACGCTCGCGCAGTTCTCCGCCGCGGCCAAGGCCAAGACGCAGGATCCGGGCTCCAAGGAGAAGGGCGGTGACTACGGCGTCTTCGCCCGTGGCCAGATGGTGCCAGAGTTCGACAACGGCATCCTCTCCGTCGCTCCTGGCGGCGTGACCGGAGTGGTCGAGTCGCAGTTCGGTTACCACATCATCCGGCGCCACACCTGGGCCGAGATCGCCGACTCGTTCCCCGCGCAGTATCAGCAGATCGCCGCGCAGCGCTCCGAGAGCCTCTATTTCGCCGCGCTCGAGAAGGCCGCGAACGTGCAGGTGCGCGCCAGCGCGCCCAAGCTCGTGAAGGCGATCGCGGTGGACGTCGAGTCCTACCGCGACGACAAGACCGTGATCGCGACGGCGCGCAGCGGCAACATGACCGCGGCCCGCATGAGCCTGTGGATGGCTGCCTTCCCGGCACAGTCCCGCATGCGCGCGCAGGTGGCGCAGGCACCGGACTCGCTCATCCCGATGTTCGTGCAGAACGTGATGCGCAATGAGCTGCTGCTCCGCTCGGCCGACTCGGCCGGCGTCACGCTCGACAGCATCGAGACCAAGGACCTGCGCAGCGCCTTCCGCACCCGCGTCGCCGAGACCATGCGCGCACTCGGCGTCTCGCCTGAGCAGCTCGCCGACTCCGGTGCCGACGAGGGCGCGCGTGAGAGACTCGCCGCGTCGCGCGTCGAGGAGTACATGAGTGGACTCGTGAAGAACCAGCGCGAGTACGTCGACGTGGCCGAGCAGATCGCGCTCGTGCTCCGCGAGAAGTATGAGAGTCGTGTGGTGCCGGCCGGGATCGATCGCGCGCTTGCGGAGGCGACCAAGATCCGCGCCGCTTCCGACTCGTCACGCAGTTCCGCGCAGCCGCCCTCGGCGGTCCCGATGGGCGCGCCGATGGCGCCGCCGGTCGTCCCGCCGCAGCCCTGATGGAGAACCAGTCGATGCGCCGCCAGTCGACGCGCTGCCGGTCGATGCTCGGCACCGTCCGGCGCGTCGCGCTGGTCGCGGTCGTCGTCGTCGTCGGTGTCTCCGCGCTCGCGGCACCGGCCCGTGCGCAGGTCGCGCCGTCCGCACTCAAGGGGATCGAGGTCGACCGTATCGTGGGGGTCGTGGGCACGCATCCGATCCTCATGAGCGAGGTACTCGAGGCGCTCTCGTTCGCACGGGCGGGCGGCATGCAGGTCCCGCAGGACAGCGTTGGACAGATGAAGCTCGCGCGCGAGTTGCTCGGCCGGATCGTGGACAAGGAAGTGCTGATCGTCGTCGCGGCCAACTACAAGATCGAGGTCACCGAGTCCGACGTGTCGGCCAACGTCGAGCGCGATTTCGACCGCGCACGCGGGCAGTTCCCGTCGGACGCCGCGTTCCGAGAGGCGCTCGTGCGCGAGGGATTCGGCACGCCCGAGGAATACCGCAAGAAGGCCGTCGAGGCCGCGATCCGCGACGAGCAGCAGCGTCGCGCGGTGGACTCGCTCAAGGCCAAGGGTCGGCTCGCGCCGGCCAACGTGACTGAGCAGGAGGTCGCCGCCGCATTCGAGCGGTTCCGTCAGGACGCCGCGCCACGGCCGGCGACGGTCGCGTTCCGGCAGATCGTCGTGAAGATCCGGCCGCGCGCCGCGAGCGTCGAACGCGCGCGGACGTTGACCGACTCGATCCGCTTGGAGCTCGAGAAGGGAGCGGACTTCGATTCGGCCGCTCGCCGCTTCTCCATGGACGAGAGCTCGGGCGCCAAGGGTGGTGACCTCGACTGGGTTCGCCGAGGCGTGATGGTCCCTGAGTTCGAACGCTGGATGTTCGCGCTCGCCCCGGGGCGCATCAGCCCGGTCGTCGAGACCGAGTTCGGCTTTCACGTGATCCGCGTCGATCGTGTGCGTGCCGCCGAAGTGCGGTCGCGGCATATCCTGATCAAGCCAGCGGTCGATTCGGTCGATGTCGCGGCCGCGCGCATCGTCGGCGATTCGGTGCTGGCGCTCTGGAAGGGCGGCATGGCGTTCGACACGCTGGTGAAGCGCTATCACGACATCAGTGAGGAGCGCATCATCCCCGACGGCGTGCCTCGCGACTCGCTGCCCGCTGAGTACCGCGTCGCGTTGCGTGACCTGCCGGTGAACGGATTCTCCAGCCTGTTCGCGCTGCCGGATCGTGGCACCGGGCTCAACAAGTGGGCCGTCGTGCAGGTATTGGGGATCAAGGCGGCCGGCGCGGTGACGCTCGAGGAGTATCAGGAGAACATCCGGAAGCAGCTCCGCGAGGAGAAGTCGATCCGCCGCACGCTCGACATCCTGCGCCGCGAGATCTATGTCTCGCTGAGGCTCTGACAACGCCGACCGTTCCGACCGAGCGACCGACGCTCGCCATCAGGCTCGCAATCACGCTGGGCGACCCGCGCGGGATCGGCCCCGAGATCGTCAGCAAGGCGCTCGCGACCCCAGAGGTCGCGAGCGCTGCTCGCTTCGTGGTGGTCGGACCCAGCGGCACGGGCGTGAGCGTCGACGAGTCGATCGGCGAGTGGAGCGAGGGCACGGGCCCCGGTCCTGACAGCGCGGATGGGCGCGCCCGCGATGCCCGGGCCGGTGCGCTCGCAGGGAAGGCGATAGCGCGCGCGGTCGAACTCGTACGCTCGGGCGCGGTGCAGGGCATCGTGACGGCACCGATCGACAAGGCCGCGCTCCTGGCCGGCGGCTACGACTTCCCGGGCCACACCGAGATGCTGGAGTCGCTCACCGGGTGCCCGACGGTGATGATGCTCGCGGGCCCGACGCTGCGAGTCGTCCTCGCAACGACGCATATCGCGCTCAGCGAGGTGCATGCGCGACTGACACACGACCTGATCGTGCGCACCGCGCGGATCACCCGCGAGGGACTGCAACGGTCGTTCGGCATCGCCGAGTCGCGGCTCGCGCTCTGCGCGCTCAATCCGCATGCGGGAGACCAGGGGCGGTTCGGGCGCGAGGACGACGAGCTACTCGCGCCGGCGGCTCGCGCTGCGGGCATCGCGGGGCCATTCCCGGCGGACACGGTCTTCGTGCGCGCGATGCGTGGCGAGTTCGACTGTGTGATCGCGCCGTATCACGATGTCGGGATGACCGCGATCAAGGTGGCGAGCTTCGGCGAAGGGGTGAATGTGACGCTCGGGCTGCCGTTCGTGCGCACGTCACCGGATCATGGGACGGCGATCGGGATCGCGGGGGCGGGGCGGGCGAGTGAGTCGTCGATGGTGGCGGCGATACGGTGTGCGGTGGGGATGGTTGTGCGGGGGTGAGCCCGGGGTGGCTTTCCGGCGAACTGCGTTCACCACAGGGGCACAGGGGGCACAGGGAACTGCGCTGGGGATCGTCGTCAGAGAAGGGCAAGACAGAAGGGGACGCGCTCAATTGAGCCGCGTCCCCTCGTCAGTCTCGGCCAATGCGGCTTTCGCTCCCATCGCAGTTGCAGTTACAAAGGCCCTTGCAGCAGGCGGTCGCAGTAGCAGTTCCCTGTGCCCCCGGTGCCCCTGTGGTGAACGCAGTTGCCGTCACCCCACCCCATCCCGCACAACCTCAATTGACAACGTCCGAATCCGCCGCCCATCCATCTCCCGCACCGTGAACGCAGCCCCCCCGCCACTCACCCGATCCCCGACCACCGGCAGTCGCCCGAGCAACCCGAACACGAACCCACCCACCGTCGTGTAGTCCTCCACGGGGATCGTCAACTCCAGCTCGGCATTCACCTCAGAGATACTGGAGTCCCCCGGCACCGTGCGCGTACCGCTGGTCCCACTCTCCATCCCGGTCGCCGCAGGCGTCTCGTCGTACTCGTCCAGGATCTCCCCTACGATCTCCTCGAGCAGGTCCTCCATGGTGACCATGCCGGCGGTGCCACCATACTCGTCGAGCACGATCGCCAGGTGTTCCTTGCGCCGTTTGAAGTCGGCGAGCACCTCCTCCACCTCGCGCGACCCCGGCACCACATGCACCGGTCGCAGGATCGCCTCGATCGAGAAGTCCGCCGGCCGACGCGCGAGGACCTTGAGCAGATCCTTGGCGTGCACCATCCCGACGATGTCGTCCATGGTGTCGCGGTAGACCGGGTAGCGTGAGAAGCCCGCGTCCTCGACGACCTGCACCGCCTCGTCGAGCGACGAGCCTGCGGGGATCGCGACGATCGCCGTGCGCGGTGTCATCACCTCGCGCGCGTTCTTCTCCGAGAACTCGAACACCCCGCCCAGGATCTCGGCGTCGCTCACCGCGAGCAGACCGCCCTCGGACGCGCGCTCGACGAGCAGCCGCAGTTCGTCGGGGGAGTGCGGGGTCTCCTCTTCAGAAGCCGCCCTCTGACCCACCAGACGCAGCAACAGATTGCTCGACCCGTTCAGGACCCAGATGAAGGGCCAGACGAGCCAGGTGAAGGCGAGGATAGGTGGTGCGAGCCACTTGGCGAACTGCTCGGGATAGTTGAGTGAGAGCGCTCGCGGGGCGAGCTCACCGAGCACCACATGCAGATATGTCACCACGGTCATGGCGACGGCCGTGGCGATGCCCAGTCGGACCGAGAGCTCTAGCGGCACCGGAAGCGCGGAGAACCAGTGCTCGATCGACTGCCCCAGCGACGCCTCGGCCACCCAGCCCAGTCCGAGCGAGGCCAAGGTGATACCCAACTGGCCCGCCGAGAGTACCCGTGTGAGATTGCTACGGGAGGTCGCCGTGACGGCGAACCGGGCGAAGTGGTCCCCCTCGCGGACCATGGCTTCAAGGCGCGAGCGACGGGCCCGCACCAGCGCGAACTCCACCGCGACGAAGAAGGCGTTGAGGGCCAACAGGGCAACAATGGCGAACAGGCGCGAGAGCACGAGTGAAAGTTATGGGGACTGCGTGATCGAACGCCAGTCGCCGGTCGTCGCGGCGCATGCGCACCACGACGGGGACTCGCACGCTCACGGGCACGCGCACGCGCACGCCCATGAAACGGGAACCCGCCGCCTGACGATCGCGCTCGTACTCACCGCGCTCTTCCTCGTCGCTGAGATCGTCGGCGGCCTGGTCTCCAACTCGCTCGCACTGCTCGCCGACGCCGGCCACATGCTCACCGACGTCGGTGCGCTCGCACTCTCGCTCTTCGTCGCCTGGTTCAGCCGACAGCCAGCCACACCGCAAAAGACCTACGGCTACCTGCGGTGGGAGATCCTTGCCGCGTTCATCAATGGTGCGGTCCTGCTCGGCGCGTCGGCGTTCATCCTCTGGGAGTCGGTGAGCCGCCTGACTTCGCCCGAGCCGATCGGCGGCGGTCTCATGCTCCTCGTCGCGGTGCTCGGCCTCGGCGTGAATGCCGTGTCGGCCTGGCTCCTCCACGGGAGCGCGGGTCACTCCATGAACATCCGGGCCGCCTATCTGCATGTGCTTGGCGACCTGCTCGGTTCGGTCGCGGCGATCGTGGCGGCGGTGCTCGTGCGGTGGAAAGGCTGGCTCGTCGCCGACCCCATCGCCTCGATCGTGATGACCGGACTCATCGTGGCCGGCGCCTGGCGCCTCGTCCGTGAGGCCGTCGACGTGCTGCTCGAATCGACGCCGGCGCACATCGAGCTCGACGCGCTACGGCGCGCCATGGCGCAGGTCCGCGGCGTGAGCAGCGTGCATGACCTGCATGTCTGGACCCTCACCTCGGGTGTGGTGGCCATGAGTGCGCACGCCGTGGCGCCCGACGCCGCCGACCATCAGCGCGTGCTCGAGGAGCTCCATGCAGCGGTCGGGAGATTCGGTATCTTGCACGCAACGATCCAGCTGGAAGGCGTCCCGCTCGGCGCCTGCGCACCCGCTCCGACCGCCTTCCCCGATCTTGCTGCCCCCGCCACTCTCACGCCGGCCTCCCGCTGATGGCGCAACTCGACCGCCTGCTCTCCGTGATGATCTCCAATCGGGCCGATTCCCTCATTCTGCGCGAGGGGGAGGCGGCGACGCTCATGGTGGAGGGAAAGCCGCGGCCCGTGACCAAGCCGCTGCCCGCCCCGCAGATGATCGCGCTCATCAAGGAGATCGCGACGCCTCAGGCGACGATCCAACTCGAGGCGCGACAGCCGACCAAGTTCCGCTACACCAGTGAGGACTCCGTCTTCGCGGTGCGCGCGACGTTGCAGGGCGAGGCATTCGTGGTGGAGATCGTCGTCGATGCCGCCGGGGAGTTCCAGCGCGCGACCGGGATGATGCAACGCGTCTCGACCGTCGGTGAGCCGCCGCAGAGGCCGAGCGCGGCGAACCAGATCCCGGACGTGAAGGCGGCGGCCGCCGATGCCGGACAGGCCAGGGACGCGATGGAGAAGTTGCTGCGCATCCTCGTGGAGCAGGGGGCGTCGGACCTGCACATGCGGGTCGGTGAGCCGCCGATCCTGCGCAAGAACGGCGAGATGGAGCGGATCGAGGGGCAGGGGAAGCTCGACCCTGCCACGACCGAAGCACTGATCCAGTCGATCCTGCCGGAGCGCAACCGCCGCGAGTTCGCCGAGACCAACGACACCGACTTCGCGTACGAGATCGCCGACCTCGCGCGCTTCCGCGCCAATGTGCTCCGCGACCGTAAAGGCATGGCCGCGGTCTTTCGCGTCATCCCCAGCAAGATCGTCACCGCCGACCAGCTCGGCGTCTCGCCCGAGGTGCAGAACCTCTGCTATCTCACCAAGGGGCTCGTGCTCGTCACAGGCCCCACCGGCTCGGGCAAGACGACGACGCTCTGCGCACTGGTGGACCTCGTCAACCGCTCGCGCTCGGACCATGTGATCACGATCGAGGACCCGATCGAGTTCGTGCACGAAAACAAGAACTGCATCATCACGCAGCGGCAGGTGGGCGTACACACGGGCTCGTTCAAGAGCGCGTTGCGCGCGGCGTTGCGCGAGGACCCTGACATCATCTTGGTCGGCGAGTTGCGCGACCTGGAGACCGTGGCGATCGCGATCGAGACCGCCGAGACGGGCCACTTGGTGTTCGGCACGCTGCACACGACGACGGCGGCGAGCACGATCGACCGACTGATCGATCAGTTCCCGGCCGACCGGCAGGAGCAGGTGCGGACGATGCTCTCGGAGTCGCTCAAGGGCGTGGTCTCGCAGGTGCTCTGCAAGAAGATCGGAGGGGGCCGCGTGGCGGCGCGCGAGATCCTGCTGGTGACGCCCGCGATCTCGAACCTGATCCGCGAGGGGAAGACCTTCCAGATCCCGTCGATCATCCAGACGTCCAAGCGGCTCGGCATGATCACCATGAACGACACGCTGCTCGACCTGGTGGAGAAGAAGCTGGTGGAGCCGAAGGAGGCGTATATGAAGTCGGTGGACAAGGCTTCGTTCGTGAACTCGCTCAAGACCAAGGGGTTCGACGTGAGCTTTGTCGAGGTGGATCCGACGAGCACGCCGGCCGGAGGACCGCCCAAGTCGGCGACGCCGGCGGCGGGGGCGGGGCCGGCGGGGAAGAAGCGCTGACGCTCTGAGGTGGGGGAGGTGGGAGGTGGGCGGGCCGGTGCTTCCTTCGCGAACTGCCTCCCCCCTCACACCTCACACCTCCCACCCGCTATCTTAATAGGCTATGGAAATCCGCAATATCGCCATCATCGCGCACGTCGACCACGGCAAGACCACGCTCGTCGACAAGATGCTCCGGCAGGCCGGGGCCTTTCGCGCGAACCAGATCGTCGCCGAACGCGTGATGGACTCCAACCCGCTCGAGAAAGAGCGCGGAATCACCATCCTCGCCAAGAACACCTCGGTCCACTGGGGTGATACCAAGCTCAATATCGTCGACACCCCCGGGCACTCCGACTTCGGCGGAGAGGTCGAGCGGATCCTGCGTATGGTGGACGGCGTGCTCCTCGTCGTCGACGCGTTCGACGGCCCCATGCCGCAGACCCGCTTCGTGCTCCGCAAGGCGCTCGCGCTGGGCCGCACCGTCATCATCTGCATCAACAAGATCGACCGCCCCGGCGCTGATCCCATGCGCGTGCACGAGGAGGTCCTCGACCTCCTGATCGAGCTCGAAGCCAACGAGGACCAGCTCGACGCGCCGGTCGTATACGCCTCCGGCCGCAACGGCACCTCCACGATGGATATGGAGGTTCCCGCAGTCGATCTCACGCCGCTCTTCGACTGCATCGTCAAGCACGTGCCCAAGCCGCCGAGCGACAAGGACGGCAGCTTCCAGATGCTCGTCTCGACGATCGACTATTCGAACTACCTCGGTCGCCTGGCGATCGGGCGCATCGAGCGCGGCACCGCGCATGTGGGCGACACCGTTCACCTGCTCCCGGTGGACCAGACGCACAAGGGCGCGCCGGGCAAGATCACCAAGCTCTACGGCTTTGAGGGGCTCGAGCGCATCGAGGTCCAGAGCGCCGTCGCGGGCGAGATCGTCGCGCTCGCCGGGCTCGAGGGCGTCGAGATCGGCCTCACGATCACCGACCCGGATCATCCGGAGCGCCTCGAGGGCATCGCCGTCGAGGAGCCGACGATCTCGGTCGACTTCATGGTCAACAACTCGCCGTTCGCGGGTCAGGACGGCAAGTACGTGACCAGTCGCCAGGTGAAGGAGCGTCTCGAGAAGGAACTCGAGCGCAACGTCGCGCTGCGCGTGGAGGACACCGAGAGCACCGATGCCTGGACCGTCTCGGGCCGCGGCGAACTCCACCTCTCGATCCTCATGGAGACCATGCGCCGTGAGGGCTTCGAGTTCCAGGTGAGCCGGCCGCGCGTGATCATGCACGTGGGTCCGACCGGCGAGCGGCTCGAGCCGTACGAGGAGCTCGCGATCGACGTGCCCGAGGAGTACATGGGCACCGTGATCGAGAAGCTCGGACCCCGCAAGGCGAGCATGATCGAGATGAAGAACCCGGGCATGGGGCTGGTGCGCCTCGTCTACCGGATCCCGGCACGCGGCCTCTTCGGCTACCGGTCGGAGTTCATGACCGACACGCGCGGTCTGGGCATCATCCACCATCGCTTCCTCGAGTACGGGGCGTGGGCCGGTGCGTTGCAGGGCCGCCTCCGCGGCGTGCTCGTGTCGATGGAGGCGGGGACCATCATCGCCTTCGCGCTCGCGAACCTGCAGGACCGTTCGACGCTCTTCGTCACGCCGGGCGACGAGGTGTACCAGGGGATGATCGTGGGCGAGAACTCCCGGCCGGGGGACATGGATGTGAACCCGACCAAGGAGAAGAAGCTCACCAACATGCGCTCCAAGAGCGCCGACGACGCGATCACGCTCGAGCCGCCGCGCCTCCTCACGCTCGAAACGGCCCTCGAGTACATCGAGGACGACGAGCTGATCGAGATCACGCCCAAGAAGATCCGCCTCCGCAAGCGCCTGCTCTCCGAGAGCGACCGCAAGCGGATCAGCCGGGTGGCGAAGAAGGAACGCGCTGGCGTCTGAGACGTGGGTGGACCCTTGACCCCGCGACGCGGTACACCATCTTAGTCGGCACACCGGACCGGTGCGCCGTCCCCCCCCTCGCACGCCACTCTTCAGGAGAACGCGGCAATGCTGGCGAACGTGCAGTCTTCCTTCGTGGGCTTTGACGGCGCGCTCGACGAGGACGGTGAGTTGGACGACCTCGACGGCGATCTCGATGACGACGACGATGACTTCGACGACGACGACCTCGATGACGATGATGACGACGAGGACGACGACCTGATCGACCTCGACGACGAGTACGACGGCAAGGACGAAGAGGCCCGACCGCACCCCGGTCCGGGTCGCAACGACGACAGAACGACCGGGTGAGTCAGCCGAGCGCGCGTTCGAGGCGGTCGGCGATGG
>JANOWT010000462.1:0-4774 GCA_031418115.1 Gemmatimonadota bacterium
CTATTTCGAGAACACGAATCCCGCCAACACCGCCGACCTGATCGGTCGCTTCCCCAAGTCGGGCGCGGCGGATGTGGCGAAAGCGGTCGAGTCGGCCAAGCGCGGCTTCGAGAAGTGGAAGCGCATGCCGGCGCCCGCCCGTGGCGACATCCTGCGCCGCGTCGGTGAGATCCTCACCGCGCGCAAGGAAGAGCTCGCGGACCTCATGACGCGCGAGATGGGCAAGCCGCTCGCCGAGACGCGGGGCGACGTGCAGGAAGGCATCGACACCGCGTTCTACGCCGCCGTCGAGGGACGCCGACTGTTCGGGCACACGGTGCCGAGCGAGCTGCGGGCCAAGTGGGCGATGAGCTTCCGTCGCCCCATCGGCGTGGCCGGGATCATCACACCGTTCAACTTCCCGCTCGCGATCCCCACCTGGAAGATGTTCCCCGCGCTCGTCTGCGGGAACGCCTGCATCTTCAAGCCCGCCGAGGATGTGCCGCACACGGGGCATGTGTTCGTGGAGATCCTGCTCGAGGCCGGGCTTCCGCCCGAAGTGATCCAGCTCGTGCATGGAGATGGCGAGGTCGGGGCCGCGATCGTGAATCATCCGGAGATCCCGCTCCTCTCGTTCACCGGCTCGACCGAGACGGGGAGCAAGGTCGGTGAGACCGCGGGACGCATGCATAAGCGCCTCTCACTCGAGATGGGTGGCAAGAACGCGCAGATCGTGCTTGACGACGCGAAGCTCGATCTCGCGCTCGACGGTGTGCTCTGGGGCGCATTCGGCACGACCGGCCAGCGTTGCACGGCCACGAGCCGACTGATCCTGCAGGACGGCATTCACGATGCGTTCGTGGCCAAGCTCAAGGAGAGAGCGAGTCAGCTCAAGCTCGGTGATGGTCGCAAGGCCGGCACCGATGTGGGCCCCGTGATCCACGCCGATTCGATCGCGAAGATCGAGCGCTACGTCGAGATCGGCCTTGGCGAAGGGGCCGAGCTCACGCTCGGCGGTCAGCGCGCGCATGGGGCAGGACTCGAGAAGGGTTTCTTCTTCCAGCCCACGATCCTCACCGGCGTGAAGGCCGGGATGCGCGTGGAGCAGGAGGAGATCTTCGGCCCCGTGCTGAGCGTGGTCCGCGTGAAGGACGCCGACGAGGCGTTCCGCGTGAACAACGGCGTGAAGTACGGGCTCTCGAGCTCGCTCTACACGCAGGACGTGAACATCGCGTTCCGCGCGATCAATGAACTCGACAACGGCATCACGTACATCAATGCCCCGACGATCGGCGCTGAGGCGCACCTGCCGTTCGGCGGCGTGAAGCAGACCGGCAATGGGCACCGCGAGGGCGGCTGGGAGGTCTACGAGTTCTACTCGGAGACGAAGGTCGCGTACGTGGACTACAGTGGGACGTTGCAGCGGGCGCAGATCGACAACTACTAGAACGGCAGAGGGGAGATGGGAGAGGTGAGGAGGCCGCCCGTTCGGGCGGCCTTTCCTTTTGCGTCCACCACCGCCCACTGCCCGGTTCGGTGATTCCGGTGTATATCCCGGGTGAGCATGTCCACTCCAGAGCAGATCCCACTCGCGCAGGACCTCCAGGCGACGCCCGCACCCACACCGCGCCGGCGCCGCCGTCTGCTCCCGCGACTGTGGGAGTGGGCCAAGGCGGTGCAGCTCGCGTTCATCCTGTTCCTGCTCTCGCGTGCGTTCCTGATCGAGATGTTCAAGATCCCGAGCGGGTCCATGGAAGGAACGTTGCTCGTGGGCGACTTCCTCGTGGTGAACAAGTTGCTCTATGGCGCGGAGCTGCCGTTCATCGGGACCAAGCTGCCCGCCGTGCGTGTGCCGGCGATCGGTGACGTCGTGGTCTTCCAGTGGCCCGAGGACCCGACCAAGAACTTCGTGAAGCGGCTCGTGGGCCTGCCGAGCGACACGGTCGAGATGCGGGAAGGGACGCTCCTGAGGAACGGCACCGTGCAGCGCGAGGTCTACGCGACGCACCGCGACCTCGCGTTCGATCCGGCGACCGAGGACTTCAGGTGGCAGCGCGATTTCGTCGCGCCGGGGATCGACGTGCGGCGTTATCATCCGTCCCGCAATAATTGGGGACCGCTCGTGGTGCCGCTTCGGCATTACTTCATGCTGGGCGACAATCGCGATAACTCGCTCGACAGCCGCTATTGGGGATTCGTGCCGGACTCCCTGGTGCGCGGCAGTCCGATCCTGGTCTACTACAGTTACTCGCCCGACAGCTCTGAGTCCTTCGACTGGCTCAAACGGGTGAGGTGGGCACGACTGGGTGAGATGATCCGTTAGCGCAGCCTGCCGCCGGGGTGCTTCCGCCCCGTCGTATCGGCCTGCACATTCCGCGAGTGGTCGTGGGTCCGGACTTTCGGAGGAGCAGCGTGAGACGCATGGCCGGCGGGCCGCAGAAGCGGCACTCGCACGAAGAAGGCTCGCTCGACCTGTATCTGCGCGACATCAGCGTCTTCCCGCTGATCTCTCGCGAGGAGGAGATCAGTCTCGCGCAGAGGATCCGCCTCAACGATCAAGAAGCGCTCGATACCCTCGTGCGCTCGAATCTCCGCTTCGTGGTCTCGGTCGCGAAGAAGTATCAGAATCAGGGCGTCTCGCTCTCGGACCTGATCAACGAGGGCAACCTCGGCCTGATCCGCGCGGCCCACAAGTTCGACGAGACGAAGGGGATCAAGTTCATCTCCTACGCCGTCTGGTGGATCCGTCAGGCGATCCTCCAGGCGCTCGCCGAGCAGAGCCGGATCGTGCGCGTTCCGCTCAACCGTGCGGGGGCGCTGCACCGGATCGGCAAGCGCGCGAACGCGCTGCTGCAGGAGCTCGGGCGCGAGGCGACCAACGCCGAGATCGCCGAGGGGATGGAGATCACGGAAGAAGAAGTCGCCAAGACGATGTCGATCACGCAGACGCACCTCTCGCTCGACGCGCCGATGTCGCCGGGAGAGGACAATCGTCTCCTCGACTATCTGCCGGATACACAGAGCGCGACGCCCGACGAGGAGACCAATCTCAAGGATCTCACGAACTCGGTGCATGAGGCCCTCGCCGGGCTCAAGGAGCGCGAGTCGAAGATCCTCCGCCTGTACTTCGGCCTCGACGGCTCGGACCCGATGACGCTCGAGCAGATCGGCGCCGTGCTCAACATCACGCGCGAGCGGGTGCGGCAGATCAAGGAGAAGGCATTGTCGCGGTTGCGGCATGTGAGCCGGGCGCGGGCGCTGGAGTCGTATCTGGGGTGAGGGGTGAGGTGTGAGGTGGGAGGTGTGAGGTGTGAGGTGTGAGGTGTGAGGAACTTCGATACGGGGGCGGAGCCGAAGTGGCTTTCGTCCCCGAATTGCGTCGAATCGCCTCGAGCGGTGGCATCCGCCCTCACGACCGGCGAACTTTATGGCAGACGGATGGGCGGGATCGAGTGCCGTGCCCTCACCCCTCCCACCTCACACCTTCCACCAGCAGTTCAATGTCCAAAGACGCCTCCTTCGACATCACCACCTCCGTCGACCTCCAAGAAGTCGACAACGCCGTCAATCAGGCGTCCAAGGAGATCCTGCAGCGCTATGACTTCAAGGACGCGGCGCTCGCGACGGTCGAGCTCAACCGCACCGAGGGGCTCATCAAGCTCTCGTCCGACACCGACATGCGCCTGCGCGCCATGTGGGACATCCTGCAGACCAAGCTCATCAAGCGCGGCGTGTCGGTGAAGAACCTCGACGCCGGTGAGCCCACGCCCGGCGGTGGCGACACCTGGCACCGCGACATCACGCTCAAGCAGGCGCTCGACGGCGAGACCTGCAAGAAGATCGTAGCGGCGATCAAAGCGGAGAAGTTCAAGAAGATCCAGCCGTCGATCCAGAGTGACACGGTGCGCGTGGTCTCACCGAGCAGGGACGAACTGCAGACCGTGATGACGTTCCTCCGGGGCGAGGACTTCGGCGTCCAACTCACCTTCGGGAACTATCGGTGAAGTTTCGCGTCATCACCCTGGGCTGCGACAAGAACACGGTCGACTCCGAACGCTACCTCGCGCAGCTCGTTGACCATGGCGGCGTGCAGGTGGACGACGCGTCCGACGCCGAGTTGATCATCGTCAACACCTGCGGCTTCATCGATGCCGCTAAGGCCGAGTCGATCGACGCGATCGTCGCTGCCGGCCGCATGAAGTCCGAGGGCAGTGCCACCGCGGTGGTCGCGGTCGGCTGCTTGGTCGAGCGCCACAAGGCCGAGCTCGCCGACGCGCTCCCTGAGGTCGACTTCTTCCTCGGTGCGTCCGAGTCGGACCGTCTGATCCCGATGCTGCACGAACGCGGGCTCATCGGCGACCCGGTCACGCAGCATCCGGGAGTGCGACTCTATGCCGGCGACACGCCGTTCGTGCGCTACCTCAAGGTCAGCGAAGGGTGCGACCACGGCTGCGCCTTCTGTGCGATCCCGCTCATGCGCGGCAAGCATCGCTCGTTCTCGCTCGACGACATCGTGCGCGAGGCCCAGCTCCTCGAGCTGCAGGGCGCGCGCGAAGTGAACCTCGTCGCGCAGGACCTTGCGCACTACGGGCGTGATCGGCGCGACGGCGCGCGACTGCCGGAACTGCTCGAGGCGCTGCTGCGCGAGACGTCGATCCCCTGGTTCCGCAACATGTATCTCTACTCGGCGGGCATCACGCCGCGTCTGCTCGAGATCATCGCCAACGAGCCGCGCATCCTCGGCTATCTCGACATGCCGATCAAGCACGCGTCCGATACGGTGCTCGAGCGGATG
>JANOWT010000463.1:0-2394 GCA_031418115.1 Gemmatimonadota bacterium
GCTGCTCGACGAGGTGGGGACGGGCCAGTGTGTGCTCTGCGTACCGCGCGAGGATGAGATCCCCGCGCAGTTCACGCGGCTGGCCCGGTGGCGCGTGTGCGACGGTGCGTTCACGCCGTTGGCGACCTCATGATGCGAACCCGTGGAGTCGCCGCTCGGGACGTGCGCCCATGAGACGCCGCCCCTACGACTGGCAGGACGCGCATCGCCCGCGCGCGATCGCCGACGCTCTGGCCGATCTCCTCAAGGCCACCGGTCTCGACGCCGACGTCGCGCGCGCCGGCGTGATGTCCTCTTGGGCGGCCGCAGTAGGCACGCAGATCGCCGGTGTGACCGAGCCGCGCATGATGACCGAGGACGGCACGCTCGTGGTCGGCGTGAAGACGCACGGGTGGATGCAAGAACTCACGATGATGGAGCGCCAACTCATCGCGAAGCTCGAGGCGGCGGGGTCGCATACGCCGGTCAAGAAGATCCGCTGGGAGTTGCTCCGCTAGAGGGACCGGAGGGGCCGTTTCCCCTCTGAAACGGTGCGCCACGTGCGTTGCTTTCACGCGTGCCGACGGGTATTTTTAGGGGTCGCGCCCGAAGGGATTTTCTGCTGTTGGCGCGCGTCCGACACTCGACCCCACACGCCCGCACATGGCCAAGACCAACGACGCCGCCGACTCCAGTTACGACGCCTCCGGGATCCAAGTCCTCAAGGGCCTCGAGGCGGTGCGGAAGCGCCCCGGCATGTACATCGGCTCCACGTCGCACCGGGGCCTGCATCACCTCGTCTACGAAGTGGTCGACAACTCGATCGACGAAGCGCTCGCCGGCTACTGCGACACCGTGAGCGTGGTGATCCACGCCGACAACTCGGTGACGGTCGAGGACAACGGGCGCGGCATCCCGGTCGACATCCACCCGATCGAGAAGCTCCCCGGCGTCGAGCTCGCGCTCACCGTGCTGCATGCGGGCGGCAAGTTCGACAAGAACACCTACAAGGTGTCCGGCGGTCTGCACGGCGTCGGCGTGTCGGTCGTGAACGCGCTATCCGAGGTGTTGCGTGTCTGGGTGAAGCGCGACGCGAAGGAGTACTACATGGACTTCATCCGCGGCGACACGACGACCAAGCTCAAGGTCCTCGGCGCGGTGAAGGCCAAGGAGACCGGCACCAAGGTCTACTTCAAGCCCGACCACGAGATCTTCACCGAGCTCGAGTACGACTACTCGACGCTCGCCACGCGCCTGCGCGAACTCTCGTTCCTCAACAAGGGCGTGACGATCTCGCTCAAGGACGAGCGCGAGGGCAAGGAGAAGGAGGAGACCTTCCACGCGAAGGGCGGCCTCAAGGAGTTCGTCGCGTTCCTCAATGCCAAGCAGAAGCCGCTCCATCCCGAGATCCTCTACCTCGATGGCGAGAAGGACGACATCGGGATCGAGATCGCGCTGCAGTACAACGACGGCTACAACGAGAACGTCTTCTCGTTCGTCAACAACATCAACACGCATGAGGGTGGCACCCACCTCACCGGCTTCAAGTCGGCGCTCACGAGCGTGATCAACAAGCACCTCGACAAGTCGTCGTTCGCCAAGAAGGACAAGGAGCAGAAGCTCTCCGGCGACGACGCGCGCGAAGGCCTCACGGCCGTGCTCTCGGTGAAGGTCCGCGAGCCGCAGTTCGAGGGCCAGACCAAGACCAAGCTCGGCAACTCAGAGGTCGAGGGCGCGGTCAAGACGGTCGTGAATGAGTGGCTCGCGACCTTCCTCGAGGAGCACCCGCGCGTCGCGAACATCATCCTCGACAAGGCGCTCTCGGCGGCCCGTGCGCGCGAAGCAGCCCGCAAGGCGCGCGATCTCACCCGCAAGAAATCGGCGCTCGACGTCGGCAACCTGCCGGGCAAGCTCGCCGACTGCTCGCTCTCCGATCCCGCCATGTGCGAGATCTACCTCGTCGAGGGTGACTCGGCCGGTGGCTCGGCCAAGCAGGGGCGCGACCGCATGTTCCAGGCGATTCTGCCACTTCGTGGCAAAATCTTGAACGTTGAAAAGGCCCGCATCGACAAGATCCTCAGCAATGAGGAGATCCGGACGATCATCACGGCGATCGGCGCCGGCATCAAGGAAGAGTTCACGCTCGAGAACGTCCGGTACCACAAGATCATCATCATGACCGACGCCGACGTCGACGGCGCGCACATCCGGACCCTCCTGCTCACCTTCTTCTTCCGTCAGATGCACGAGCTGATCGATGCCGGCATGATCTACATCGCGCAGCCGCCGCTCTTCCGCGTCGCGAAGGGCAAGGAGGCGTACTACGCCTTTGACCTCAAGGAGCGCGACGAGATTGCGAGGCGCATGTCGCCCGACGGCAAGACGGGGCTCAACATCCAGCGCTACAAGGGGCTC
>JANOWT010000464.1:0-6023 GCA_031418115.1 Gemmatimonadota bacterium
GCAATGATGTTCCCAGTCGCGCTCGAACAGCGCGCCGCCGCCGACCGCCGCACACGGAGTGCGCTCGCACAGCTCCGCTCGATGTTCGAGAGCACGAGCGACCTGATCGCTGCCGTCGATCGCGATCTCACGCTCATTGCCGCCAACTCGAGCTGGCTCGCCGAGTTCGAGGCGATCGCTGGGACTCGACCGAAGATCGGCTCGAGCCTCGTTGAGAACTACCGAACACTGCCTCTCGACACCGCGGCCTCGACCACGCTGTGGAACCGCGCCATCGCCGGCGAGCACTTCACAGTCGTTCGTGAGCTCGGGGACCCCATGAGGCGACGCAACGAGTACGAGGTCACCTACGCCCCAGTGATGGACGAGCAGCAGGAGGTCGTCGGTGCCTCGCAGGTGGTCCGCAACATCACCGAGCGCCGTCGGCGTGAGAGCGCGGAAGCCGAGACGAGACGGCTCGAGAGCATGGGTCGCCTCGCCGGAGGCGTGGCGCACGACTTCAACAATCTTATGACCGCGGTACTGGGTTACAGCGAGCTCCTCGCGACCTCACTGGACAGGGGCGATCCGCGCCGCGCCGACGTCGTAGAGATCCAGCGCGCCGCTGGACGAGCCGGCGAACTCACGCAGCAACTTCTGGCATTCGCACGCCGACGCGAAGTCCGGCCGCGGCTGGTCGACGTCGCGGCGCTCCTCGACGGCATGAGCCGCCTCATCCTCTCGCTCGTCGGCGCCAAGGTGCGTCTTGAGTTCGCAGTCGCTGCCGACCTCCCGGCGGTGCTCATCGACCCGACGCAGTTCGAGCAGGTCGTGATGAACCTCGCGGTCAACGCACGCGATGCGATGCCGGACGGCGGGCTCCTGCGGATCACGGCGGCGCTGGATAAGCGCTGCGATCCACCGGGAGTGCGTCTCTTGGCCGCAGATTCGGGGACCGGCATGGCGCCGGAGGTACTGGAACGGATGTACGAGCCGTTCTTCACCACGAAAGCGCTGGGCGCCGGCACGGGGCTCGGTCTCGCCACCGTGCATGGCATCGTACATCAGGCGAAAGGCCGCATCGAGGTCGAGAGCGCGCTCGGCGTCGGCACCACCTTCACGATCTACTTCCCCGCTGGGCCCACGACGGACGCCGACCCTACACCAGCGCCGGCCGTGTGACCTCGATCCGCACCGCGCACACCTTGAACTCCGGGATCCCCGACGGCCCGTCGAGCGCCGGGTTCGTGAGCAGGTTCGCCGCCGCCTCTCGATAGTGCATCGGGATGAACACCTGCCGCTTCGCCACGCGCTCTGACAAGCGCACCGCGATCCGGATCGTGTTGCGCCGCGATGTGATCGACACCTCATCCCCATCGGCGATCCCGAGCTCGGCGGCGTCGGCCGGATTCAACTCCACCGTCGCAGTGCTCTCACGCGCATCGAGCGCCGCAGACCGGCGCGTCATCGTCCCCGTGTGCCAGTGGTACATCTGGCGTCCCGTGTTCAGGAAGAACGGATACTCCGCGTCCGGGAGCTCGGCCGGCGGCAGGTACTCGACCGGCACCAGCAGCGCGCGTCCGTCCGTCGTCGGGAAACGATCATCGAACAGGAACGACGTCCCTTCGTGCGACGAGTCGGGCACCGGGTACTGCAAGCCGCCCACGCGCTCGGCGAGTCGCGCATGCGACACGCCGCGCCAACTCGGCGTCACTCGCGCGATCTCCTCGAACACCTCCGCCGCCGTTGTGTACGGGGTCGGCACGCCCAGACGGCGCGAGAGATCGAGTACGATATCAAGATCTGATCGCGCCTCTCCCGGAGGCTCGATCGCCTTGCGTGAGAGCTGGATCCGCCGCTCGGTGTTCACGAACGTCCCGTCCTTCTCCGCGAACGACGAGCCCGGCAGCACCACGTCGGCACAGCGCGCACTCTCGGTGAGAAAGAGATCCTGCACCGCGAGGAACTCAAGACCGTGGAACCACTCCTCGGCATGCGCCACATCAGGGTCGGAGATGATCGGGTTCTCACCCATGATGAAAAGCCCGCGCACCGGAGATCCATCCTTCACGATCTCTGTCACCTTGAGTCCGACCTGCGGGTCGAGCCGCTCCACCGGGATCCCCCACACCTCTGCGTACTCGGCACGCACCGCGGGGTCGTCCACGCGGCGGTAGTCGGTGAAGGCGAACGGGATCGCACCCATGTCGCTCGAGCCCTGCACGTTGTTCTGTCCGCGGATCGGGATCATCGGTGCGCCCCAGCGCCCGATCATCCCGCAGGCGAGCATCAGGTTGAGCAGCGACGTCACGATGTCGGTGCCGGTATGATGCTGCGTGAGCCCCATCGCCCAGAGCGTCGCCGAGCGTGGGCCACGCGCGTACATCTCGGCTGCACGGCGGATCGTCGCCGCCGGGATCCCCGTGATGCTCTCGGAGAGTTCAGGCGAGTAGTGCCGCACCGCCTCCTTCAGCTCCGCGAATCCAGTGGTCCGCGCCGCGATGAACGCGCGGTCCTCCAGTCCCTGCTCGAGCACATGGTGCAGCATCGCATTGAGCAGCGCGACGTCGGTGCCGGGAGTCATCTGCAGGTGGATGTCGGCGCGCTCAGCGAGTTCGATCCGCCGCGGGTCAGCGACGATGAGCTTGGCGCCACGTCTGAGCGCGCGCTTGATCGCCGCGCCGAACACCGGGTGACTCTCCGTGGTGTTCGCGCCGAGTATGAAGATCACCTCCGACTCGTGCTCCACTTCGCGCATCGATCCCGAGGCCGCCGAGGTCGCGAGCGCACGCTGCATCGCACTCACCGACGAAGCGTGACAGAGGCGAGTGCAGTGATCGATGTTGTTCGTGCCGATCCCGGCGCGGAACATCTTCATGAGGACGTAGTTCTCCTCGTTCGCGCACTTGGCCGACTGAAAGGTCGCGAGACTCGAGGGACCGTGCGTGTCGCGCAGGCGCGCGAGCTGTTGCGCCGTGAGGTCGAGCGCTTCGTCCCAGGTCGCTTCACGGAAGGGTGCGAACCAATCGGCCGGCGTGGCGAGCCGGTCGCGCGGATCGCCCAAAGCGGCGTTCGCTGCGGCCTCGGCGCCCGCATCGACGCGCTTTCTGAACGGGTTCGTGCGCGGGCGGCGGTCCTTCGCTGCCTGCCCTTCGACGGCCACGTCGACCCACGGACCACCGCGTTTCTTCCATTTGATCGCATCCGGATGCGCCGCGTCGAATCGCCACGTCCCTGAAGCGTCGCGCGTCCATCCACGCCGGATCAACGGCTTGGTGAGTCGGTCGCGATGCAGCACGAAGTCCGTCCCGAAGCGTCCCTTCACGCACGTCGACCCCTGATTCGGCGTCGCCTCCTCGATCCAGGGCGACGTCACGCGGACCACCTGCTCGCCGCGTACTTCGAGATCGATCTGGCATCCAACAGCGCAGTAGGGGCAGACCGATCGCACCTTCGTGGCGGGCTCGTTCATGACGCCGGCCTTGAGTTTCGCCATCGGCAGAATGTCGTGGATCGCGCCGGTGGGGCAGACGCGCACGCACTCGCCGCACCAGGTGCAGCCCGCGTGATCGGGGTTACCATCGGCGCCCACGATGATCTCGGCGTGCTCACCGCGCTGGGCCATCTCAAGCACGCCCACCACCTGGATATCCTCGCACGCGCGCACGCACCGCGTGCAGAGGATGCAGGTGCTCATGTCATGCGTGATGATCGGATCGGTCGTGCGCTCGTCGCCGGTGCGGAGCGAGTTCTCGCCCGAGCGCGTGAGCGGGACCTGGTAGCGATGCACCAGCGCTTCGAACTCGTTCCGCCCATGGTCGGCGGGGATCGACTCGACCGGGTAGCGCTCGAGCAGCAGCGAGAGCACGCCCTGCCGGTTCTTCACCGCCGCCTGCGATTCCGTCTGCACCACCATCCCGTCCGCGGCGGCCGTCGCACAGGCGGCGACGAGCTTTGGGTTCCCCTCGACGGAGACGAGACAGATGCGACAGTTGCCGACCGTCGGCAGTTGCGGATACCAGCAGAGCGTCGGGACGTCGATCGTCGCGGCACGCGCGGCGTCGAGGATCGTCGCGCCGGGCGCGATATCGCATTCACGGCCATTGATGATCAATCGGGGCATGCCGAGAAACTCTCCGGTGTCGCGTGGTGTCTCACGTGGTGTCTCACGTGGTGTCTCACAAGGATCGTGACGCGGCGGCGCATTGGCAACGACCAGGCGATCGCCGCGGACCTTGAGGCAACGTCCCGTCGTCGCCTCGCGTTGTCTCGCGGCAGGCTCGCCGCCCCGTATATTCGCAGGCGCGGCACCATTCGTTCGGCATCGCACCGCACATCTCCGCTCCTCCGCCCCAACATCAGAGGGACACGCGTGACCGCTTCCCGTCGGGAATTCCTCCAGCAGTCCGCCGCCGCCGCGGCCGCCGTCGGCCTCGCATCGTCTGCGCTCGGTCATCCCGCCCTGGCGCAGCCCGCCTCTGCCGCACCACCGATCTTCCAGGGCGATCCCTCGCACAAGGAACTCGTCCTCCGCGCCATCGACGCCGCCAAGGCCGCCGGCGCCGACTACGCCGACGCGCGCATCTCGAGCGCGCGCTCGCAGAACATCGGCACCCGCGAGCGCCGCGTCACCAACATCGGCGACAATGAGACCTTCGGCTTCGGCGTGCGCGTGCTCGTCGGCGGCGCCTGGGGCTTCTCCGCCTCGAGCAACCTCACGCCCGACGAAGTCACACGCGTCGCCCGCATGGCAGTCGCCCAAGCCAAGGCGAACCGCTCCGCGATGGTGAAGCCGGTGCAGCTCGCACCCGTCCATCACCCGCCGGTGCCCAACGGCGTTTGGCGCTCACCGATCCGCATCGACCCCTTCACGGTCGCGATCGAGGACAAGGTCGCCTACCTCATGGAGGCCAACGCCGCCGCGATGGCCGCCGGCGCGCGCTTCGTGAACTCGAACATGTTCTTCCTCAAGGACGAGAAGACCTTCGCGAATACACTCGGTACGGTCACGCAGCAGACGATCTTCCGCGCTCAGCCCGGCATGACCGTCACCATGGTCTCGGCCGACAATCGTGACTTCCAGACGCGGCAGAGCACCGACATCCAGCCCAAGGGCCTCGGCTACGAGCACGTCCTCGACAATGACATGAAGTCGCATGCCGCGCGCTGGGTCGAGGAGGCCAAGCAGAAGCTCACCGCGAAACCCGTCGAAGTGGGGCGCTACGACCTCATCCTGCACCCCTCGCACCTCTGGCTCACCATCCACGAGGCGATCGCGCACCCCACGGAGCTCGACCGCGCCTATGGATTCGAAGCCAACTACGCCGGCACGAGCTACCTCTCGCCGCCCGAGGACAAGCTCGGGAAGTTCCGTATGGGTCCGAACTTCATGAATGTCCGAGCCGATCGCTCCGCGCCAGGCTCGCTCTCGGCCTGCGGCTGGGACGACGAGGGCGTCGCGCCCGAGGACTTCGACATCGTCAAGAACGGCATCTTCGTCGACTACCAGACCACGCGCGAACAGGCGATGTGGCTCGACTGGTGGTACAAGCAGCGCGGCATGCCCACCCGCTCGCACGGCTGCTCCTACGCGCAGACCTGGGCCGACGTGCAGTTCCAGCGCATGCCGAACGTGAACCTCATGCCCGGCGACAACGACATCGGTTGGAACGACCTCATCGCCGCGACCGACAACGGCATCGCGATCATCGGCGACGGTTCGTTCTCCATCGACCAGCAGCGTTACAATGCGCAGTTCGGCGGCCAGCTCTTCTACGAGGTCAAGAACGGCAAGATCACCGGCATGCTCAAGGACGTGGCCTACCAGATCCGCACGCCGGAGTTCTGGAACGCGCTCGACATGATCGGTGGCCAGAACAGCTACGAGCTCGGCGGTGCCTTCGGCGACGGCAAGGGCCAGCCCGCGCAGTCCAACGCCGTGAGCCATGGATGTCCGCCCACACGACACAAGCAGATCAACATCATCAACACCGGGAGGACCGCATAATGGCCCCCCGGTCGCTCTATGCCATCGCCCCGCACCT
>JANOWT010000465.1:0-4470 GCA_031418115.1 Gemmatimonadota bacterium
TGTGCGGCTGCTCCAAGGGCACCGACACGCCACAATGACTGCGTATCTGGCTCAGGCCATTCAGATCCCGATCGTCATTTTGCCGGCTGTAACGTGGAAGTTCGTCGGCGGTGCGATCGCGTCTATGGTTCTGACGATCGAGGGAACACAGTTCTACGGTGGCGTCGAGGCCACTTGGCTGTTTGGCCTCGGCACCCAAGGAGCCCTTCCTGCGGCGCTAGGGATCAACATCGCACCTGTACTTGTCATCACTGCGCTCGCCCGCGGTTCAATCGGTCGTCGCAAGGTGGGCCAGTCGGAGTCACTGACTTCCTATTAGAGATTTTCCGCGAGCGCGGACCCGAAGGTCGGGTTCGGGAGTCACCGTTGGGCCGGTGGGGGGCTCGATAAAGCTGCATTTTGGCGACGCCGCGATCGCCGCTACTGGCTCTGCACTCGATCTACTCAAAGCGTTCGGTCGGCTCTGGACCGGAGCGACGCAGGGCTCGTTCGTTCGCATCGGAATCAAGTAGCCGCCGTGACCTTACCCAAACAGCCTGGGGTCAAATGAGATCCGTTCGCGCGTCCGGAAGTTCGCAGGCTCGGGTCCTTCTTGCGATCGGCTCGTGGGCCATGCTCGTCCTCTTCTCCTTCTCTATTGTTGCACTCTTTCCGACCTTCCACGGCCTGCTCTTACAGATGGCGGAGACCGGTGTGGGAAGGCAGCTACGCGGATGGTTCACCGGGCTCGGTGGACTGATGATGCTTCTCGGCTGGATTGGCGGGATATGGTTCGCCGCGACCGACACGCGTGTCGGCCCGCTACCGCGACCATTGCTGATCTCCTTGTTGGTCGTCGGAAACGTGCTCGCCGCGTTTCTATGTTATTGGCTCTCTGTCAGACCTTCCCACGCGGGACTGACACAAGAGGTGTGACTTGGAACGCAGTCAAGACCGAAGCTCCACCACCCGACGTCTGACCGCGCGCGTCTCACCACCTCGACGAGTCTCGAGCCTCGCATCCTCCGTGGGGTGCAGGACACCACGACCCGTTAACGACTAACGCACACATCGGACGACCGCGCCGGCCCTCGCTGGCACCCACTGGCACTTACCGCCCAAACCGCGCCGGATGCGTCCGCGTGTGCACCGCCTTGAGCCGCGCGATCGAGACATGCGTGTAGATCTGCGTCGTCGATAGCAGCGCGTGTCCGAGCATCTCCTGCAAGTCGCGAATATCGGCGCCGCCGGCGTGCATGAGCGTCGCCATCGTGTGCCGGAAGATGTGGCAGCTTCCCGATTTCCCCAGCCCGGCCCCCAGCACGTAGCCATGCAGCCGCTCGGTGAGGCGCGTCGGGCGCATGCGCGCCCCCCGCGCGCCCAGGAAGATCGCGCCCGGGTCGTGGTCACGCAGAAGCTGTGGGCGGGTGCGGTCCAAGTAGCGATGTGTCCAGTGGATCGCCCGGTCGCCGATCGGCACCAGTCGGTCCTTGCGGCCCTTCCCCTCACGAATGAAGAGCACTCCGCGCTCCGCATCCAGATCGGGAAGGTCGAGCCCGATGAGTTCCATCCGTCGGATACCGGTCGAATAGAGCACTTCCATGATCGCGCGATCGCGCAACCCGAGCGGAGTCGCAGGGTCTGGACGTGCCAAGACGCGTTCCGCTTCGCTCGCGGACAGCACCGCGCGCGGCAACCGCCGCGGGAGCCGCGGTCGCTCCAGCCCGACGGATGGATCGGCCGTCAGTCGGCGGGTCCGCACGGCCCACGCGCAGAACATGCGCACGGCGGTGACAAGGTTCGCTTGTGTACTCCAGCTCGGTTCCCGTGTGTCCCCCGACACGCCGCGGGCGAGCGCCACGCGGAACCGTTCGAGCCCCTCGGCCGTCACGTCCTCTGTTCGCGTCACGCCCTCCGCCGCCAACACCGCCGCCAGTCGCGCCAGCTGCGCCTGTCGTGTCCGGATCGTCGACCGCGCGAAGCCGTTGGCGACGAGCGATTCCAGATGCCTGACAATGTCACCCGCGATGTCACACGCGATGTCACACGCGATGTCACTCGCGCTCGCGTGCGAATGCGCCGCCCGCTCGTCAGGCGTGTGGTTCGCGTCCTCCGGCGGCCGCGCGGAAGGTGCCACCGGCGACACCACACGACGGACGGGAAGGACGCCCTGGAGTAACGCGCCCACGCTCACGACGGCGGGCGCGTGGACGCGCGCGAATGTACGCACGTCGAACCCGCGCGGTAGCGGGACCCGCACGGCGGCGATGCCAGTAGCGGCAAGCGCGGCACTGAGACGCGTCGCCGCGAGATTGCCTTCCGCGGTGGCCGCAAAGGCCACCTGCGCGCGCGGCACGTCGCCGCGCCGCAGGAGCGCCACGAGCGCGTCCATCGCCGTCTGCTCACTGGGCCGCAATAGGGCGAGAACGCGGTGCTGGCCGAGGCGCCAGAGGATCAAGGCGTCGATCACGTCGTCGCAGAGGACGAGGTCACCAGACTCCGCGACTGCCGCGACATTCCAGATTCCCAGCCGGGCGCCCGGGAGTGCGCGCGTCGGGCGCAACGCGTGCCCCGGGGCGGCGAGGCGGCGCCCGTAGCACTGGCGGACCCTGCCGTCGGTGTCCATCAACGGCACCACGATGCAGCCCGCGAAGTGTTCGTGTCCGGAGGCGCGCACGAGACCCTCCCGACGGAGCGCGTCGCGCAGCGATGTGCCAGTCCGTGCTACCGCTGCCGCCAACGCAGGGACGGCTCGCCCGAGCGTGCGATCCGAGACGCCAAGCCGGAAGCGGGTGAGCAACGCGTGCTCGTCCAGCCCGAGGCGTGCGAGGAACTCCAACGCCGGGGCGCTGCGCGGGAGTGCCGCCTGATAGAAGTCCGTGACGCGGTCGAGCGTGTCGTCGGCCTCCTCGGCATCTGTAGCCGCCGTCTCGCGCCCATCGCTCCGGTCGCTCGCACCCTCTGAAGTGGACACGACCAGTTGGAGTCTCGCACGGGCCGAACGGTTGCGTCACCGACAACGCCTTGCGGTCGCCGCTCTCGGCGGCCGCGTTTCCGTCCTTCAATCTGGAGGGCGACGTTCATCATCGCAGTCCAGAAAAGCGGAGCCACGACTGTCAATGGAACACGGGCCTCTACAAGTGACTGGGAGAACGTGCCGAATCGTATGAATGCCCGAACGGCAGATGGGTGTCCGCCAATCCGACATTCATACGATTCCGGTGCTTTTCCCATTCCCCTATGGAGGGATGAGCCGCCCGCGAAGCGAGAGTCCGGGCCTCGCACCACCGATCGTGGACCAACGCACTGGAAGTCGACCGCAGTGAACTGCGATGCGGAGGCGGTCACCATGGATTCGGGCGCGGCCCACGCGGACTCGGGTGCTGTCACGGAGGAGTTGGGAGCGGTCACGCGGGATGCGCGCGCGGTCACCAGGGATTCGCGCGCGGTGATGCGGGACTTGAGGTCGGGCAACGGGAAGTCGCGGTCCGTGACGCGGGTCGAGAGGGCTGCGCGCACCGAGTCGGAAGCGATGCGCGAGGAGTTGGGAGCGATGCGCGAGGAGTTGGGAGCGATGCACAAGGTCACGAAGGCGAAGCGCGGGGATTTGGGATCGATGAAGGAGGACTCGAAGGCGAAGCGGGAGGATTCGCGGGCGGTGACGAAGGTGCAGCGGCCGACGCGCAACGTCCAGCGCGCGGTGCAGTGCGATTCGCAGACGTTGACGAATGATTTGCGGGAGTTGACGAACGATTTGCAGGCGACGCGCAGGAAAGGAAGCTGGCCGCCCGTGACGGACGCACACGGGCGGGAGCTCCCGGGGTCATTGCGTCCACTCACATCCATAGGAGGGAGGGTCAGATGAACGTGCGACAGAAGCAGGTGATGGACTCGTATGTGCGGGTGCAGGCGTTCCTCGACGCGCATCCCGCGACGGGCACGTTGACGTACGCGAATGCGCGCGAGATGCTCGACGACGTGCTCGAGCGGGTGCGCTCGTATGCCGGCGCGGAGTTCGAGGGACGCGACGGGAGCCGGATCGCGCTCCGCAAGCAGGAGGACTGGGTCTCGCAGATCGTCGAGGACTTCATGCGTCCGATCGTGACGGTCGCGCGGGCGCAGATCGGGGCGTCGTCGGAGGTCGGGCTCCCGGACGGTCTCCGGATGCCCACGATGCCGCAGGGTCCGACGAAGCTGCTCGCGCGCTGCGACGGCATGATCGCGGCGGCACGCCCGTTCGAGGCGGTGTTCGTGGCGAACGGGCTGCCGGCGGACTTCCTCGTGCAGTTCGCGGCCGCGCGCAACGGCCTGGCGCGAGCGATGGGCGCGCGCGCCTCGCAGGTGGGGACGCACGTGGCGGCGCGGACGGGGCTCAGGGCGGAGGTCCTTCGCGGCCGGCGCGCGGTGGACCGGCTCGACGCGATCGTGCGCTCGTCGTTCCGCCGCGATCCCGCGGTGCTGAGCGCGTGGCGCATGGCGAAGCGGGTGCAG
>JANOWT010000466.1:0-3684 GCA_031418115.1 Gemmatimonadota bacterium
CAACTTGCCGAGCTTCTGGTGGCCCGCGAGCGAGGCGGCCTCGTGCGAGTCGAAGTCGAACGTGCCATGGAGCGAGAACGAGCGGACCTTCTGGCGCTACTCGCCCGCTCTCGCTGGGACACGGCCGAGGCTGCGAACTCACTCGGCATCGCGCGCCTGACGGTCTATCGTCGGATGCAGCGATTGATGATCGACGCGACAGAATCGGTCCGCGGGTCTCGGGCGCTCACGCTAGTTGTCGAAACGCGCACCCGCGCTCACGGTGATGCCGCTGACACGGTCCATCGACTCGGGTGAGTCGTGAAGGCAGAATATCGCCACTCGCCACGTTTCCGCGGTGCCGACGCCGACGTGACGACCATTCGGCGGGTTTCGCGGATTGACGTCAATTGGACGTCCCATGGACGTCAATTGTGTGTCAACGGCGGAGGGCCGATGCAGTAACCCGTTGCGCCACGCTGCGTTGCGAACAGAGGAGGAACGGCCCGGCGCTTGCCATAGCTGAAGGCAATCCGCCCGACACGCTCTGCACGTTCCCGCCCTGGAGGTTCGCTTGCGCTCCGTTCAACTCGTGCTGCTGCTCGCGCTGCTGTTCGTGTGCTTGCCGGCGACGGCCTCGGCCCAGCTCTGCGCCGACAACGATCCGTGTCCAACCAATCACGCGCCGCAACTCTCGATCTCCATGCAGCCGCGCGCGACGGACAACCCGACACTCATCCTGAGCCTCTTCGCGTCCGACGACGAGTTGCTCGCCATGGGGACCTGGCAACTCTGGTACAACGGCGTGCCCGCGACATGGATCGGCAATCCTGGGGTGATCGACGATGCCGGGAACGAGCATCGTTCCGTCTCGGCGACCGGGCCCTTCCAGCTCACCAACGGGACCTTTGCCCTGATCTCGCGCATCTGTGACGCGCGGACCCCGGCGCTCTGCGCGGCCGACACGGTGATGGTCACCTACACCGCGCCGCCGCCACCCCCGCCGCAGGCCGACCCGGTGGTGACGCTCGCGCAACGTAGCGACGCGCGCGACATTGACGCCGGGGGCGCGACCTATGACTATGCCACGCCCGCGTATGTCAGCGTGAATACGCCGCGCGGCGTGATGCTGCATTATTCGAGCGAGGCTGCGGAGGCCCGGCGCGTCGTCCAAGTCGACGCCACGATCCGCTCCGGGCAGATTCCGGAGCGGCTGTCGATCCAGGTGGGACGACTCGACAACTCACTCACGTGGCCCGAGGCCTTCTTCAAGGGCGATACCGGTACGGTGCGACTGGCAGCGCGCATCAACGACGCTTGCGTGGGTGTGTCGGTCTGCGCCACCCAGTACTCGGTGACGGTTCGCGCCTATTACAACGCGAGCCTGGTGCGACAGAGGACGCTGACCGTCCGCCTGCTCCAGGAGGACGCGCGGACGAGTCGCTACGGCGCGGGATGGTCGGTCGCCGGGATCGAGCGGCTCTACGCGCAGACGGGTGACGGCGTGGTGGTCTCGAACGGGGCGGGAATGCTGCAGTTCTTCGCCCAGCTTTCCTGCTCGCCGCCGGGAGCGTCACAGACGTGCGAGTACGCGGCGCCGGTCGGCGACGGCAGCACGCTCCGGCGCACGCCGGCGCACCCGATCTATGGCACGCGTTACGTGCGGGCGTGGCCGAGTGGGGATTCGACGTTCTATGATGACGCGGGGCTCCCGCGCCGCGTGAAGACGCGCTTCGCGAACGATGTGACCAGACTCGCCTGGTCTGCCGACGGTCTGGGCGCCCGTCTTGACACGATCGTCGATCCCCTACAGAAGGCGATTCGCCTGACCTATGAGCCAACGTCGGGCGGCTCGGCGTACGCGGCCGGCTCGCTTCGGTTCATCGACCTTCCGGATGCTCGGCGCATCACTGTGCAGGTCTCCAGCGCAGCGACGGACCTGACGCGGATCGAGGGGCCGGATGGTCTCGCGGACTTGCAGGCGACGTACGAGGCGACCACGCACCGCATGCTGTCCAACGCCGAGCGTATCGGGGGATCGAGCGTCGCGTACGATGCCAATGGTCAAGTGACCAAGGTGTGGGGGATTGCGGTCCCACTCGAGAGTGGCGGGACGGGCGCCGACTCGGTCGTCATCGCGCCACTGGCGTCGAAGGCCGTGGCGGGATCGTCCGGCACGTATGCGGGGGCCACCACCATCACGCCGCTTCGCGTGGACAGCGCCTTCGTGCGCGTCGTGCAATCGAACGGGTTCATCTCGACGGTGTGGCCCCACCGCTCGGGCGCGGCGACGAAGACGCTGACCCGCGCCGCGAACGGCGACTCGACGTCGAGCGCCGTCACCTTCAACGCGCTCGACTTGCCGACGGCCGTACTGACCGTGGGGCAGGCGCCCATCACCTACAGCTACGACGTGACCGGGCGCCGCCTCTACACGGTCACGCAAGGACTCACCGAGCAGACGACCACGTATACCTACGGCCCGTTTGATCAGGTGCAGGCGATCTTCGTGAACAACGTGAAAATGAGCGAGGCCTTCTTCTCGGGGGTAGGCCTCGCGCCGGACAGTGTGAAATCGGATACGGCGAACACCGTGCGCTTCAAATACGACGCGTACGGCCGCTCCCGTGCGGTGCGGAACGCGCGGCAAGAACTCGACTCGGCGACGTATGACGACGCGCTGCTCGGCAACACCGCGACGCGCCTTTCGGTCGTCCCGAACGAGGCGCCGCGCGTCACCACGTTCAGCTACGACCCGTCGGGTCGCCCGGTGCAGGTCACCGACCACTTGGGCCGCGTGTACACGACGCAGTACGATCTCGTGAACCGCGTGACGCGCCAGATCGCGCTCGGCGCGGACACGGCGCGCTACACCTATGCCGATCTCCTGGGCAGTTCGCAGTTCATCGACCCCCAAGGGAACCTCTACACCACGCAACGGAATGCGGCAGGGTGGGTGATCTCGACCACCGATCCGCGGGGCGGGGTCGCGACGCGTGGCTATGACCGACGCGGGAACATGGTGCGCGCGACCGATCGCCGCGGCCAGATCGTGCGCTGGTTCAAGGATCGGCAGGATCGGGACACCCTCCGGGTCGCGGGCGCGGACACCACGCGCTATGCGTACGACCCAAAGCGACGCTGGGTCACGGTGCGGAACGCCGAGAGCACCGACACGCTCTTCGTCGACGCGGCGGGGCGTCCGACCTCGGTGACGACCGTCCGCGGCAGCGTGCGCTACGTGCTGAGTCAGGGCTGGGAGGGGACGCAGGCCGGCGAGCTCAACATCCGCGCCTATCAAGGGGCAACCGCGCTCTGGTCCCGTATGAGCGGGAGCGGGTACGACGGGATGCGGCGCGAAGCCCTGCTCCAGGACTTCGGGGGCCAGGCCACGACGACGACGTTCGACGCGACGGAGCGGGCGCGGACGGTCGCGCTGCCGAACGCGATCACGGTGCGCTCGAACGTGTTCAACGCGCGCGGGGCCCTCACGCACGAGACCTACAGCGGCGGGGCCGCGTCCTTCACTCGGGCGCATTGGCGAGACAATGCCGACCGGATCGCGGCGACGGTGCTCGACGGGCCCCCCATCGCTGGCGCGGACCAGCTCTACCCGAGTACCAACCAGTTCCAACGCGGGCACGACTACAACTCCTCGGGCCGCCTCGCGGCGTGGCGGGACATCCACGCCTACGAGTACACGAC
>JANOWT010000467.1:0-5317 GCA_031418115.1 Gemmatimonadota bacterium
GTGGTGACAGAAGCGCGACGAGGACGAGAGGAGATGGGAGAGAGGAATGAGGAATGAGGACTGAGGAGAGAGGAATGAGGAAAGAGGAAAGCGTGCAGAAAGCCACCAGAACGCAGTAGGGCCGCCCGAACGGGCGGCCCCCTCCCATCTCCCATCTCCCATCTGCCTCTAACTAAGTCCCGAAATCATACCCCGGCACCGAGATCCGCGGGATCTCCTGCCCGATCACCCGCTCCACCGTGCGCACCATCCCGATCTCGTCCGCGCACATGAACGTGAACGCATCGCCTTCCTTCGCTGCGCGCCCCGTCCGACCGATCCGGTGCACATAATCCTCGGCCTGCTGCGGCACATCGTAGTTCACCACATGCGAGATACCGGAGATGTCGAGTCCGCGCTGCGCGATGTCGGTCGCCACGAGGATCTTCACCGTCCCCGCCTTGAACTTGGCCAGCGCCTGCTCACGCTGCACCTGCGTCTTGTCAGCATGCAGCGCGTCGGCAGAGAAGCCCGCGTCGATCAGGTGATGCACCACCCTGTCGGCACCGTGCTTGGTGCGCGTGAATACCAGGATCGAGTCGTCCACGCCCATCTCGCGAAGCAGATGCGTCAAGAGTTCGGTCTTCTTGTGCTTCGGCACCGGGTACACATAGTGGCTCACCGTGGCGGCGGCCTGCGAGCGACGCCCCACCTGCACGACCGTCGGCTTGCGCAGGTACTTGCGCGCGAGCGCCTCGACCTCGGGCGGCATCGTCGCCGAGAAGAGTAGCGTCTGCCGGTACGGGTGGATCTGCGCGACGATCTTGTTGATCTGCGGTGCGAAGCCCATGTCGAGCATCCGGTCGGCCTCGTCGAGCACCAGCACCTCGAGCTCGTCGAACACCACGTTCTGCTTTTCCAGATGGTCGATCAGCCGGCCCGGTGTCGCCACGATCACGTCCACGCCGCCATGCAGCGCCTTCAGCTGCTGGTCGTAGCCGACGCCGCCGTAGACCGAGACCACTTCGAGGCCCGTGCCGGTGCCGTACTTACGAAAGCTCTCCTCGACCTGCTGGCAGAGCTCGCGCGTCGGTGTGAGGATCAGCGCGCGCGTCCGCTTCGGCCCGCCCATCAGTCGCTCGATGATCGGGATCGTGAAGGCGGCGGTCTTGCCGGTGCCGGTCTGCGCGAGTCCCATGAGGTCGCGGCCCATGAGCGCCAGCGGCACCGCCTGCGCCTGGATCGGCGTCGGGCGCGTATAGCCGGCCGAGCGCAGCGACGCAAGCATCGCTTCGCTCAAGCCGAGATCCTCGAACGTGATGTCGATCGTGCTCGCCTCGGCCTGCGCGAGCGTCAGGCTCGGCGCGTCCTCATCGAGCACATCGGGCGGCGTCACCGAACGGAGCGCGCCGAACGGCTCGGCGACGAGGTCCGAGGTGGTGGTCGCGGCGTTCTTCGCAGGAGTCTTCGCGGACGTCTTCGCGCGAGTCTTCGGGATAGTCTTGGCGACCGTGCGGGAGGCCGGCGCCTTTGTCTTCTTCACTGTTGTCATCTCCCGCAATCTAACCGGCTCTCTGGGGCGTGTGGGACTACACCAGCTCCACCGGCCGCCCCGACAACCGCGCGATCAGCCCGATCCGGAACGTCACGTCGCACCAGCGCTCCTCGCCACCATGCGCCTGCTCGAGCGGGAACATCGGCCAGACGTAGGGATTCGAGCTCTTGGGCATGGCGAGCCCCTTGTGCGGATGCCACACACCGTCGCGACCGCAGTCGTCGATGAACCGGTCGTACATCTTCGACCAGTGGTCATTGCGGCGCAGGAAGCCCAAACGGGCCATCAGTTCGAGCCACGCGAGCGCGGCAGGGACATCGTCTTCGACAGCATTGCGGTGCGGGAGCATGTCGCCGAGCACGAGGTTCGGCATCGAGAGCATCTGCGTCCCGACCTGCTGCACCGACTCCTGCCGTGGCAGCGGGCGCGTCAAGTATTCGTACAGCAGCTCCATCGCCTCGTAGTGCTCGGTCTGGCAGAGCGGCATGTGCGCGAGGAGATGCAGGATGTGCATCGTGGGCGGGAACGCATCGGGATGCAGGACCTGACGGTTCCCAACGCGGATCCACGGCTTCTCGGCGAGCGGTGAGCGGAGGAAGTCCGCCATCCGGTCGATCGTGCGGCGCGCAAGGCCACGGAGGCGCGGGTCACCCTCGAAACCGGCTCCAGCGAGTGCCGCGCCCGCCGCCTCGCGCAGCGTGCGGCGCTGCAGGAGGAAGAACTCCTCCTCCATCTTCGGCTTGGTCGGCGCCAACTCAAACAGCATCGAGCGATCCATGTCCTCTGCGAGCAATCGGAACAACACGCGCCGCGTATGCACCAGCGGCGGCGCCTCTTTGTCCCAGCCGCACTCGGTCAGCCGGCGAAATGCCGGCACGGTGCCGACTCCCTCGCTGTGTTCGGCACGCTGCGAGGGTACCGTGAGGATCGATCCATTCCACACACCGTCCACAGAAGCCTGAACAGCGAGTTCGATCGCAGGTCTGTGGGCGTACGGCAGACTCTGGATCTTTGGCGTGACCTTGTCACCGAGCTTTGCAACGTCGATAATGGCCCGATACTGTATTGGTGGTGACGCGTTGTTGAGCAACCAGCCAATAGGAAATGTCACTGCCGGCAGGGGTGGCGGCGGCGCGGCGAAAATCGAAACAGGGGCGATCACTGGAATGGTCAACGGGAGTTCCGTGGCTTAAGACGTTGCCAATCAACGGGATGGGGCGCAATCAGGTTTGCGCGCATCCTGCCAAGCCCATAAGAATACCATTTTGCCCGGAAAGCGCCAGATTGTGCGACCAGCGACATTAGGCGACCTCGGGCGACCTCGGGCGACCTTGGGCGACCTTCGGCGACTTCCGAGGTCAGGTCTCGCGCCGAGTCTCGTCCACGGCTTCGGCTACCCGCTGCACGTCGCGCGCGAGCGCCTGCATCTCCTGCGTGAGCGGCCCCTGGTCGTGGATCCGCGCCTCAAGGCCCGAGTTGCGCAGCCGCATGAGATCCAAGTTCATCGTCTCTAGCACGAGCATCGCGCTCTCCATCTGGTCAGCGAGCGTCGTCCTGCGTTCGGCGAGCTCGGTGAGCGTCTTGAGCTGACGCTCGAGCAACTCAAGCCGACGACCGCGTTCCGGCGCGTCCGCCGAGAGCGACTCGGTCTCGGCAATGCGGGCCTGCAAGCGCACCAGCGCGTCCGGAGACGCGTCGGTGTCGAGCGCGTGCAGTGCCGCGGCGAGTGTCCGCACGCGCTCGACGAGCGATTCCACCGTCGGCTGGATCTCCGGCAGCATCGAACGTTCGGCATCGCCCAGTCGCGCGAGCACCGAACGGATCTGCGCGCGCGCCGCAAAGGCCTCGCGTACACGCACGCCGTGACGTCCCTCGAGCACTTCGCGCGGCACGCTTTCGAGTACCGCCTCGGTCGCAGTGGCCGCAGCCGGGGCCGGCAGTTTGGCCTCGATCCGACGGAGTGGCTGTTCCTCGCCGCTGATCGCCGAGCGTTGCGGCCGGCGGAAGACGTCGCGGATCGGGATCCCATCCGCCCAGAGGTTGCTCAGACTCCTCACGATCCCGAACCCCATCCCGATCGCGGGAAAGAGGACCCAGGGAAAGCCGGGCGTGAATACGGCATTGATCGCCACGAGCATCACGATCGTCCCGAGACTTCCGGCGATGCGTCGCCGCACGCCGGCGACGCGCTCCTCGGGCGAACGGCGCTGCAACTCGTACTGCTGGAGTTCGAGCGCCGCCATGCGCATTGACGAGCGCGCGCCTCCACGCCCTCGCACTTCGTCCTTCCAGCGGCGCTGCTCCTCGCGCCAGCGACGCAGCGTCTCGCGTCCTTCCTCACGCTGCGACGGGTCGAACATCCAGTCGCGGGGAAGCGGCGGGAACGGCGGTGCAGGGAGCGGAGTGTGCAGCCGCAACCGCTCGATCGGGTCCACGGACTCGTCGACGTGTCCCTGTATGGTGCCCACGGTCGCCGGATGACTGAGGCGTGCCGACGACCGGCGCGCCGGAAGCATCGTCGCAGGTGCATCGGACGCGAGTGCGGTCCTGAATGCGTCGGCATCGGCCCACCGCTCGTTGCGTCCCTTCTCGAGCGCACGGTCGATCGCCAGCACCAAGTTGCCGGGCAGGTCGGGGCGCAGCTGCGCGAGTGGGCGCGGGTGCTCGCTCAGGTGCTTCATGAGCATCGCTGGGGTGTTCGTCGCCTGGAACGGCAGTTCTCCCGCGAGCATCTGGTAACCGACGATCCCAAGCGCGTAGATGTCGGCGCGCCCGTCGACCTCGCGCTCGCCCATCGCCTGCTCGGGACTCATGTACGCCGGCGTTCCCACGGCGATACCCGTGACGGTGAGGCGCTGGTCCCCTTCGGCGGCCCGCGCGATCCCGAAATCGGTCACGACCGCGCGACCGGTCACGGAATCGATCAGGATGTTGTCGGGCTTGATGTCGCGGTGCACCACACCCACCTGGTGCGCGTACTGTAGTGCTTCGGCGACTTCGCGAAGGATGCGACGTACCGTCTCGAGCGGCAGCCGCGGCTCACGCGCGAGCATCGCCGCGAGCGATTCTCCCTCGACCAGCCCCATCGCGAAGTAGACGATGCCCTCTGCCTCGTCGACCGAGTAGATCGGGACGATATGCGGGTGCGAGAGGCGCGCTGACATCTCTGCTTCACGCAGGAACCGCGTGCGCACCTCGGGCCGGAAGGCGAGTTCTGGCGGGAGGACCTTCAGCGCGACCTTGCGACGGAGCCTCGTGTCGAGTGCGCGATAGACGACGGCCATGCCACCACGGCCGATCTCGGCTTCGATCTCGTACAGGCCGGCGACCGCCGCCGAGCAGCGCGCGAGAAGCTGCGCGTCCTCACCCACGCGGCGCGGACCGCTGCAGGCGGGCCATCTCGTCGCCGACGTAGACGACGCTGTCCACCTCGCGCGCGAGGGCCATGGCCTGCTCGGCGACCGACGTCACATGCTGCCAGCTCTGGTTCCCGGTCTTCAGGCGCAACACATCGAACTTCATGTTCTGCAGCGCGATCGAACAACTGTCGAGGCGCGCGCGCATCTCGGCGCGTTTCTTGGTCGACTCTGCCGCGGTTCGCCGGTTCCGCTTGAGCGTCGCCAAGCGGCGCACACGCGACTCGCTCGCGGCGCGGTCGAGCGGGTTCGCCTGCGACTCGAGCAGCACGATCTCCTTCTCGATCACCTCCGCACTCGCCGCGCCCGACTCGCGATCGAGCGCACTGAGTGCGCTGGCGAGCCCGACGACCTTCTCGGCGAGGCT
>JANOWT010000468.1:0-1732 GCA_031418115.1 Gemmatimonadota bacterium
GCATGCTCGCCTTCGGCTACGCGCTCCGCTATCACCGCTTCGCGATCGGCGCGGTCGCGGGCACGTTGCTGTTGATGTTGCCGCTGGTGCTCACCTGGATCAATGACAGCGGCGCATTCTTCTTCGGCAAGACGTTCGGCAGACGCAAGCTCATGGCCTCGGTGAGTCCGGGGAAGACCGTCGCCGGTGCCGTCGGGGCAGTGGGCACCTGCCTCGTCGCCACGTGGGCGTACTTCGAGTTCCTCCTGCAGCCGTACGCCAAGCTCGGCCTCTCTGTCACGGGCCTCTTGATCTTCGGAATCGCGATGAGTGCCGCCGCGCAGATCGGTGACCTCGCGGAGTCGATGCTCAAGAGGCAGGCGGGCGTGAAGGACAGCTCGTCGCTCATTCCCGGGCATGGCGGCGTGCTCGACCGTGTGGACTCGCTGCTCTTCACGATCCCGGTCGCGTACGTACTGCTCGACGTCCTGCTCACGGTGGGTGCGTGAGTGGTCCGACCGGCGTCGCGCTGCTCGGCGCGACCGGTTCGATCGGCGAGACGGCGCAGCGTGTGGTGTCGCGGCACCCGGAGCGGTTCCGTTTTGTCGCGATGACGGCGCAGAGCAATCGGGGTGCACTCGAGGTGGCCGCGGCCCGCTGGAAGCCCGCGCTCGTCGGGCTCGTGCATGGCGGCGAGCGGCCGCTCCCGGCCGGATGGTGTCAGGGGCGCGAGTGCCTCGTGCAGGCGGCGACGCATCCCGACGCGGCGATCGTGCTCAATGCGGTGGTGGGTGCCGCCGGACTCGAGGCCACTCTCGCGGCGGTCGCCGGAGGGAAGCGTGTTGCGCTCGCGAACAAGGAATCGCTCGTCGTGGGAGGCGAGCTGGTGCAGCGCGCGGCCCGCATGGGTGGTGGCGAGGTCGTGCCAGTGGACTCGGAGCATTCGGCGCTGCTGCAGTGTCTCGCGGGTCGGGTCGGTGGAGATGGTCCGGGCCTGCTGCCGGTCGCGGGTGTGCGACGCTTCATCATCACGGCCTCGGGTGGTCCGTTCCGATCGTGGGACACGGAACGGATACGCGGAGCGAAGCTCGAGGACGCGCTGAATCATCCGACCTGGTCGATGGGGCGCAAGATCACCGTCGACAGCGCTTCGCTCGCGAACAAGGCGCTCGAGGTGATCGAGGCGCACGTACTCTTTGGCGTGCCGTACGACCGGATCGAGGTCGTGGTGCACCCGCAGAGCATCGTGCATTCGATGGTCGAGTTCGAGGACGGGAGCGTGATCGCACAGCTGGGAGTGCCATCGATGGAACTCCCCGTGCTCTACGCGCTCGGCTACCCGGACCGGCTCGAGGACGACGGGGTACCACGCTTCGATCCGGTCGCGCTGAGTCCGCTGACGTTCGAGCCCGTGCGCCACGATGCGTTCCCGACACTCGCGTTGGGGATCGCGGCGGGTCGGCGGGGCGGCGCTGCACCGGCGGTGTTCAACGCGGCCAACGAGGCGGCGGTCTCGCGCTTCCTCGACGGATCGCTGTCGTTCGGTGGGATCCCCGGCGCGATCGAGTTGGCACTGACGAGCCTCGGGGACCGTTCTGGAGATGACCTTACTGCGCTGCTCGCGGCTGATGCCGCGGCGCGCGCCCTCGTGCAGGAGTACCGCTGATGCTGAGTTGGCTCGCTCCGTTGCTGGTACTCGGACTCGTGATCTTCGTGCACGAGCTCGGGCATTTCCTCGCCGCCAAGTGGGCGG
>JANOWT010000469.1:0-6464 GCA_031418115.1 Gemmatimonadota bacterium
CGGCGAGTTGACGGCGGAGTCCCCAGTCGTCGGGGGCCCCGTCGCAGCGGTCGCGCAGCGACTCGACCGAGTTCGCCAGCACCACTGATGTCACGCGCGGTCCTGGCGGCGGTTCGGTATCGATGGACGCCACGACCGACAACGGCGAATCCGGAGCGGCTTCAAGAAGCGGCTGCGACGTCTCGGAGAATGAATCGTCGAGCGGCAACGCGTGCACACCTTCGCTCGATTCGATCTCGAGCGCCCCGAATCCGCCGAACTCCTCCACCGCCAGCGATGCATCCGGTGTGCCGAAGCTTCCAAAGTCGCCGGACGGCGGTGCGGACTCGACCGGTTGCGGTTCGGCTGGCGGCCCGTCATCGATCGTCAGCATCGGCAGATCGACGATGTTCGGCAGGTCGACAAGCATCGGCAGATCGGCCAGGCTCGGCAGGTCGACGTGTGCGGCCTTTGGCGCGGGGACTGGCGCCGGCGCTTCGACAACGGGAATCGCCGCCGACGGTGCGCGAGTCGGCGCGACGTCGATGAGCGGAATCCCGCGCGTCGGCGTGCCGACCGGCAGATCGAGATCCAGCATCGGGATCTCGGAGGGGACCGTCGGGGGCTCGAGATCCCGATCGACGTTGAGCGGCGGGATCTCGTTGGCGCGCTGGATATCCTCGACGAGCGAGGTCGGTTCGAGTCCGACGAGCGAGCCACGCGGCGCTGGAGGAGAACTGAGCGCCGTCGGTTCGATCATCAGGTCCAATGACTGAGCGTCCGGCACCGCCGAGGCCGCGACCCGTGTCTCGACGATCAACTCGCGCGGGGGCTCGGGCGGGACCGACGCAGCGGGACGTGCCGGCACCTTCACCGGAGCGGGCACGGGCGGCATCCCCGTGTCGAGCAGATCGAGACCGGCCACCGCCTTGGTCACGCGTCGCGCGTCGGCGGCCGGCGTGAGGCCAGAGGCACGGGACGGACGAGCGGAAGGCATCGTGTCGAGATCGAGGAAGACGAGTCCGCCGTGCTTCGACGACGCGCTCGCGTCGGACGCCTTCGGTTCGAAGGTCGGATCGATCGCCTTCATCCGCTCCACAACGGACTCCGAGTCCGACGCGCGCCCATCGCGAATGCACTGCGCGTAGGCGACCTGCAGTTGTTCGAGGGCCTCGTCCTTGCGATCGGCCTTCACCAGCTGATCGGCCAACATCAGTCGTACGTCATCTTGCTCGGGGACCAGGTCCGCGAACTCCTTGAGCGCGCGGAAGGCTTCGTCGAGATTGTCGGCCTTCTGCATACGGGCCGCGTACTCGAGGAAGTTCTGCCGCGCGTCGGCCTTGAAGCCCTTCTCGGCCGAGATCTTCCCGAGCTTGTAGTAGACGACCGCGCGCCCCGGCGACTGGCGCAGGATCTTGTTACAGAGGGCAATGGCGGGATTGTAGAACCCGCCCTCGGCATAGTGATCGACCGCGCGTTCCCAGATGGAGACGGCCTCGGAGAGGTTCCCCGACTTCTGGAGCAGATCCCCGACTCTGTTGTAGAGCGGGATGTCGATCGGATCCTCTTCGCCCTTCTCGTAGACGTCGATCATCTCGCGATAGGTCGCGAGGGCCTTGTCCATCTGCTTCTTGGCCTCGAAGTCGGCCGCCTTCTTCTTGAGCTTTAGGATGTCGGCCATTCTGGAAACTTACCCGGCGAACCCGTGGCGTGACAAGCGTTTGGAAGCAGCCGCGCCGGACCTTCAGCCCCGGTGCGCGGGCCGGCCGGCGACCCAGGTCCGGAGGCAGCGGTTGTCGCCGTACCAGTATGGGATCTCTCGATGGTCGTGTACCTCGAACAACGCGAGGTCGGCCTGGAAACCAGGGGAGAGCTGCCCGACGTCGTTCGCGAGGCCGAGCGCCGCGGCGCCGTTCACCGTTGCGGCGACGAAGGCCTCTCCTACGCTCAGTCGTAACTGACTCACTCCTAGAGTGAGCACGAGGGGAAAATTCACCGTCGGACTGGTTCCTGGGTTGAAATCCGACGCGAGTGCGACCGGCACGCCGGCGGCCATGAGCGCGCGCGCCGGGGCCTGCTTCGGGCGGCCGAGAAAGAGCATGGTGCCGGGCAGGAGGGTCGCGACGGTGCCCGCCGCCGCGAGGGCCGCGATCCCAGCCTCCGAGATCGCGGCGAGATGATCCGCCGACGTCGCACCGAGTTCCGCGGCGAGCTCGGCGGCCGCTCCGTTCTCGAGTTCGTCGGCGTGGAGCTTCAGGCCGAGTCCCGCGCGGCGCGCCGCCCCGAGAATGCGGCGCGACTCGTCCGTGGTGTACACCCCGGGCTCGCAGAACACGTCGCAGAAGCGCGCCAGTCCTTCGGCCGCGACGGCAGGGATCATCTCTCCGATCACGAGTGCGATGTACTCCTCGCGGCTGCGTGGCGCCTCGCGGTACTCGAGCGGAACCTCGTGCGCTCCCAGGAAGGTCGGCACCAACCGCAAGGGTACGTCCGCAGCCAGGCGACGGATGACGCGCAGCGTCGTGAGTTCGGACTCGAGCGAGAGACCGTAGCCCGACTTCACTTCGAGTGTGGTGGTGCCATGTGCCGCGATCCGCCGGAGCCGCGCGGTCGCGAGCGCGACGAGCTCGTCGGCGGATCGTGTGCGGAGGTCGCGCACCGAGGAGTGGATCCCCCCGCCGCGCCGCGCGATCTCGAGGTAACCGACGCCAGCCGCTCGCAACTCCTGCTCCTCGTACCGCGCACGGCCGAAGATCGCATGGGTGTGCGAGTCGACGAATCCTGGCGTGATGACGCCCCGGGCGCAGTCGAGGAGCTCGGCCCGCGGATACGCTGAGCGCAACTCGGCGTCGGGCGCGACGGCCACGACCCGACCATCCGCACCGACCGCAACACCGACGTCGTCCCGGACTGCGGCGTCCCCCTGCTCTGCCCCGCGACGCGCGCGCGCCGGTCCGGTGCAGGTGACGACTTGCGAAGCATTGATGAACAGCTGGGTAACGTCTGTCATGTCGGAGTCGGTGCGGGAACGGTCAGCGGAAGCCAGTGTCACGGCGACGCGAGGAGATCGAGGAATCGGTCAGGGCGCAGCGGGGCCTGCGCTTCTCCGCGACAAGCGTAGAAGCACTTGTCGCACTTGATCGGCGCATAGCCAGCGTAGGTGCTCCAATGTCCATCAGCCGGGAAATCGGGGCAACGGCGAATCCCGCCATACGGATCGATGTGCACGGTGTCCTTCCCGGATTGGCACGGTTCGGTCATCTCGCCACGCAGGTACCGCGGGATCTGCTCGAGATAGTGATCCGAGTTGGAGATCGTACCGCGCCGGCGGCGCTTGAATGCCAAGAGTTCGCGCACGAGCGCTTCGATGCGTGCTCCCTGATCGGCACGCAGCAGGTGGTCCGTGTTCCCGTTCTTGAAGTCCGTATAGACCGAGAGGTTCACGCCCACCCGCATCGCCTCGGCGGCGCGCACGAGCGGCATGATCTCATCGAGGTTGTCGTCCTTGATCACGGTGTTGAAGCGCACGGTCATCCCCTCGCTGCGGATCGCGTCGGCATTGGCGAGGATCTTGGCCGCGAGTCCGGGGATCCCTCGGGCCTGATCATGGCGCTCGTCGAGGTAGTCGAGCGAGATGCTGAACTGGCCGATCCCGGCGTCCCAGAGTGAACGCGCCCGTTCGCGCGTGAGCATCGCGCCATGCGTGATGAGTGTCATCCACTTGAAGCGGATCGCGCGGTCGACCGCACCGACGAGCTCCTCGAGGTCCCGGCGCAGCAGCGGCTCGCCACCAGTCCAGGTCACGACCATCGGATCGAAGGCCTTGGCGGCGTCGACGAACGAGTCGAGCTCCTTGGCCTTCATCTCGGGCGACGTCTTCCAATAGTCGCAGAAGTCGCAACTCGCGTTGCAGCGCATGGTGACCTCGAAGTGCACGAGGACCGGGCGTCGCCGGAGCCGCAGCCGAGCGTATTTCCAGCTGAACGGAATGAGGTGCCAGGGCGCGAACTTCGCGGAGAGCACGCGCTCAGTTCGGCAGTGACGGTAGCTTGATCCCTTCCCGCCGCGCGGTCTCGCGCGCCGACTCATAGCCAGCGTCAGCGTGCCGGGCGACGCCGATCCCGGGGTCGTTGGTGAGCACGCGCTGCAGCCGTTCGCGCATCTCCGGCGTGCCGTCGGCGACGATCACCTGCCCCGCATGCAGCGAGTTGCCGATGCCGACGCCACCGCCGTGGTGGAAACTCACCCAACTCGCACCGCTCGCGACGTTCAGCATCGCGTTGAGGAAAGCCCAGTCGGCGATCGCGTCGGAGCCGTCCTTCATGGCCTCGGTCTCGCGGAAGGGCGACGCGACGCTTCCCGTGTCGAGATGGTCGCGACCGATAGCGATCGGCGCCTTGAGTTCGCCGCTCGCCACGAGGTCGTTGATCGCGACGCCGAAGCGCGCACGCTCCCCCTGTCCCAGCCAGCAGATACGTGCGGGGAGTCCCTGGAAGTGGATCCGCTCGCGCGCGAGCGTGATCCAACGCTTGAGGTGCTCGTCGTGCGGGAACATCTCGAGCACGAGCGCGTCGGTGCGCGCGATGTCAGCGGGATCGCCGGAGAGCGCGGCCCAGCGGAACGGTCCCTTCCCTTCGCAGAAGAGGGGCCGCACGTACTCGGGAACGAAACCCGGGATGTCGAACGCATCGGCGAGACCGGCATCGAGCGCGACGGTGCGGATGTTGTTGCCGTAGTCGAACGCGACGGCACCCCTGTCCTGCATGTCGCGCATCGCCCGCACATGCCGCACCGCACTCGCGGTGGAGCGCCGCACGTACTCCGCGGCATCGCTCGTACGCAGTGCCAGAGCCTCCGCGAGCGACATGCCATGCGGCACATAGCCATTGAGCATGTCGTGCGCCGATGTCTGATCGGTGACGACGTCGGGGATAATCCCGCGCTCCACCATCTGCGGGAGCACTTCGGCCGCGTTGCCGACGAGGCCAACGGAGAGCCCGCGCCGCGCCGCCTGGGCCTCGCGGATCCAGCGCATCGCTTCGTCGAAGTCGGCGGTCATCTTGTCGCAGTAGCCGGACTGCAGGCGCTTCTCGATGCGCGTAGGGTCGACGTCGACGCCGAGGATGGCGGCATCGTGCATCGTGGCGGCGAGCGTCTGCGCGCCACCCATGCCACCGAGCCCCGCGGTGAGTACGAAGCGACCGGCGAGCGTGCCGCCGAAGTGCCGCTCGGCGACGGCGCCGAAGGTCTCGTAGGTCCCCTGTACGATCCCTTGCGACCCGATGTAGATCCACGACCCCGCGGTCATCTGACCGTACATGATCAGGCCCTTCTGCTCGAGCTCGCGGAAGTAATCCCAGGTCGCGAAGCGGCCAACGAGATTGGAGTTGGCGATCAGGACGCGCGGCGCGCCGGCATGCGTACGAAAGACCGCGACCGGCTTGCCGCTCTGCACGAGCAGCGTCTCGTCATTCTCAAGGGCGCGAAGCGCGGCGACGATGGCGTCGAACGCTTCCCAGTTGCGTGCGGCCTTGCCGGTGCCACCGTAGACGACGAGATCCTCCGGTCGCTCCGCGACCTCGGGGTCGAGGTTGTTCATGAGCATGCGGAGCGCGGCTTCCTGCTGCCAGCCCTTGCAGCTGATCTGGTTGCCGCGCGGAGCGCGGATCACTCGAGCAGTGGTCATGGTGAGTCGGGCGATGCGTGTGGGGTGCTAAACGGCGAAACGGCCGGACGCGACGGCAGCCGCGAGTCGTTCGATGTCGGGGCCGAGCACGCGATCCTCGGTGAGTGCCGGCACGAGCGAGCGCACGGTCGCGAACGCGCGCTCGACACCGACGCCCGCGCGCAGCGGTCGCCGGTACTCGAGTCCCTGCGCGGCACACATGAGTTCGATCGCCAGCACGTGCTGCAGGTTGTGCAATACGCGACGCAGTTTCGTCGCCGCGCCCATGGCCATGGGGACCACGTCCTCCTTGCTCCCGTCGGTCGGGATCGAGTCCACGCTCGCCGGATGTGCGAGGATCTTACACTCGCTCGTGATCGCCGCGGCAGTGACCTGCGCCATCATGAAGCCCGAACTCACGCCCGCCGTCTGCGTAAGGAAGGGCGGCAGGCCCTCGTTCAAGTCGGGGTGCACGAGCCGGTCGATCCGTCGCTCGCTCATGACCGCGAGGTTCGTCATCGCGATCGCGAGTACGTCGAGCGCCATCGCGGCGGCCTGGCCGTGGAAGTTTCCGCCCGAGAGCATCGTACCGTCGTCGAACACCAGCGGGTTGTCCGTGGCCGCATTGAGCTCGCCACTGAGCAGCCCCTCGGCGAACCGGATCGCCTCGAGCACTGGTCCATGCACCTGCGGCATGCAACGCAGCGCGTACGCGTCCTGGATGCGGGGATCCCCCGCGCGATGCGACTCGCGGATCTCGCTGTCGGCGAGCAGCTCGAGGAACAGCGCCGCCGATTCGATCTGCCCGCGCTGACCACGC
>JANOWT010000470.1:0-6626 GCA_031418115.1 Gemmatimonadota bacterium
CGGACGTGCGTCGACGTAAATTGCCGTGGTGATCCAGACCGAGGCGATCGTCCTGCACGGGTTCGACTATCGCGAGACCTCGCGCATCGTCCGCCTGGCCACGCGCGAGGCCGGCGTCGTGAGCGCGATCGCGCGCGGAGCCAAGCGCCCCAAGAGCCGCTTCGGATTGGGGCTCGACCTCTTCACGAGTGGGGTCGCGCATCTGACGGTGTTGCCCGGTCGCGATCTGCACACGCTCACCGGCTTCGACGCGACTCGTTCGCGGCCGGAACTCGCCGCGTCGCTCGAGCGCTTCGCGGCGTCGGCCGCGCTTGGTGAGCTCTGCATCCGCTTCGCGTCGGAGGACGAGGGAGGCGCCATCCACGACACCCTCGCCACCGGCCTCGATGCGATCGGCGTCGCGGGCGACGCCGACGTCGGTGGGCGCACCCTCGCGGCTGCCTGGCGACTCGTGAGTGAACTCGGATTCGCGCCCGCGCTCGACAGCTGCGCGCTCTGTCACCGCGCGCTCGCCGAGGACGAGATCGTTCGCTTCGGTCACCGCTCGGGGGGCGCGCTCTGTCGGACCTGCGCGGCGCTCGTGCCCGGCGCGCGCACCTTGCCTCCGGACGCGCGGCTCACGCTGCTACGCTGGTCGCGCGACGAGGAGGTGCCCGCGCTCGACGCACCGACATTGCGCGCACACCTGAGACTCCTGCGTGAGTTCGTGGAAGAACATCTCGCCGACGGGCGCGCGCTCCGCGCGTGGGCCTCGTGGGAGGCATCGCACCGGTGATCCTCGGCACCGCGGGCCACATCGATCACGGCAAGACCTCGCTCGTCCGCGCGCTCACCGGCGTGGACACCGATCGCTTGCCCGAGGAGAAGCGGCGCGGCATCACCATCGCGCTCGGCTTCGCACCGCTCGCGCTCGAGGGCGTGGGGACGATCGGCGTCGTGGACGTGCCAGGGCACGAGGCATTCGTGCGCACCATGCTCGCGGGCGCGTCGGGCATCGACCTCGCATTGCTCGTGATCGCCGCGGACGAAGGCGTGATGCCGCAGACGCGCGAACACCTCGCGATCCTCACCCTGCTCGACGTGACGGCCGGCGTCATCGCGTTGACCAAGTCGGATCTCGTCGATGACGAACTTCGCGAACTCGTCGCCGACGATGTTCGCGCGGCCGTCGCGGGCACCGCGCTCGCCGACGCGCCGATCGTCGCGGTCTCGTCGGTGACCGGTGCCGGCCTCGACGCGTTGCGCTTGGCGATCCGCGCGGCTGCGGCGCTCGTGCCGTCGCGCTCCGCCGATGACCCCTGGCGCATGCCGGTCGATCGCGTCTTCTCCGTCGCCGGCGCCGGCACAGTGGTAACAGGCACTGCCTGGTCGGGAACGATCGCGCGCGAAGCGACGGTGCGGATCCTGCCGGCTGACCGCACGGCTCGTGTGCGCAGTCTCGAATCGCACGGTGCGTCGGCGACGACCGTCGGCGCGGGGACCCGTATCGCGCTCGCACTCGTGGGCGTCGACCGCGACGAGGTCGCGCATGACGCAGTGCTTGTGAGCGCCGGCGATCCGTGGGAGCCCAGTAGCGTACTGCGTGCGGATGTCGCACTGCTGCCGCACGCGCCAGCCGTCGGTGCGCGGCGTTGGTTGCGATTCCACCTCGGCACCGCCGACGTCGGCGTGCGCGTCATCGCCGCCGGCGGGCCGTTGAAGCCGGGCGAGACCCGGGCGGTGCGTCTTCTCCTCGACGCGCCAGTGGTCATGAGGGCAGGGGACCGCTTCGTGCTGCGCGCAGGTGGCAGCGAAGGCACGATCGGCGGCGGCGTGGTCACGGACCCGCTCCCGCCGAGTCGACGCGCGAAGCCTTGGCTCCGCACTGGTGCGTCCGATGCGGAGCGGCTCGAGTGGATGCTCCTTGAGAGCGGCACGAGCGGACTGGGGGTCGCGTCTCTCCCTCTGAGGCTCGGCCTGCGCCCCGCGCTGGTCGAGCGTCTGCTCAAGGATCTCGAGAGGGTCGTGCGCATCGAGGACCGCCTCGTGCGTCTTCCGGTGCTGGCGGCGCTGCGCACGACGCTCATCGCGCTCGTCGAACGCACTCACGCCGAACATCCGCTCGCGCCCGGCGTGGACCGCCAGGCTGCGCGTGCGGCGCTGTCGCCCAATGCAGCGCTCGCGGACGAAGTGATCCGCCGTGCGGAGCGTGCCGGACTGATCGTGGTCGAGGGCGCGACGATCCGCGCCGTGGCCTTTCAGGCAGGCACGAGTGAAGGGGCGACCTCTGCGCGCGACCGTCTCCTCGACCGACTGCGCACCGCCGGCGTCGAGCCGCCGGGACTGCCCGAACTCGTCGCGGAGTTCGGCCCCGAAGCGCACGCACTCCTCAAGCTCCTCGACAAGGACAAACGGATCGTGATGGTCGCACTCGACCGTCCATTCGCACGTGAGGGTGTCTCCGAGCTGCTCCGGCGACTACGCTCCCACGTGACGGCCGGCACGGCATACTCGCCCGCCGAGCTCCGCGACGCTCTGGGCATCACCCGCAAATGGCTGATCCCGTTCCTGGAGTGGTGCGATCGCCAGCGCATCTCGCTTCGCCGCGACGATGGCCGCACCTTTGGGACCATACCGGAGAATCCCTGACGTCCAGTCGCATAGTCCGACCAACGCGCCATTCCCGACACCGCCCCAGCCGAGACGGCGTACGCTGTACGGAGCGCCGGTTGCATCACAAGAAGAGATGAGAGCGCGAGGAACGCATCGCATATCGCCTTCTACCTCCCACCTCCCACCTCCCACCTCCCACCTCCCACCTCCCATCCGCCCCTAAGATGCTCTCCCCCGACCGCCTGACCGTGAAGTCCCAGGAAGCCCTGACCGAAGCGATCAGCCACGCGCGTCGGAACGGCAACCCTCTGGTACACGACACGCACCTCCTCGTCGCCCTGCTCGCGCAGGACGAGGGCATCGTCGTGCCGATCCTGCAGAAGATGGGCGTGACCGTCGCGCCACTCCGCGAGGCGCTCGAACGCGAGATCGTGCGATACCCCAAGCAGAGCGACGCGCAGCCCAACCTCGCGCGCGAGCTCACCGCAGTGCTCGATCAGGCCGAGAAGGAAGCCAAGGCGCTGGGGGATGAATACGTCTCGATCGAACATCTGCTGATCGCCCTCGCGGATGTGAAGGGCGCAGAGACAGCGAACCTGCTCAAGGCGCAGCGCGTCACCAAGAAGGGCCTGCTCGAGGCGCTTCAGGTCGTGCGCGGTGCGCACAAGGTCACCGACCAGACGCCGGAGAATCAGTACCAGGCGTTGGCGAAGTACACGCGCGACCTCACCGAGGATGCGCGCAAGGGCAAGCTCGACCCCGTGATCGGTCGCGACGAGGAGATCCGTCGCGTGGTGCAGGTGCTCTCACGCCGGACCAAGAACAACCCGGTCCTCATCGGCGAGCCGGGCGTGGGCAAGACCGCGATCGCCGAGGGCCTCGCGCAGCGGATCGTGAATGGCGACGTGCCCGAGTCGCTGCGCAACAAGCAACTCGTGTCGCTCGACCTCGGCGCACTGATCGCAGGTGCGAAGTTCCGCGGCGAGTTCGAGGAGCGTCTCAAGGCTGTGCTCAAGGAAGTCACATCGAGCGATGGTCAGTTCGTGATGTTCATCGACGAACTGCACACGATCGTCGGGGCGGGAAAAGCCGAGGGCTCGATGGACGCCGGCAACATGCTCAAGCCGATGTTGGCGCGCGGTGAACTGCGCGTGGTCGGCGCGACCACGCTCGACGAGTACCGCAAGCATGTTGAGAAGGACCCCGCGCTCGAGCGCCGTTTTCAGCCGGTCTTCGTCGGCGAGCCCACCGTCGAGAGTACGATCGCGATCCTGCGCGGCCTAAAGGAGCGCTACGAGTCGCACCATGGTGTGCGCATCACGGACGGCGCACTCGTCGCGGCCGCAACGCTCTCCAACCGGTACATCGGTGACCGATTCCTCCCCGACAAGGCGATCGACCTCATGGACGAGGCCGCGTCGCGGCTGCGGATCGAGATCGACTCGCTACCGCAGGAGATCGACGAGGTCGAGCGTCGCGTCGTGCAGCTCGAGATCGAGCGTCAGGCGCTCGCGAAGGAGAAGGACAAGGCGACCGTCGAGCGTCGCCACGTGATCGAGCAGGAGCTCGCGCAGCTGCGAGAGAAGTCCGGCGCGATGAAAGCCCAATGGCAGCTCGAGAAGGACGCACTCGGCAACGTCGGCAAGCTCAAGCAGCAACTCGAAGAAGCGCGCACGGAGGTCGACCGCGCCACGCGCGCCGGTGACCTCGGCAAAGCCGCCGAGATGCAATACGGGACCGTGCCCAAGCTCGAGGCCGAGCTCAAGCAAGTCGAGGAGCGCCTGTCGTCGCAGAAGACCAGCGGTGCGAAGTTCCTCAAGGAAGAAGTCACCGCCGACGACATCGCCGAGATCGTCGCGCGCTGGACCGGAATTCCCGTCACGCGCATGCTCGAGTCGGAGCGTGAACGTATCGCCAAACTCGATCAGGAGCTCGCCAAGCGTGTGATCGGCCAGACCGAAGCTGTCACGGCGGTGGCCAATGCGGTGCGCCGCTCGCGCGCCGGCTTGCAGGATCCGAATCGCCCGATCGGCTCGTTCATCTTCCTCGGTCCCACGGGCGTCGGCAAGACCGAGACGGCGCGCGCGCTCGCCCAGTTCCTCTTTGACGACGAAGCGGCAATGGTGCGCATCGACATGTCGGAGTACATGGAGAAGCATGCGGTCTCTCGCCTCGTCGGTGCTCCGCCGGGGTACGTCGGCTTCGAGGAAGGCGGTCAGCTCACGGAGGCGGTGCGTCGCAGGCCGTACAGCGTGGTGCTCTTCGACGAGATCGAGAAGGCGCATCCCGACGTGTTCAACATCCTGCTGCAGATCCTCGACGACGGCCGACTCACCGACTCGCAGGGACGCACGGTCGACTTCCGCAACACGGTCATCATCATGACGTCGAACATCGGGTCGTCATGGATCATCGAGACCGGAACGAGCGACTGGGCACTCGTGGAGACGCAGGTCACGGCGGCACTGCGAGGGCACTTCAAGCCCGAGTTCCTCAATCGCGTCGACGACATCGTCATCTTCCGTCCGCTCGGCGAGGAGCAGATCGGTCATATCGTCGGGCTGCAGTTGCAGCGCCTCGACAAGCTGTTGGCGGACCGCAAGATCACGCTCAAGCTCTCAGATGACGCGAGAGCACTCATCGCCAGCGAAGGATACGAGCCCGCGTTCGGTGCACGCCCGCTCAAGCGTGCGATCCAGCGGCTGCTGCAGAACCCGTTGGCGCTGGCGCTGCTCGAAGGCAAGTTGAAGGACGGCGACACGATCGTCGCGAAGGTGGCGGGCGACCATATCGAGTTCGAGGTGGCATGATCGTGACCGGGGCAGGGCGAGGTGTCCGGTGGGCGCTGGGGACGATCGCTGTCCTCGGCGCCCTCGGCTGTGCCGGCGGAAGCGAGGGTGACGGTGGCGTCATCGCTCCGCCGCCCGGAGGTCCTGGCCCGGTCGCGCCGCTCGACGTGAGCGGCTGGGTCGAGGTGACCGATGGGACCATTCCCGTCGTCGTCGTCGCGCCGCACGGAGGAGACCTCGCGCCCGTCGATCTCCCCGATCGCGACTGCGTCGATTGCGTCGTGATCAACGACGCGAACACCCGCGCGCTCGCCTTCGCGATCTCCGATGCCTTCCAGCGGCGCAGCGGCAAACGCCCGTTCGTCGTCGTCAACCGGTTGCATCGCCGGAAGTTCGACGCGAATCGCGACCTCGAGGAGGCGACGGACGGCCACTCGCCGCTGGCGCCTATGTGGGCGCTCTTCCACACGAGGATCGACAGCGCGAAGGCACGCGCGGTGCGGGTGCATCCGCGCGCGCTGCTGATCGACCTGCACGGTCACGCGCACGCGGTGCCGCGCCTGGAACTCGGGTATCTCCTCTCCGCGGCGAATCTGAGACTGGCCGACTCGATCCTCATGCCGCTCGTCGCGGCGAGCAGCGTCGCGGGCCTCGACGCGGTCGCGGCCTCGGGTGACTCGGGAGTCGCGCTCCTCCGCGGTCCGCGCGCGTTCGGCACGCGCCTCGCCGCGCTCGGCTTCCCGACCGTGCCGTCCGCGGGCGATCCCGCGCCGGCGTCAGGCGAGTCGTACTTCGATGGCGGCTACAACACGCAGCGCCACGGATCGCGGGTGGGTGGTCCGGTCGACGCGATTCAGATCGAATGCAACTACCTCGGCGTTCGCGACAGCGACGCTTCTCGCACCGCATTCGCCGAAGCGTTCGTCACCGCCACACTCGCGTATCTCGCCGATCACTACGGCTGGGTCCCCGCATGAAGAGTGGTCCCGTGACCTTCGCGACGCGTAGCGAAGAAGATGCATTCTGGATGGGCGAGGCTCTCGTCGAAGCGGAGCGTGCGGCCAAGACCGGAGAGGTGCCGGTCGGCGCGGTGATCGTGCACAACGGGGCGATCGTCTCGCGCGGCTGCAATGCGATGGTCACCGGAAAGGACGCGACGCAACATGCCGAGATGCGCGTCATCAAGGCCGCTGCGTATGCCGTCGGTGACACCCGGCTCACCACGGCGACCCTCTACGTGACGCT
>JANOWT010000471.1:0-14476 GCA_031418115.1 Gemmatimonadota bacterium
CCCGGCGCCGGCACACGGATGAACTCCGTGACCGTGCCACCCACGCCACCGCCGAACTCAAGCTGCGGATCGACCGGCGCAAAGGGGCTGAACTCGGTCACCGTGCCACCGACACCGCCGCCGAACTCCTGCTGGAAAGCATGCAGCTGACGCGGGAGCATGGCGTTCGCGAGGCGCTTCCAGAGCGGAGTGGCAGCGGCATTGGCAACTTCAGGCGGCGGGCACGAGAGGAAAGCCGCGCTCGCTGCGGGAGTGACTTCGAAGCCGTTGGCCGCGCCATGACCGAGGCGCAGACGGGCACGGACCACCGCGGGGATCGCGCCAGTCGCGCAGACGCCGACCACCGCAGGCTTCGCGAGCGGTGCGTCGTTCTCGGAGGTCTTGTTGACCTGAACGAAGCCGGGGTACTGGTCGAGCTTCGTGTCGAGCGGTCCATCTCCGGGGCCGAAGACGCCGGGGATCGCCAGCACTTCGACGAGCGTCGGCTCACTCACCGGATTACCCGGGAACGAGATGCCCGCCGTGCCGTCGATGTTGATGACGACCTGCGGCAGATCCGACGGCAAGATGAAGAACGTATTGTCGGGCTGTTCGACCTCGAGGTCGAAGCCGGCGAAGCAGAGGATCTGATTGGTGAAGGCCTCGACCTGCGCGTCGGTGCCGGCGAGTCCACCCTGGTTGTGCTTCTTGAGCACGAACGCCACGATCTCGGTGGCCTGTGCCTTGGCCCCAACGATGTCACCCTTCTTCACGAGCTTGTCGAGGTTCTTGAGCTTGCCCTTCACCGAGCTGATGTTCGGCGAGCTCCCGGGGGTGAAGATCGTCGCGGCGAGCGTATTGAGCTGGGCCAGGTTGGTGCAGGTCCCCGGCACGATCGACGCCGAAGCGTCGATGCGCTGGAGCTGGTCCGGCGCGGGGGCTGCAGTTGGCACCTCCCCGCACGCTGCGGCGAGAAGGACAAGGGCGAACGAGGCGGCAAGACGAAGGTGACGCGACATGCAAATGCTCCCGGTGGACCTTCCGGATGACGGCCGCGTGGACGGTGGGTTCCGTGCGCGGCGCCTCCTGGAGGCGACTGTTGGGTGCCTACATTTGCAAATCCGGTGCCGCCAAGCGCCTTTTAGAGAGCGCGACGAACGCCGGAAATTCGGTCTTTATTCGCCAAGTCGTCGGTACTTTCTGGATCCCACGTCACCGAGCGCCCGGAAGGTGTCGCGTTCACGCTACGGTGACACGCCTACGACCCGCTTCCACTCGGGAGTCTCCATCACCGGCCGGAACCACCAGCCCGGGTCGCCACGGAGCGCGCCCGGGTCGACCGCGATGCGCACGGTCAGTCGCCGCTGCCAGTCGTCCTTGTCGCCAAGGATGACCGAGACCATCGCCGCGAAGTACGTGAGGTCGCGCGGTTGGTCGATCGTCGCGTCGCCCTCAGAGCGCCGCGCGACCGCCCGCGCACTATCGGCCAGTGCGCTCGACTTGAGCACGACGCTCGCCCGCGCGATGGTCGCCGCAGCGAAGATGTTTCCGGTCAGACGCGCGAGCGTGGTGTCCCCTGCTCCCGGAGCGCGCACCAAGGAGTCGGCGAGCCGCCAAGAGCGGGCGATGTCGTAGCTCGCTAGCCCGGGTTGCGACTGCAGATAGAGCCGGCATCGAATGCTCCGCGCCTGACCGGGATATCGGACTTCGAGATCACGGCAGTACCGATCGGCACCGTCGAAGTCACCGTTGTCATACGCGGCGGTCGCGAGTCGGCTGCGCACCAGGACTGCGTTCGCCTGGAACTCGTCGGCCTCCAGCGCCCGCTGCGCAGCGAGCATGACGTCGTTGAGCCCCTTGCCTGGAATCCGGTTGTAGGCCGCCGAGAGTGTAGCCCAAGCGCCGGCTTGGTTCGGATTGAGCGCGACGGCGGCCTCGAGGTCCGCCTGAGACGCCTTGAGTGCGACCGTCGCACCCTCTCCCGCATAGATCTGCGAGATCCAGCCGAAATAGCGCAGCGTGCCGCGGATCTCCCGCGCGTCCGCGTCGTCCTTCGCGAGCGCGAGTGCGCGGTCCGCATGCGAGATGCCGAGTTCGACCCAGGGACGGATCGGCGCCGGTTGGCGCGGCACGAGGCGCGAACGTCGGTACGCGAGTGCCGCGCGCCGTACGATCGGCTCTGCCCACTTGGGGTCTCCCGCTTCGGCCAGCGCATAGAGCGTGTCGGCCTTCTCGAAGAGCGCCGCAGCCGCGGTCGGATCGCCCGCCGCCTGAGCGGCATCCGCGCGGCGTTGCGTGAGCGCCCCCTCCTGCACCGTCAACCAGGCGGCGTTGTTCGAGGTGGCAACGCGCTGCTCGGCGACGCGGATCTCCGTGCCCAGCGCCTCACGAATGAGGTCGGCGGCGCGGACGGCGATCGAGTCCTGCACGAGGAGAAGGCTGTCGCGTCGCACCGTGAGCGATCCCTCACCGACGCGTGTCCCCGACTTGGTCTCGAGACGATAGTTGATCGAGACACGGTCGCCGACCGGCTCAAGCTCGCCTCGCACCAAGAAGCCGGCCCGCAACACCTTCACGATGCTGTCGCGATCGGAGACCGATCGAACCGACTCGGAACCAGCTTGTGAGATCGTCGTGATCGCGCTCACGCGCGAGAGCGAGCGGATCAGACCTTCGGTGATGCCGGCAGCGGCTGGGCCGAGCGTGGTATCGCGACTGAGGTCGTCGAAATAGAGCACGGCGATGCGACGCGCATTCGGATCCTCGGCGATCTTCGTCGCGCGCGTCGACCACAGGTATGCGCCACCGCCGCCACCCATGAGCAGAACGAGACCAAGGACCATCGTCATCGGCCGCTTCCACCACACCACCGGCGCTATCTCGACGAACTCGCCGAACTCGTCGACCGTGTAGACCGGCGCCGCGATCGTCTGCCGCGGCACCATGGTCGACCCGCGCATCGCGACCGAGCCACGCATGGCGACCGAGCCGCGAACCGCGGTCGTTCCGCGCATGGACGGTGTCGGACGCGGGGTGCGCCGCGCACCGGCCGCCCCTGACAACGCGCCCAGCATCTCGCCGAACGCCTGCGCGGTCTGTGGGCGATCGACGGCCGTCTTGGCGAGCGCCTGGAAGATCGCGTCCTCCACCTCGGGCGGAACGGTGGCCCGCACCACGCGCACGCTCGGCACCTGCTCCATGAGATGCTTCGCCATGATCGCCATGGCGTTGGGTCCTGTGAACGGCGGCTCACCGGCGAGCATCTCGTAGAGCATGCAGCCGAGCGAATAGATGTCGGCAGTCGGTCCGACCTGATCGCCCGTGGACTGCTCGGGCGCCATGTATACCGGCGTGCCAAGCGCCATTCCCGTCTGCGTCAGCTTGGCCTGCGATGCATCGTTGGCCGCGCGTGCGATGCCGAAGTCGGCGATCAGCGAATGCTCGCCCGAGAGGAGGATGTTCTCGGGCTTGATGTCACGGTGGACGATCCCCTGCTCGTGCGCGTAGTTGAGCGCGCTGCAGACCTCGAGCGTGATGCGCAGCGCATCGTCGACGGGGAGCATCCCCTCGCGGTCGAGCTTGTCGCGCAGGGACTCGCCGCGCACGAACGGCATGACGTAGTAGAGCAGACCGTCGGCGTTCCCCGAGTCGTACATGCCGAGGATGTGTGGGTGCTGCAGCTTGGCGGCGAGTTTGATCTCGCGCTCGAACCGGTCGGCGCCGATCGACGCCGAGAGCTCGGGATGCAGCACCTTGATCGCGACCTCGCGATCGTGCTTGACGTCGCGCGCGAGGAAGACGGTGGCCATGCCGCCGCGGCCGAGCTCGCGCTCGATCGCATACCGGTCACCGAGCGACTCGCGCAGGCGCACGAACGTCTCGGAGACGTCCTTCACCTCGTCGATCGGCGTGCCCTTGAACTCCTCGGTGTAGCTACGCCCGCAGCGGGCGCAGAACGCGGCCTCGCCTTCGCGCGCCGCCCCACAGTTCGCACAGAAGCTGGCCAGCGGTCGTCTCCCCGTACGGCGTGCGCGAACGAGCGCCCGGTGCGCCCGCTACGGAGTCAAACTTGCCGGTCTGCGTGGCTCGCGGCAACCCGCCGCGGGCTACCGCAGGATCGGTCGCACGCGCCCGTCACGGTCGAGCGTGAACCGAGGCATGAGCGGCGCCGGCAGCTCCGTCAGTGGTGCGAGTGACGCGCTCGCCGCAGCAGTCGGTGCCGCGCCGATGCCTTGCGCCTGCAACAACGCCATGAGCGCGGACGGCACTGCGTACGGATCGGCCGCGAGGGTGTTCACCGAATAGCCCAGGTCCCCGAGCCCCTGAACGGTCATCTTGGAGAGCAGATTGCTCGCACCAGCGTAGCCGGTCATGAGCTCGGTCTGAAAGGTGCTCTCCTTCCAGTGCGAGTTCCGCGTCCCTCCCCCGCAAGTGACGTTGACGGGCAGGTTCAGGCAGTTCTCCGCTGGCACCGAGCCCACACAGACGGACGCGCCGCCGAGATCGTCGGCACAGGCCGCCGTCGCGAGCGGACCGGTCACGCGCACGCTCGCGAGGTCGATGTCGGCCAGCAATCCACGAGACGTCCAGAGGGTCCCGAGCCCGACGACATGCAGCATCTCATGCGCGATCACGTCGCCCAGCCGTCCGTTGTTGGCGAGGTTGTCGAGATCGGCGCTGTCGAAGCGCATCGTACCGAGCCCAGTGAGTCCACCCGTCGTGCGGGTGAGGCAGGGACCCGCAGACCCGAGTACTTGTCCGACGCCGTCGATCGGCAGGACGCTCGCATAGATGACGACGTCGTCCACGACCTCATTCAGAGGCGTCACACCGGTGAAGGCGGCGTTGCACGCCGAGACGTTGAATGGCGTGGCGGTGGACCCGATCTGCGCGTCGGGCAGGTCGCCGACGATCATCGCCGCGATCCGGTCGGCGGCGTTCGTGAACGCGAGGGCGATCGCGCCGGTGGGCGGCGTACCGACGAACCGGAGCGTGACGCTGAACGACGTCTGCACCGAGGCAGAGAACGCCTGAGAGAGGAGGCCGTTCGATGCGGTGAGCGCCTGAAATCCGCCGCGCCGTCCGAGCGTCCAGGTCGGCGAGTTCGCAAAACCACTGGCGTCCGTCGAGACCGTCGCCGCACCGCCGAGTGTGCCGCCGCCCGCGTTCACCGTCCAGAGCACCGATTGGCTACCGACAGCGTTCCCGAACTGGTCGATCAGGCGCACCCGGGGCGTCACGGGCACGGCCGCGCCGGCAAGGGCGATCTGCGCGGCTCCCGCGACCTGCTCAAGCACGGTCGCGACATCGGGCGTCGCATTGACCGTGAAGATCCGCGTGGGCAGGCCGGAGACGATCACCGTCACCGATTGCGACCCCGCCGTCGTACCAAGACGCCACCCGCCGATGCTCGTGGTGCCGAGTGACGAGAGTGTGGGTGCGCCGGTGAGGGTGCCGTTGCCCGCGGTGATCGCGACCGTGACCGGCACACCCTGGAGCACGGTACCATTGACGTCGCGGACGGCGAAGGACGGAGCAGGTGTGAGCTGCGTGAAGACCGTCGCGTTGGCGGGAGCCGCCTGCTCGATGGTCAGGCTCGACGGCGCGAGCTGCACCGTGGCGGTGAAGCGTGCGTTGAAGGCGCCGAGTGTGGCAACAACGGCCTGCGCACCGGCCGCGACCGTGCCGAGTGTCCACGTGGGCGCGACCGCGATCCCGTCGACGTTCGTGAGGCTCGTTGACGCCGCGAGCGAACCACCACCGACGTCGACCGCCCAGTTCACCGTGGTGCCGGCGACCGGGTTGTTGAACGTGTCACGCGCGCGCACCCGCAATGGGGCGCTCACTGGCGCACTCTGCGAACCGAACTGGGCATTGCCGTCGACGATCGCGAACTGCGTCGCTGGCCCGGCGGCGGCGTTCACTGTGAAGACGAGCGGCGTCACGTTCGCCACCGTCACGGTGACGGTCTGCGGGCCAGAGGTCGTGCCGAGCGTCCATTGGCCGATCGGCGTCGGGCCTGCGAGCGAGAGCGTCGGTGCACCGACCAGTGCGCCGCCACCCGACGTCACGGCCACGCTCACTGCTATACCTGAGAGTGATGTGCCCTTGTTGGAGCGAACTTCGAAGGTCGGAGTCGTTCCTATGGTGCTCCCTACCACGCTCGCCAAAGGGTTCGCCGTGACGGCGACCACCGCGCTCGGCGACGGCGGTTCGGTACCGCCACCGCCGCAGGCGATCGCGACGGCGAGTGACAGCGGAAGCATTGCGCGGCGCATGAGCGTCATCGGGGGCGTTCGGTTCACTGTGGGAAGCGACCTGATCAGGGTTTCTTCTTGGCGGGAACGATCGGCGTGACCTTACCCGCGGAGTCGACCGTGAAGGTCGGACCGAAGGCCGAGTCGCGGCCGATGTATGGCTCGGCGCGGGGCGCCTTGCTCGCCGCTTTGGACGCGGTCGAGTCTCTCACCTGCGATGCAATGGCTCCAACGGGGCGCATGACACCGGACGCGCCGGCCGACGAAGTCGTGGAGTCGGTCGCCGGCGAGGGCCCGATGCTGTCCTGCGCCTTCGCCGAGTCGGTGAACGCGCTGCCTGTCGCCGTCGAATCGGCGGTGCCCTGCCCTGCCTGCTGGCTCTTGGGGCCACAGGCGGTCAGCACGGATACGACGAACACGAACGCGACGGGTCGCAGCATCGGGGCTTCGGCCGGGGACGAGAGGAGGGCGCTGCTCCGGACGCGGAGCATCAGGTGATACCCTCAAACCTACCAAGGGATCGAGTCACGTCCACAGGACGCAGGTCACACAAACGCAGTAACTGGCGGCCCTCGCCGTGCGAGCCTCGTGCTCAGAAGCCGACGATCGGCCCCGCGCGGAACAGCCGGCGTGCATCGATCCGCAGCGCGGCGGGCTCCGTGCCCGCGACGAAGTTCTCCATGTACCTGCGCTCCACCGGCGTCTCGGGCTCCGCGAGTAGTCCGGTCTGTCGATCGAGCTCGGCGACCACCACACTCGCCGGCGGGACCCACTGCTCCGCGACCAGTCCGCCCCAGCGCGCGAGCATCTGCCCGAAGATCGGTGCGGCGAGCGAGCCACCAGCGGCACCAGGCGTGATCATCTTGGGGCGATCGAATCCGAGCCAGACGCCAGCGACGATCTGCGGCGTCATGCCCACGAACCAGACATCGGAGTTGTCGTCGGTGGTGCCGGTCTTGCCAGCCACCGGCACCGATGCGGGGATGTAGCGGCGGACCGACGTCGCGGTGCCCGACTCCACCGCCTCGCGCATGAGCCCTCGCACGACGTAGGCGACGCTGGTGTCCATGGCCGGCGGCAGGAAGCGCACCGGCTGACCATACACCGAGCGCCCGGCAGGATCGTCCACGCGGAGCACGAAACGCGGCTCGACGGCCGATCCGAGATTCGCGATCGCCGTGAAGGCACTCACGAGATCGATCGGTCGCACGACCGACGCGCCGATCGCGCTCGACGGGTACGGTGCGATAGGCGCGGTGAGGCCCATGCGCTGCGCCAGTGCGATCACCGAGTCGGCGCCGGCCGCGTCCCAGAGCCGCACCGCTACCGGGTTCCGCGACTTAGAGAGCGCCTCGCGCATGGTGATCCGGCCGAGGAACTCACCGTCCGCATTCTTGGGGCGATAGACCTGCGAGTCGTACCGGAGTTCGAGTGGCTCGTCCTCGAGCATCGCGTTGGGCGGCGTCGAGTCCATCAGTGCTCGCGCATACACGATCGGCTTGAACGTCGAGCCCGGTTGCCGCACACCGTTGGTCGCCCTGTTGAACTGCGACTCCTGGTAGTTCCGTCCGCCGACGAGTGCACGCACGTCACCGGTCGTCGGATCGATCGCGACCAGAGCGCCCTGCAGATAGTCGGTGCTGCCGCGCGCCTTCTTCGCGAAGGTCTGATGCCGGTAACCCGCTCGCGCCTCGACCGCCGCCGTCCCCTCGACGAGCGCGATCTCGGCCTGCCGCTGCAACGCTGGATCGAGCGTGGTGTGGATGGTGAAGCCGCCCTCACTCACGGGCACACCCGCGCGCTCGACGCGCGTGCGAACGGCGTCGACGAAGTAGGGTGCCGCGACCGACATGCCGAGATTGGGGGACGTCCGCAGCGGTTCGGCCTGCGCCAGCCGCGCCTGTTCGGCGTTGATGAATCCCTGCTCCTGCATGAGCGCGATGATCGCGTTGCGCCGATTCCTGTTGCGGTCGGGGAACTTCACCGGGTCGTAGATCGCGGGACCCTTGGGCAGTGCCGCCAACGACGCCGACTCGGCCACACTCAGTCGTGAGGCCGACTTGCCGAAGTAGTGTCGCGCCGCAGCCTCCACGCCGTAGAAGCCGCGTCCGAAACTGATCTGGTTGAGATACGCTTCGAGGATCTGCGCTTTGGTGTAGTGCTTCTCCATCTCGCGGGCGGCCGACTGCTCCTTGAGCTTGCGCGAGATCGAGCGATCGGTCCGGTCGATGATGTCGGGATGCATGTTCCCGACGAGTTGCTGTGTGATCGTGCTCGCCCCGCGACTGCCGCCGAGGAGGTTGTCGCGGATCGCCGACGCGACGCCCAGCATGTCGACGCCGTCGTGCTGGTAGAATCGACGGTCCTCCACTGCGATGAAGGCCTGCGGCAGGTGCTTGGGTAGCGAGCCGAGCGCGATGTTGGTGCGCCACTCCTTGCCGATCTCGCCGATGAGCGAGCCGTCGCGGGCGAGCACGATCGATGACTGCATCGGTCTGACGATCCGCCAGGGCTCAGGCGCGGTCTGTTGTGCCGTCAGCGGTCGCGCGATGAGCGCGAGGCTGAGGGCGATCCGGCCGAGAGAAGATCGAGTGGGCATCGAGTCGAATTCTACACGTGGAGCCGCGCAAGGATACGACCGGCGGCAGCGGCCCCGTACCCCTTTTGCGCTCGTCGCGGCAACTTTAGACGATGCTCACGCTCGCCATCCCGCAGTTCCGTCCCCGAAAGGGCGACCTCGCAGGGAATCTCGACCGCATCGGCTCGCTGCTCGCTCAGGCGGCCGCGCTCGAGCCGCGCCCGCAGGTGGTCGTGTTCGCGGAGACGATCCTCTCCGGCTACTTCCTCGAGGGTGGGGTGCGGGAGCTCGCCCTCACGAGCGATGCGCTGCTGGCGGAGCTCGAGGCGCGCTACGTCGCCAGCGTCCCCGCCGGAACGCGCATGGACGTGATCCTCGGCTTCTACGAGCAGCACGCCGATCAGATGCACAACAGTGCCGCCTGCGTCGCGTTCGGCGATGGTCCGGCGCGACTCGTGCATGTGCATCGCAAGAACTTCCTGCCGACCTATTCGCTGTTCGATGAGGAACGGTTCGTCGAGCGGGGGTACGGCATCCGCGCGTTCGACACGTCGTGGGGGCGCGTCGCGATGCTCGTGTGCGAGGATGCTTGGCATTCGCTCTCGGGGACGATCGCCGCGCTCGACGGCGCGCAGGTGGTGTTCGTGCTCGCGGCGGCGCCGGCACGTGGCGCCGCGCCGCGCGGGGACAGCGTGCCCGGGCCTGGCAGCGTGGAACGTTGGGAGCGGTTGATCCGCGACATCGCCGAGGAGCAGGGCGTGTTCTGCGTGCTCGCGAACCTGGTGGGGAGCGAAGGCGGACGGATGTTCCAGGGCGGCTCGCTCGTCGTGGGGCCGCGTGGCGACGTGCGGGTGCGCGCGCCGGTGTTCGACGAGGCGCTCCTCACGGCGACCATCGATCTCGCGGACCTCGCGCGTGTGCGGTCGGACCTGCCGATGTTGTCTGACCTGAAGGCGGCGCTGCCGTTCCTCCGGACTGAGCTGGACCGGGCGATGGGGATCACGGTGGTCGCGTCCGTTGAGGCACCGGCGCCGACAAGACCTGTCGCGCAAGCGGTCGTGCGCGTCGCGCTGCCCGCCTCCGCCAGCACTGCTGCACCACTCCACGTCGTGAGCGGCGGCGCTGCTGCGCGCGGCACGCCGCCCTCGCTCGAGATCGACGGTGCGCTGGTCGAGCAGTGGCTCGTGGCCTTCCTGCGCGACGAGTTCTCGCGGCGCGGATTCAGCAAGGCGATCGTCGGCGTCTCCGGTGGAGTGGACTCCGCCGTCGTCGCAACGCTCGCGGCGCGCGCACTCGGGAAGGAGAACGTGATCGGCGTGCGGCTGCCGTACCGCACGTCGAGCCCCGACTCGCTCGCGCACGCGCAGCTGTTGATCGACCAACTGGGGATCACCGGTCGTACACTCGACATCACCGGCGCTGTGGACGGCTACCTCGCGCTCGAGAGCGACGCTGACGGCGCGCGGCGCGGGAACGTGATGGCCCGCACCCGCATGATCGCGCTCTTCGATCTCTCGGCGAAGCATCATGCGCTCCCGCTCGGCACCGGCAACAAGAGTGAACGCTTGCTCGGCTATTTCACCTGGCATGCGGACGATTCGCCTCCGGTGAACGCCATTGGCGACCTGTTCAAGACGCAGGTCTGGGCGCTCGCACGCCACTTGGGCGTGCCGCGCGAGATCATCGAGAAGCCGGCGAGTGCCGACCTCGTGCAGGGCCAGACGGACGAGGGCGATTTCGGCGTGAGCTACGCGGTCGCCGATCAGGTGCTCAACTGGATCCTTCACGGGTGGCACGCGACGGAGCTCGTGGAGCGCGGAATGACGGCGGAAGCGATCGCGCTCGTCACCAAGCGACTCGATTCGACGCACTGGAAGCGGAAGTTGCCGACGGTCGCGATGCTTTCGGGGGCGGCGATCGGGGAGAGTTATCTGCGGCCGGTTGACTACTGAACTGCAGATGTGAGGGGTGAGGGGGGCGGCCGTTCGGCCGCCCCTACGGCGCGCTGGGTACGAACGCACGCGATCGCTCGCATCTCTGATCTTTCGGCATAGCAGGATTCGGGTGGAGTGGGTCTGCTGGGAGTGCTAGATACCATTCGACCCAGCCACTGGAGTATGAGATGAGTCCCGAGCAGTTGAACACCGACTACGCGCGCATCGAGAAGGCGATCAGGTTCCTCGACCAGGAGCGCGCCGCTGCGCCGAGTCTTGCGGCCGTGGCCGAGCACGTGGGGTTGAGTGAGGCGCACTTTCAGCGGCTCTTCACGAAGTGGGCGGGGATCAGCCCCAAGCGCTTCTTGCAGCATCGCACGGCTGAGGTCGTGAAGCGGTTGCTCCGTGAGCGGCGTCCGCTGCTCGACGTGACGTACGAGGCCGGACTCTCGGGGCCGGGGCGACTGCACGACCTGCTCGTGAACGCCGAGGCCGTGACGCCGGGGGAGTATCAGCGCGCGGGCGAGGGGCTCACCGTGCGCTTCGGATTCCATCCCACGCCATTCGGCGAGTGTGTGATCGCGGTGACGCCACGCGGTGTGTGTCATCTCGCGTTCGTGCATCCGGTGAGTCGTCAGGAAGCGCTCGATCGCATCCGGCATGATTGGCCCGCAGCGAGCCTCGTCGCCGATCAGGCGGCGACGCGCCGTGCGGCGGCACTCGCGTTCCCGCCACCGGGAAGTGCGCCGACGGCGGGACTCACGCTGCATGTGAAGGGGACGAACTTCCAGCTCAAGGTCTGGCGCGCCTTGCTCGAGATCCCGGTCGGCAGCGTCACGACGTACGGCGCTCTCGCCGCGGCGGTCGGCGACGCGAAAGCGTCACGCGCGGTCGGCACCGCGGTGGGGAGCAATCCGGTGAGCTACCTCATTCCCTGCCATCGCGTGATCCGCTCCACCGGCGAGCTCGGTGGCTACGCCTGGGGTCCTGACCGGAAGCGCACGATGCTCGCACTCGAGACGTCGCGCGGCGAGATGGGTGACAGTGAGAGCGATCGCTCCTCGGCGGTCGCCCGTCTCGCTCGTGCCGCTAAGCCGCTTGTGCGTACGCCAGCGAAACCGCTCGCCGTGCCCCGCGCTTCAGTTGCCGGTGCACGGCCCGTGCGAAGCGCATGAAGTTCTGCCCCGCGAACGGATAACGGGCGAAGAACTCGGTCGGCAGCAGCGCCCCTTTCATCTGATTGCAGGGCTGGCAGGCAGAAACGAGGTTGCCCGGCAGGTGCGTCCCGCCGCGCGACACCGGGACTACGTGATCCAGTGTGGCGTTCTCGATTCCGAGGCCGGTACCGCAATAGACACATCGACGTCCACAATCCCGAAAGGTCGCGCGTTTGATCTGGCGCTTGTGCTGCTGGTGCTCGATCTGACGAGCGTGACGGGATAGCCCCCGTGGGGAGCGGGCGAGCGAGACATGGTGGACGACCCGACGTGACATCTTACCTCGCCGGAAATGACGACACCCCGCTGCGGGGCGAAGTGCCCGAGCGGGGTGTGGTCGATAAGGAGGAGGCGCCAGACCGCGGTCGCGGTGAGCGACCGTGGCAGTCGTGGCTCAGTTGCCTGTCCGAAAGTTCCGGTCACGGGCCTCCTGATTTGGGCGACGCGACGATTCGCGCACCCATTGTGGATTGGACGCCGCTATGATGCGGAGGTCACGTGAATCCGCGCAAGGGAATTGGATAAAGTCGAATATTTGTGATGCTGTCGGGGTAGGAGCGCCGGCACGGGCGCACCCCGCCCATCTCCCATCTCCCCTCGGCAGTTCTACTACCTTTCGTGGCATTGAAGGGCATTGAAACCGGATGGCCGGTTCGCCGGTCGCCACGAACCCAGTCCACCCGACCATGGCCACCTCCGCCAAGGCCCGCCGCGCGACTCACGGTCTCTCCAAGGACCAACTCGTCGCCGCCTATCGCACCATGCTCCTGTCGCGCCGACTCGACGACAAGGAGATCCAGCTCAAGCGCCAGAACAAGATCTTCTTCCAAATCTCGGGCGCCGGCCACGAAGCCGTCCTGACGGCCGCCGGCATGGTGTTCAAGCCGTCGTACGACTGGTTCTATATGTACTACCGCGACCGCGCCCTCTGCCTGCAGCTCGGCATGACCGGCGCCGAGATGCTCTACTCGGCGGTCGGTGCGGCGATCGATCCCAACTCGGGCGGGCGGCAGATGCCGTCTCACTGGGGCCACAGGAAGCTCAACATCGTCTCGACGTCATCGCCGACTGGCACGCAGTTCCTGCAGGCCGTCGGCTCGGCCGAGGCATCGGTGCGTGCCAAGATGCTCGGCATCACCGAGGGGTTCATCAAGGACGAGGTCGTGCTGGTCACGACCGGCGACGGCACCACGTCGCAGGGCGAGTTCTGGGAGTCACTCAACACGGCGTCCAATCTCAAGCTGCCGGTCGTGTATCTCGTCGAGGACAACGGCTACGCGATCTCGGTGCCGGTCGAGGTGAGCACCGCCGGTGGATCGATCAGCAAACTGGTGACTGGATTCCCCGACCTGTACATCCAGGAAGTGGACGGCTGTGATCTCCTCGCGTCGTACGAGGTGCTGCAGAAGGCCGTCGCCTATGCGCGCGAAAGGAAGGGCCCGGCGCTCGTGCACGCGAAGGTGATCCGTCCCTACTCTCACTCGCTCTCCGACGACGAGGTGATGTACCGCCCCGACGCCGAGCGCGAAGCCGATGCCGCGCGCGACCCGATCACGACGTACCCGAAGTGGCTTGTGAGCGAGGGCTACGCGACCGAGGCCGAGATCGCCGCGATCCATGAGTCGGTGGACGCCGAAGTCCTCGCCGCCACGGACGACGCACTCGCGCAACCGCAGCCGGCGCCCGAGACGGCCGGCTGGGCGGTGTACTCGCCCGACGTGGACCCGACGAGCGAGCAGTTCGACACCGAGGACGACCCCAAGTTCTCCGGCGATCCGACCACCATGGTGGACCTGCTCAACGCCTGCATGAAGGACGAGATGCGGCGCGACGGGAGGATCGTGATGTTCGGTGAGGATGTCGCCGACGTCTCGCGCGAGGAGTACCTCGGCAAGGTCAAGGGCAAGGGTGGCGTCTTCAAGGTGACGTGGGGACTGCAGAAGGAGTTCGGCGGCACGCGCGTTTACAACACGCCGCTCGCTGAGGCGAACATCCTCGGCCGTGCGATCGGTATGTCGCTGCGTGGCTTCAAGCCGGTGGTCGAGGTGCAGTTCTTCGACTACATCTGGACCGCGTACATGCAGATCCGCGACGAGCTCGCGACCATGCGCTACCGCTCCAACAATCACTTCGCCGCGCCGATGGTCGTGCGTACGACCTACGGCGGCTACATCCGCGGCGCGATCTATCACTCGCAGACCGGCGCTTCGCTCTTCACACATTGCCCCGGCCTGCGCGTGGTCTGCCCGAGCAGCGCGCTCGACGCCAACGGACTCCTGCGCACCGCCATTCGCTGCGACGATCCGGTCATCTTCCTCGAGCACAAACATCTGTACCGGCAGACCTACAACAAGGCAGCGTATCCCGGCCCCAACTTCATGATTCCCTTCGGCAAGGCGAAGGTGGTGCGCGAAGGCACCGACGTAACCGTGATCACCTACGGAGCGACCGTCCAGCGCGCCTTTGCCGCCGCCAACCAACTGGCCGAGGACGGCATTTCGGTGGAAGTCA
>JANOWT010000472.1:0-16434 GCA_031418115.1 Gemmatimonadota bacterium
CGGTGTTGACGTCGACGGCGACGCTGCGGCCGGAATCACCACCAGTCTCCTCGCCCACCAGTGGGATCCGTGCGACGGTGAGGGCCACCTTGGCCGCGGCGACGTTGCGCGCGCCCATCTGTCCGCCCGGCGTCGCGAGCAGCGTGCCGAACAGCGCGGCCCCTCCGGCGATCCGGGCCGTGAGTTCGCCACGCGCACCCATCGCGCGCATCTCGGTCACGAGCATCGGCACGGCGGTCGACGCGAATCGCGCCGCATTCCCGGGGTCGCGCGCGACGCTCGGGTCGGGGAGCAGCACGTGCGCGAGCCCGGTCACGCGAAAGCGTGCATCGTGCAACGCGATCGCGACACAGGACCCGAGCCCGATCGTCACGAGGCGGCCGCTGCCGCGCGCGACCGCGTGATGCGCGATCCGCACATGCTGGTCGGTCACGCCGCGGCTCGGCGAAAGATCCGATCGCGCGCATCGACGACGTCGAACAGCGCGCGAATCGGGCCCATGAGCGTCTCGACCTTGCCGAGCACGAGGAATCCACCCGGCGCGAGCGCTGAGTGGAACTTGCGCATCAGCGGGTCCTGGCTGAGGCGGTCGAAGTAGATCACCACATTGCGGCAGGTGATCAGCTGAACGCCCTCGGCCGGAGCCGGCTCCTGCAGGAGATCGCGCCGCTCGACGCTCACGAGCGCCCGCAGTTCGGCGGCGGCCGCATGCGGCGCCTCGTCGGAGAAGTAGCGGCGGCGCAGTTCGATCGGCATCTCGACGAACGAGTCGGTGGCGTACGCGCCGCGGCGCGCCGCGTCGAGCGATCCCCGGTCGATGTCGCTGCCGATGATCCGCAGCCGGCGTAACCGCGGGAGCGTACCCGACCGTTCGGCATGCCGGTGGAAGAGCGCGGCGAGCGTGTACAGTTCCTCACCCGACGAGCACCCCGCGCTCCAGACCGTGATCTGCGGCAGGTCCAGCGCCCAGAGCACCGGGATCACCTTCTGCGCGACCGCGTCCCAGACGGCCGCGTCGCGATACAGCTTGGTCACATTGATCGTGAGCGCATCGAGCAACAGATCGTATTCACCGACGTCACGGTCGAGCAGGGCCCGATAGGCGGCGTAGCTCACCGCGCCGCGCGCGCGCATGCGCACGGCGATCCGACGGCGAAGACAGCCGTCCTTGTAGTTGGCGCAGCCGAAGTCACGCTCGGCGGCGATCTTCGCGGTGAGTGCGCGGAACTCCGCGTCGTCGGTGGGACTGGCGTTCATCGGTCGCCGCGGGCTGCGGCAAGACGTTCGCGGGCCTCTGCGTGCGCGGGATCGAGCTGCAGCGCGCGTTCCCACGCGGCGGTGGCCTCGGGCATCTCGCCGTGCGCGGCCCGCAGTCCACCGATGCGCGCCCAGATCTCCGGACCGAGCGTCTCGTGGTGCTTCACCGCCCTCAGGTATTCCTCGAGCGCCTGATCCGGCAGCCCTGCCGTGAGCAGGATGTCGCCGCGATTGCGGTGCAGCGGCGCGAGACTCGAGTCAGCGGCGATGCCACGATCGATCGCCTGCAGTGCCTCGTCCCCTCGGCCCATGGCCGCCAGCGCCACCGCGAGATTGTTATGCAGCGCAGCCGCGCCGGGATGCGCGACGGCGCCCTCGCTGAGGATCTCGATCGCCTTGCCCAGGTCGCCCGAGAGTCCCGCCGCCAAGCCGGCGGAGTGATACCAGACCGGCGCCGGCGCCTTGGTGCCGAACAGCGGGCGCGCGCGCATGAAGTGCTCGTCGGCCTCGGCGAACCGGCCGGCGCGCAATGCGAGGATCCCGAATGAGACGTGCACCCGAGGCTCGGCATCGCCACCGCGCACGAGGGCCTGATCGAGCGCCTCGTGCGCATCCGAGAGACGACCGAGCCGCTCGTACGCCAATGCGAGGTCGTGGAACACGGCCGCCGTCGCGGTGCGCTGTCGCGACGCCGCCTCGAGATGCGTCAGCGCCTCCGACCACTTGCCCAGACGAAGTTGCGCGAGCCCGAGGAAGAAGCGTGCGCCGATGTCGTCCGGCCGCAGTTCAGCGACGCGGCGGAACTCGCGCACGGCCTCGTCGAGCATCCCCGTCCGGTAGAACGCGACGCCGAGATTGCGGTGCTCCTCCACGCGCACATCGGCGGCGAGATCCTCGACCGGCCGCGTCTTGCCGACACGGTGCAGGAATCCCGCGGTCGCCAACCCGAACAGCGCCTTGCCGACGTCGAACTCCACGAGCCCCGACTCGTCCACGAGCGATGCGACGTCGCGCCGACCGTCGATCAACGGCAACAGCGTCTGCTGCTCGGTGGTGAGTGTCGCATTGCTCTCCACCAGCTTGCGCCGGTCCACTTCGAAGACGATGTCGAATGACGGGACCTTCTTCTCGATCAGGCTCCACTCGTCGACGCGGCGCGCGCCCTCGAGCAGCAACGACTCGGGGTTGATCGAGACGAGGAGATCCTGCTCGTCGGGCCGGATGTCGGCCTCGAAGTTGAACGTCCCCTCAGCCCAGGTGAAGAGGAAGTAGACGGCCTCCTCGATCTGGATCCGGATCTGCGTGTGCAGGTCCTCGCGCGTGATCGACTTGCGTTCCACCAGCAGGTCACCGAGGCGCATGCCGCGCGACTTCGCCTGCACGGCGATCGCGTCGTCGAGCTTGTCCTGCGACAGGATCCCGCTCTTGACGAGGATGTCACCGAGTCGATCGCGCCGGTTGACGATCGACGCGTAGCAGATCCGGCCCTTGTCGAAGTAGATCGAGCCGAAGTTGCTGCGATGCGTGACCGAGAGACAGCCGCTCTTCTTGCCCATCGAGAGGAGCTGCAACACGTCGGGGAGCGACGCTTCCTTGAGCGAGCCGCGGATCGCCACTAGCGCATCTCCTCGATGAGGCGCGCACCGACGTCGGGCCAATCCCAGATGACGCGTTCGCGGTCGAGGAAGGTGCGGTCGCCCGCGGCCTCGGCGGCGGCGGCCGGCGCCATCGTCGCGGACGACGACGCGCCGAACCCGAGCTCGGCGCGGGCGAGCGCTGCGTCGAGCGGACAGCCACGCGCATCGGCCGCCGCGGCCAGACGGTTCACGATGCCGATCAGTTCACGCACGCTCTGCACGGGGAGGTCGCAGACGACGTCGAGCAGCTCGGGCGTCGACGGGCGCCCCAGCGCCGCCAGGAACCGTGCAACGAGCTTCTCGCGCAACGGTCGGTCGGGAGGCAGGATCACCGCAGTGAGCCCACCCTCGAACCGCGACCGCAGGCGTTCGGCGAGTTCGGGGATCTCCGACACCGAGCGGTCGCTCGAGAGGATGATCTGCTTCCCCGCCTCGATCAACGAGTTGAAGACGAAGAAGAACTCGTCCTGCGTTCGTTCCTTTCCAGCGAGGAACTGCACGTCGTCGACGATCAGCACGTCGGCGAGGCGGTAGCGACTGCGCCACCGCTCGACCGTCCCCTGCTGGATCGCCGCGATCAGTTCGTCAACGAGCACCTGCGCATGCACGCAGGAGACCAGGAGCCGTCCGTCCGAGGCGTCGGCGATCGCATTCCCGATCGCGTGCACGAGGTGCGTCTTGCCGAGGCCGCTGCCGCCCGTGATGAAGAGCGGGTTGTACCGCGTCCCGGGCGAAGCGATCACGGCATCACCGGCGTGCACCGCAAGTTGGTTCGACGCACCTTCGTCGAAGCTCTCGCGCGTGAACGCGGGCGTCGGTCCACCCGGCGGCATCTCGCCCGCGAGCGCGCGCTCCACCAGGTCCTCGGCGGCCTCGAGCTGCTCGGGATCACGGAAGATCGACTGCCCCGCGAGCGTACGGTCCACCGAGACGGCGGCGGCCTCGAGCGCGCGGAGATGCTCCACCGCCTCGACGTACACGGAAACGAGCGCCGGCACGTCGGGGTCGGTCGGGAGCGAGAGTGCGCGCTCGAGCACGCCCGTGCGATAGCCCTGCGCGCTCCAGTACGCGATCGTCTCGCGCAACCGTACCTGCCACGACTCGACATGCAACTGCACCGCGCTGGCCACGTCGGAGAGAAAGCTCAGGAACTCACCCGATCGCGGTGCCGCCGGTGCGTTCCCGGGGACGGGCGTGCTCGCTGCCGGCGTCACACTCGACGGCGTCAGGCTCACGGGAGTGATGCCGAGCGGTGTCGCGCGCGTCACCCGCGCGACACTCGCCGTGCCGCGCATCGGTGTGCGGCCCGTCGGCGTGCGGTCCCCGCCGAGCGTCTGTCGCGCGATCCACTCATTCAATGCGCTCAGGAGTTCACGCACGGAGAGCACGCTCTTGCGCGCGATCGACTCGAGTGCGCCGGCCGGCACCACCACACCGCGCTCCGTGCACGCACCGCGCAGGACCGCCACGCGCGCCTCGTATTCGGGCGCCGAGATGTCGACGACCAATCCGCCCGCGAGCTGCTGGATGAGCCGCTCGTCCACGTCCGCGATGTCGGCAGGGGACCGATCACTCGCACAGACGATCTGTCGTCCCTGCTCCTGCATCCGCGTGAGGTGACGCAGCAGCTCGGCCTGCATCTCCCGGCGCCCGGTGAGGAACTGGATGTCGTCGATCAGCAGCAGGTCGGTCTGCGCGAGCCGGCCGGTGAAGGCCTGCGGCTCGCCCGCCGAGACGGCTGCCTGGAACTGCTCCGAGAACTCGTCGAGCGTGAGCGCGACGATCTCGGCGTCGGGGTCGGTCGTAGCGAGGAGGTGGGCCGTCGCGGTGAGCAGGTGCGTCTTGCCGAGCCCGGAGCCGCCGTAGATGAAGAGCGGATTGTAGACGGCACCCGGTGACTCCGCGACGGCACGCGCGGCCGCGGTGGCGAGGCGGTTCCCCGCCCCCACCACCAGTCGGTCGAAGGTCGATCGCGGATCAAGACGCACGTCAGCGACCCTGCGACCCGGTGCTCAACCTGCGGAGCACCTGCTCGGAGATCCCGCGCAACGTCTCGAAGACGCCTGGGCCGTGCAACGCATCGGCGGCGAACGACGGAACGCCGCGGAAGTTGAGCGCCTCGTCGAGCTCGACGACCGACGTCACCATCTCGGACGGCAGGTCCTGCTTGTTGTACTGGATCACGAGCGGCATGGTGCGGGCGTCCACGCCTTGCTCGGCGAGGTTCGCATGGAGGTCCTGCATCGACTCGATGTTCTCCTCCAACTGGCGCGCTTGGCTGTCGGCCACGAACACCACGCCGTCGGCCCCCTGCAGCACGAGCTTTCGCGTCGTCTGGTAGTAGACCTGTCCCGGGACGGTGTAGAGCTGGAAGCGCGTCGTGAACCCCGAGATCGTCCCGAGGTCGATCGGGAGGAAATCGAAGAAGAGCGTGCGATCGGTCTGCGTGGCGAGCGAGACCATCTGTCCCTTTCGATCGCCCGGCACCTGCCCGTAGATGTAGTGCAGGTTGGTCGTCTTCCCCGACCGACCGGGGCCGTAGTAGACGATCTTGCAGGTGATCTCGCGTGTGGCGTAGTTGACGAGGCTCACAGGATGGACCGGTGACGAGGGCGAAAGGCGCGCATGCTCAACCCCTCCCGAACAGGGCGGCGAGGTTCGTGTTCAGTTCGCGCTCGAAATCCTCGGCGAGCGCGGGGGGGGAATCCGGTTGCTCGGCGGGTGCGGTCGTCGCCAGCGTTGAGCGCAACTCGTCGAGGTAGAGCTGAACGATACCGAGCGAGCTCTCCTCGTCGAAGACCGAGAGGAGGACCAACGTGCCGGTCGCGATCGGGATCTGTGCGAGATAGAGTTGACGCAGGGTGCCGGCGTAGTGCAGGTCAGTGAACGGCGCCCCGTCGATCAGCAGTCCCAGCTGTACAGCGGTCGCGTTGATCGCTGCCGACAGCGCGCACGCCGTCTGCACGTCGAGCTTCCGCTGGAACCCGTGCTGCGCCAACACCTGACCGCTCGGGTGCATGAGCACCGAGAGCTGCAGTCGTGCATCGTCGACGTAGCGCTTGACCGGCGCATCCGCCCACCCGACCATCACCGAGTGCCGGATCACAGGCGCTCCGCGGCGCGCAGGAGTTCCACCCGCAACAGTCCGACATTCACCCGCGACTCGGCCACGGCGACGATCAACAGCCCGTTGCGCCCTGCCGCGAGCACGCGCCCTTCCTCGGCCTCGAGCTCGAAGTAGCTCACCGTGCCGAATCCCGCGGCTGCCGACGCCTTGCCCGCCTTGCGGTAGAGCGACGCCGTGAGCGCGGCGAACGGACTCGTGTTCATGCCGACCTGAGCGGTGCCGTCGACGACGATCCCGTCGCCCTCGGACACGACGAGACACGCCGTGACCCCGCGGTGGCGCGTGACCGCTTCGATGAGCGGAGCGAACGCGCTCATGTGCCCTCCCCGAGCCAACTGGTCGCGACGACGAGGCACCGTTCGAGTGTGCGCCGCACGAATCCGAGCGGCACGTCGCGCGACGCGGCCACGAGCACGGCCCGACTCCCGAGTGGCGCCATCGCGATCGTCGCGGCCTCGGTCTCGATCGCGAGCCGCGTCCACTTGCCGAGCTTGAAGTGCCGAATCGCGCGATCGGCCTCGTCGCCCACGCCGGTGAGATGCGCGCCGATCTCGCTGCCGAGATCGCGCCCGTCGCTCGTGATGTACTCGCCGGCGCTCACAAGGCCGTCGTCGTCGAGGAGCAGTGCGACCTGCTTCGCTTCGCCGAGGATCGGATCGAAGAGCCGCGCGGCAGACGCACCGGCGACGTCCGCTGACTCGTGAGCTGTCTCGTGCGCCGACTCGTGCGCTTCGAGCGCGTCCGTCTGGTCGGTCGCATGGAGAGCAGCGCTCCCCGCGCCAACACCCGAAGCGCGCTCGACCGTCACGCCGTCCCGCTGCGCGATCACGCCCTGCACCGCGTCGAGCGCCGAGCGTACGGTCTGGTCCTGCGGATCGAGATGCGCGGCGTACGCGAGATGCTCTCGCGCCTCGTCGAGGCGCCCCTGACGGTATCGCACGAGCCCGAGTCCGCGATGCGCGTTGCCGAAGCTTGGGTCCAGTCCCAGCACGGCACCCCACGCGGCCTCGGCCCGCTCCTCGTCGCCCTGCGCGAGCGCGAGTCGGGCAACGAGGTCGTGCGCCTCGATCTGCCCAGGATGCCGTGCGGCACCGCGCTGCGCGATGCGCGACGCGCGCACGAGGTCGCCGCGCGCGAGCAATGCCTCGGCGAGCGGCAGGAAGACCAGGCTCCCCGGATCCGCCGCCAGCGTCTCGCTCATCGCGTGGATGTCGTCACCGGCCACCGGGCACCTCCCGCTCGAGGACCTGCATGAGCGTCGTCGCCGCCGAGATGCCGTCGAGGATCGATGCGAACCCCGGGTACTGCGGCATCGACTTCGCGAACTGTCGCCAGACCGCGATCCCTTCTTCGAACGCGCCCCGACGGAACGCCGCCGCTCCGCGCCAGAGCGGTTCCGCCGCCGTGTCGACCGGCGTGATGTGCGGGTCGTGTGCCGCGCTGTCACGCGGCGACTGCAACGCGCGTGAGGGACGTTCGGGCTGCTTGAGCCGGATCACGCCCGTGCTCACCATGCCGTACGTGATGCGCGCCACGTCGAACTCGCTCATGGCGAGCGTTGCCGAGATCTCGCGCAGGTCGATCACCCCGTCGATCAGCGCCAGCACCTGCCACTCGGTCGGCAGCAGATCGAGCAGGGCCGGATGTTCCTCGTCGGGAGGCGTGAGGTACGGCACCATCGAGAGGTTGGGCACCCGGTCGGCGATGCGCGACCACTCGTCGATGCGGCGCGCACCCTCCATGAGCAGCGACTCGGTGCTCAGCGGCACGCCCGCCTCTCGCAGCTGCTCCTCACTCAGCCCCTCTTCGAACCGGAAGAAGCCCTCGCGCCACGACATCAACTCGAACACCACGGCCTCGATCTGCAGCCGCATCTGCCGTTCGATCTCCTTGGGTGTGACGAGATCGAGCGCGATCAGGATCTCGCCGAGCCGGCGGCGATCACCGCGCTGCTGCAACGCCTGAGCGCGCATCATGTCGATCTCGGCGAGACGACCCGAGCGGATCAGCAGATCGCCGAGCCGGTGCGGGTTGGACCGGATCGTCGCGCTCACGATCTTCCCGTTCTCGAAGAGCACCGTCCCCTCGTTGTCACGCAGTTCCGAGGTGACGAGCAGCATCCCGGTCTTCCGGCTCAGATCGAGCAGCTGGAAGACGTCATGGATGCCGAGCTCCTTGAGCGGGCCTTCGATCGCCATCAGCCCGCTCCGTCACTCACGCCGACGGGCGCGTCACCGCCTTCAAGGCGGTGCTGCACCTGACGCGACTCGCGGAACGCTCGGCGCGCCCAGTCACTGTCGGGCGCGAGCATCGCCACCTTGCGCCACGACGCGAGCGCTTCGCGGAACCGCTCCTGCCCCGCGAGCAGCACGCCCTGGTAGAAGATCGCTCCCACGTGCGTCTCGTCGAACCGCAGGATCCGCTGGAACGCGACCGCTGCGTCGTTCACTCGTCCCTCCTCGAGCAGCAGCTCGCCGAGCGCAAGGAGGCCCGTGAAGCTGTACGGATCGCGTTCGAGGAACTCCACGAGCAAGAGCAACGCCTCGCGCACCCGGTGACTCACACGGTAGACCCCAGCGAGCGCGAGCGTCGCGTCAGCGTAGGTCGGCACGGCGTCGAGCGCCGCATCGAGTTCCTGTTCCGCCTCGGCGAAGAGCCCGCGCTGCAGCAGCAGCTGCGCGAGGTCGAATCGCACGGCAGCGAAGTCGGCGTCGAGCATGAGCGCGTGCCGGTAGGCGGCGATCGCCGAGTCGAGGTCGCCGAGTGCGCGCGTGATATTGCCGATGCCGCGCAGCACGTCGGCACGCTGCGGCGCCACGGTCCGCGCGTGCGCGAGCGCCTCGAGCGCGCGGTCGGCCTCACCAGACTCGAACCTCGCGGTCGCGACGAGCATGAGCGCGTCGGCGTCGTCCGGCGCGAGCCCCACGAGTGACTCGGCGGCCTCGCCCGCCTCGGTGCCGCGGCCGAGCATGAGCAGCGCTTGCACCTGACCGCGCAACGCGCCCTGATGCCCCGCATCATGCTCGCGTGCGTCCTCGAACCGCTCGAGCGCATCTCCCCACGCGCCCTGCCGCCCGAGCGCCTCGCCGAGCAGCACGTTTCCGGCCACCGCATCGGCGCCGCGCGCGAGTGCTCTCCGCGTCTCGGACATCGCGCGGTCGGTGAGTCCCTTGGAGAGGTAGTCCGCCGCGAGCCGGTAGGGATCGCTCTCGAGCGGTGGCGCGACCTCCGGGATGGGCGCGAGCTCCGTGAAGATCGAGTCGAGCAGCGTCGGGTCGAAGGTGAAGGTGTCCACCTCCGTGGTGAGGCGCTGTTCGCCCCCGAGGTCCGGGACCACCGAGAGGTCGGGGTCCTCGTACTCGAGGTCGATCGCGAGCGAGAACTTCTGCGCCACGTAGTAGGGGTCGAGCTCGAGCGCGAGCTTCGTCTCGCGTAGCGCACCCTCGAAGTCGCCGAGGTTGGAGAGCGTGAAGCTCAGGTTGTAGTGCGCCTCGGCGGATTCGGGCTTGGACTGGATCGCCCGTGCGAACGCGGTCTTCGCCTCGGCGAACTTGCGCAGCTCGGCGAGCACCGTCCCGATGCCGTTCCACGCGACCGCGTTCTGCGGCGCGGTGTCGAGCACCTGTCGGTACGCCTCGAGCGCGAGCTGGAACCGATGCCCACGCGTGAGCAGCAGGGCGAGGTTGAGCCGTGCCTTCACGAGCCCGGCGTCGGCCTTGAGGGCGAGACGGAATGCGTCGATCGCGTCCTCGGGCTGGCGCGCGTGGAAGAGCGCGACGCCGAGGTTGTTGCGCGCGAGCGCGTAGTTGGCGTCGATCGCGAGTGCCTGCGCGTAACTCTCGGCGGCAGCCGCGTGCTCTCCTGCCTGATGCAGTGCGACGCCCCGCTCGTTCCAGAGCTTCGGGCTGTCGGGCCGCGTCGCCAGCAACGTGTCGTAGAGCTCGATCGCCGGTCGCGGGTCCTTCTGGATCAGGTGCAACTCGGCCATCGCCTGCATCACCAGCGCGCGATCCTCGCCGCGCTCGAGTGCGCTCTGGTATGCGCGCATCGCCTCGGCGATGTATCCCTGCTGCCGGTACGCCAGGCCGAGCGTGTATTGCGCGAGCGGTTCGCCCTCGGCGATCGCCATCTGCGCCTGCGACCGTCGCGACTGTCTCCCAGGGAGCAGTTCCTCGTACTTCTTGGGATCGTACTGGTCGAGCGAGAGGTTCGCCTGCGCTCTCGCGAGCGACGGGTTCAGGTGCACCGCCCGCTTGGACGCCGCCTGCGCCTCCGCATGCTGCCCCATGTCGCCGAGCACAAACGAGAGGAGGAAGTGCGCGTCGGGATTGTCGGGATTGAGTTGGATCGCCGTGCGCATCGCACTCAGCGCATCCTCGAACGCGCCCTGGTTGTAGAGCACCTCGCCGACGTAGAAGTGCAGCAACGAGCTCGACGGATCGCTCGCGAGCGCTTGCCGGAACCAGAGCAGGGCCTCGCCGAGTCGGCCGCTCGCTTTCTCCGAGAGACCGAGTTGGATCATCGCCGCGACGTCGTTGGGCTTCTGTTGCAGCAACGCGCGGAACTCGGGGATCGCGTCCTCGTGCTGCCCGAGCAACGCGAATGCGCGACCGAGGTCCCAGCGCGCCTCGCGGTCGTCGGCGCGCATGCGGATCCGCTCGCGCAGCTCACTCACCCGCTGGTCGTAGTAGCCGGTGTTGAAGTACGCGACCTCGATGTTGCGTTGCGCGACCTGCATCTTGGGGTCGAGGTCGAGCGCGTGCGTGAACGCCGCCACGGCCTCCTCGTACAGCCCCTTGCTGAAGTAGAGCACGCCGAGGTTGTTGTGCGCCCCGGCGTCCGCCGGATCGATCCGACGCGCGAAGCCGCGCAGGACCTCACGGTCCCGCGGCGAGATCCGGGTGCCGGTGGGATCGCTCACGCGACGTGGATCGCCTTGAGGATCTTCTGCAGACTCGGCGGATCGGGAAGGAGCAGGAAGAACCCGCGCAGCCGTTCGTTGACGTCCTGCAACTCGAACTCGCTCTCCACACAGACCACTTGCGACGCACCGTGTGCACTCGCCACGAACGTCGAGCTCAGCACCGCCTCGCTCATGTCGACCGCGAGGCTCGGCGGCGACGGCAGGAGCGTCATGTGCATGAAGTCGGCGAGCGCATTGAGGTAGGCCGCGCTGAGGATGTTCCCCGCCTCCTTGATCGCCGACTCCTCGATCGCACCCAACGTCGTCACGGTCCGGCGCATCATGAGTCCGGCCACGCGCAGCGCGATCGGATGCGGGAAGACGAGCAGCGTGAGCCCGGTCAGGTCTCCCTCCATCCGCATCAGCACCGCAGCCACCGGTTCCTCCGGCTCCGCGATCTGGTTCGGCATGTCGTCGATCGACGCGATCGAGAGTTGCGGCACGCTGATCATGATCCGCTGATCGGTCATCTGCGAGAGCGCCGTCGCCGCATGGCCGGCACCGATGTTCGCCACCTCTCGCAGGCCGTCGAGCTGGCGTGGCGTGAGTTGGCGGAGATCGTCACCTGTTCCGAAGGAGAGGCTCATAGGAGGCTCGCCACGTCGACGATCAGGGCTGGTGCCCCGTCCGACAGGATCGTCGCACCGCTGAAGAGCGCCATTCCGTCCCGTACCGCGTCGTACGACTTCACCACGATGTCCTCCTGTCCAGTGAGCTCATCGACCACCAGTCCGGCGCGGCGATCCCCGCGCTCGATCACCACGATCTCCTCCATCACCGGCTCCTGCCCGGGTGGCAACCGCACCACGTCACGGAGCCGCAGCACCGGCAGCACCTCGTCGCGGAGCACGAGCACGTCGCGCCCCTGCACCTGCCGGATCGTCGCCGGCATCCGCTCCATCGTCTCGCGGACGTGCGTGAGCGGGAGCGCGTAGCGCTCGTTCCCGACGCGCGCCAGCAGCGCCCGCACGATCGCGAGTGTCACTGGCAGTCGGATCGTCACCGTCGTGCCGACGCCCGACTCGGTGCTCACCTCGAGCGAACCACCCATCGTCCGCACCCGGCTCTGCACCGCATCGATCCCCACGCCGCGTCCGGAGACATCGGTCACCTGTTCGGCGGTCGACAATCCCGGCTGCGCGATACAGCGCAACAGCGTCTCGTCATCGAGCTGCACCGTGCTCGGCGCGACCATCCCGAGTTCGATCGCGCGCGTGAGCACGCGCGCCCGGTCGATCCCCTTCCCGTCGTCGCGCACGGTGACGAGCACGGACGATCGATCGCGCTGAGCCGAGAGCGTGAGACGCCCCGCGCGCGGCTTGCCCGTCGCCTCGCGTACCTCGGGCAGCTCGAGCCCATGATCGACGGCATTGCGCAGCAGGTGCACCACCGGCTCCGCGATCTCGTCGAGCACTGAGCGGTCGAGTTCGATCTCCTTGCCTTCGATCGACAGGAGCACGTCCTTGCCGAGTTGCCGCGCGACATCTCGCACCAGGCGCGGGAACCGGTCGAAGACCTGCCCCACCGGCACCAGTCGACTCGTCATGATCTCCGTCTGCAGATCGCCGATCAACCGCGTCGCGTCGGTCATCGCCTCCTGCAGCGCCGGCAGCGCGAGCGCGCGGGTGATCGCGCCAAGCCGTCCGCGCACGATCACGAGTTCGCCGATCAGGTCGAGGAGTGCGTCGAGGCGCGAGAGTTCGATCCGGACGTGGCGAGTGCGGGCCGCGACCGGGGTCGCACGCTCCGACGTGGAGGTGAGATCGTCACCCTCGTCGACATCGGTGACGCGTCGCCGGAAGTCCGGACGCGCGGCGGCGGCGACGGCGGCCGGGGCGATCGCGGTCGGAGCGATCGCACTCAGCGCGACCGTCACCTCGTCCACATCGCCCGCGCTGCGCACCGCGCGCTCGAGCTCGGCCGCGCCGGCACTCGTCGACAGATGCACCTCGAACCGCTGCGGTGTGGTCGCCGCCTGCAGTACGTCCACCGACGGCGTACTCGCGATGATCTCGCCCAGTTCGCGCAGGCGTTGGACGATCATGAAGGCGCGCACACCGGGCAGGAGCGTCGAGGCGGACTGCACCACACGCAACTTCGCTGTCGGCCCGGACGCTGTCGGCCCAGACGCTGTTGGCCCGGACGCCGCGGCTCCGACCGGCGCCGGCGTCGCGTCAACGACGCCGAGCGCAGCGCTGAACTCCGAGGTCACCCGGAACGCCTCGCTCGGACGCGCGACGCGGAACTCCGCGGTGGCGCGCCCACCGGCCACGTCGTGCAGCCGCTCGAGCACGCGCTTCATCGCCGGCGAGAGCGCGTCGTCCTCGCGCGCTGCCTCGATCCCATCCTCGAGCGCGTCGGCCGCCGCGAAGAGCGCGTCCATCAACTCCGCGGTGAGCCCCTGCTCCCCCGTGCGCACCTTGTCGAGCAACGACTCGAGCTCATGCGAGAACTCGGCGACGGCGGTGTAGCCCATCGTCGCGCTCATCCCCTTGATCGTGTGTACGCCGCGAAAGATCGCGTCCACGGGCTCACGCATCGCCTCGCCCTGCTCCAGTGCGAGCAGGGCGCGATTGAGCGCCGAGAGCTGTTCACGGCTCTCGGTGCGGAAGAGGTCGGCGTAGCGGGACGGATCCACGCGGCAGGAGGGAGTGAGGAGAGAAGGAGCGGTGCCTGCGCCGGCTCAGCCGAGGACCCGCTGCACCGCCTCGAGCACGCGACTCGGCTGGAAGGGCTTCACGACGAAGTCCTTCGCGCCTGCCTGGATCGCCTCCACCACCAGCGATTGCTGTCCCATCGCGCTGCACATCAGCACCTTCGCGTTGGGGTCGAGCTTCGTGATCGCACGCACCGCGTCAATGCCGCCCATGTCGGGCATCACGATGTCCATCGTCACGAGGTCCGGCCGCAGCAGCCGGTACTTCTCGACCGCCTGCACGCCGGTCTCGGCCTCGCCCACGATCTCGAACCCCGCCTGCGTCAGGATGTCACCCACCATGGTGCGCATGAAGATCGCATCGTCACAGATCAGAACCGTCGGAGCCACATGTCCCCCGCTTAGAGATGGTCTACCGTCACACCGTTATCAGGACCGACCGCGCGAACGCCCGTGCGTCGACGAGCGCCGCCGGACCTTCCGCAAGCCGGACCATTCCCGCCACGAGCCCGTCCGCGGCACGCGCCGCTTCCACGGGTTCCACCGTAGCGTCCTCGGCATTCGCCACCGAGCGCACATCATCCACGCGCACGCCCAACATCCTGTCGTCCAGTTCGAGCACCACGATCGACGCACCGGTTCCGCTCGCGAGTCCCATGCGCGCGGCGAGATCGACGACCGTCACCACCCGGCCCCGCAAGTTGAGCAGGCCCAGCACCCAGACGGGCGCCCCCGGAAGCCGCGTGACCACCGGAGTGGGCACGATCTCCCTGATGACGTCCAACTCCCAGGCGAACCGCTGCTGCCCCGCGACCACCACGAGATACCGTGGTAGTGACGATTCAGCCGGTCGCTCTATAGAAGCCAAGGTACTCCAGGGGATCGGGGTGGGCAAACCATTCAGGTTCTCCCGCCACTGTGGCGAGCGACTTCCGAAGGTCATCCGGAAGCGGAGACCTCAGGTCGACCTCGAGGCCCGACACCGGGTGAGTGAAGACGAGCCAGGCGGCATGAAGGAAATGTCGCTTGGGAGGCAGAGCGACGAGTCGCCGTCCGCCCCCTCCGCCATAAGTGTCGTCCCCGACGACCGGATGCCCGATCGACGCGAGATGTACGCGGATCTGGTGGGTTCGCCCGGTGTGCAGATGCGCCCGCAACAACTCGGCCGAGTCGAAGCGCGCGAGGCGATGGAAATCGGTCTTGGCCTGCCGCCCCTCGGGACGCACCGCGACGCGAGTCCGGTCGTTCGGGTCGCGCGCGAGCGGCTTGTCCACGCTCACGAAGTCCGCGTCGAGATGCCCCCACGCGAGACAGGCATAGCGCCGCATGATCCGGCGCGCCGCGAGTGCCTCGCTCAGCAGCCGCAGTGCTCGGTCGGTCTTGGCCACGAGCAGGAGTCCCGAGGTCTCCTTGTCGAGCCGGTGCACGAGGCCAGCGCGCTCCGGCGCAGCGCCCTCGGCGAGTCCCTGGCCCCGCCCCATGAGCGCGTTGACCAGCGTGCCCGTCCAGTTACCCGGCGCGGGGTGCACGACCATACCGGCCGGCTTGTCGACGACGACGATGTCGTCGTCCTCGAACGCGATCCGCAGCGGGATCTGCTCTGGGGTGATCTCCCGTCCCGGCGGCACCGGGATCGTCAGGTCGATCGACTCGCCCGCCATGCAACGGAAACTCGCCCGCTCCGAGCGGCCCTCGATGGTCACCTTTCCGGTGGCGATCAACGTCGCCGCCTGCGTACGCGAGAGCCCGGTCAATCGCGCGACCGCGAGATCGAGCCGTTCGCCCGAGACGTCGTCGGTGGCGAAGCTGTAGGAACCGGGACCGAGGGGTTCGCTCAAGGCGACGCCGCCTTCTCTTCTTCCTCGTTCCAGAGCACCACCGCGAGGATGATCGCGCCACTGCTCACGGCGATGTCGGCGATGTTGAACGTCGGCCATCGCCATGCGCCTACCCCCACATCGAGGAAGTCGACGACGCCGCGCGCGCTACGCACGCGGTCGACGAGGTTGCCGAGCGCACCACCGCTCACGAGCGCGAGCGCCCAGTTGCGCCACGCGGCGTCGTGCGGGCCCTGACGGTAGAGCCGCCACATGACCACGAGCGCGACCAATGTGAGCGCCATGAAGATCCAGCGCGAATACGCGCCCAGATGCAACCCGAACGCCGCGCCCTGGTTGTAGACGAGCGTCAGCCGCACCCACTCGCCCCACAAGGCGTGCGGCAGATACGCCGGCGTGAGCCGATCGACCGCGATCATCTTGGTCAAGGCGTCGAGCACCACCACCACCGCCGCGATCCCGAGGAATCGCGACGGCAGCATCACGCGACCGCTACTTCTTTCCATCTTCCTCACGCTGCTTGCACTCGATGCAGAAGCGCGCGTGCGGCAGCGCGTCGAGCCGGTCGAAACCGACCTCGCCGCCGCAGCTGTGGCACTTCCCGAACTCCTCTGGCTGGCGGTAGAGCCGGCGCAGCGCCTGGTCCACGTGCCAGAGGAAGCGCCCCTCCTTGCTCGCGAAGAGGAAGGCCTTCTCGCGCTCCATCGCATCGGTGCCCTGGTCGGCCATGTGGAACGAGTAGGAGCTCAGGTCGCCGTCGGCGCCCTGCGGCGTGTTGCCGAAGGTCTCGTCGTAGTGGACGAGCTCCTTGGTGACGCGCTTGCGCTCCTCGAGCAGCCGCTTCTCGAAGTAGCTGACCTGCTTCTTCGTGAGCGACTTGAACTTCTTCTCGCCACCGGGGGTCGCGTTCGGCATGTTCAGCTGTCCTTGGTGAGGGCAATGCGGGCCATCGCGCC
>JANOWT010000473.1:0-3492 GCA_031418115.1 Gemmatimonadota bacterium
CTCTGCGCCTTCAATCCGACGAAGTTCGGCGTGCCGCCGGCGCCCAGTGCGGGGACCGAGTCGACGGCGGTGCCGCGACGACGCTGCGCGGCGAGTAGTTCGAAGGGGCCGTAGACGAAGGTCGGGAGATTCGGCATCGCATTCCGGGCCGCGAACGCGCGGCGCGGCGTGCTGTCGGCGAAGACGACCTCGCGCACGGCGGAGTCGACGCTGAATATGAAGCGCGTCTCTGATGCGGCGTTGGGGAATGGCGTGCCGTCGGCCTGCATGCGTGCGAGGCTCGCGGTGGTGATACGGCCGTCACGGCCGAGCGCGAAGCGATAGCGGATGCGCGCGACCACCGCGCCGTTGCGTTGCACCATCTCGCCGTCGAGCGCGGTCGCGGTGCGCGTCCACTGTTCGATCGCGACGGTGTCCTTGCCGAGCGTGTAGACGAGTGACGCTGACTGTGCCGAGAGTGGCGCGGTGAGCGGCGCTGTGAGTGCGACGCCGAGCGCTGAGGCGACGGCGCAGTAGGAGAGGGAACGAATCGATGAGCGCATGGGAGGTCAGGGCCGGGGAAGGTCGATCGCCGGGTTCCGCGAGAAGAACCCAACTGGGCGGATCTCGAAACTGTGCCGCGCGACCGGCATGAGCGGCCAGTCCTCGGGGCGCGGGATATGGTGGAAGCCCATCGTGACCCAGGCGACGAGATCGGTGTTGGCCAGTGGGCGATTCGCGGCGGTCCAGGTGGGCAGGCCGTCGCCAGCGGTGTGGTTGGTCGGATAATCACCGGCCGCGTAGAGCTCGCGCCGATCGTACGGCGTGACCCAGAGCATGTGCTCGGTGAAAGCGGCTCGCTTCTGCATGTAGTCGTCGGGAGCGAGCAGGCTCATCGCGCTATGGCTGTCGATCTGGTAGCCGACGAAGCCGCTGAACGGACCCTTCACGGACGGGTTCACGAAGCGCCAGAACTCGGGCTTCTCCATGGTCGACATGCGCATCCCCTCGCGCTCGGTGCGCGCGGCATCGGTCTGCACGGTCCAGAGGCTACGGCGCGCGTTGTCGGCCGGCAGTCGCTGCGGGAGCAGACGGTCGACCATCAACGAGTTGCCAGTGCCATCGACATCGAGGTCGATGCGGAACGAGAAGAAGTGGCTGTGGTTGATGCCGACGCGCCCCGGTGCGATCAGGCGGCCGAACTGTTCGTCGGCGGCGGTGCCTGCCGCCGTCTTGGTCGCGTCCATGCCGGTGGCCGCCGCGTCCATCTTGAGCGTGCCGTCCTGCTGAAAGACCCAGTCGAACAGATAATCATAGTTGCCGGCGGTCATGTACATGCGCAGGACGAGGTCGCGCTTCACACGTGTGGTGACGACGCTGCCGCCCTCGCGCCCATGGCGCCACGCGACATCGCCCGCCGACCGTTCGAAGAGACAGGCGGCGCGTTGACGTTCACGCGGACGGCCGTTGGGGTTCACGACCATCGCGTTGAAGTACGTCGCATACTCCGGGCACTCGACGCCGCGCTCCAAGCTGCTGGCGATACCGCCGAAGAGCGACGGATAGGTGCCCAAGTCGAAGAAGCCCTGACGGTTCCATGGCTCGCTCGGGTCCATGTACGGCACGAAGAGCTCGGAGAGCGAGCCCTGGTACATCACCGACCGATCGCGGCCGCCGTCGGTGTACTTCACGCTCGAGACGACGATGCCACGACGCGGATCGACGCGGAACTGGAACTTCCAGTTCTGCCAGCTGACCTGCTGGCCGTCGAGCTTGTATGACGGGCCGAGAGGCTGCACCATCGACACCGGGTTGGGCGTCTCGCGCGTGGGGCCGATCGCCTCGTCGTCGTGATCGCCGTAAGCGCCGGTCAATGGGCGCACTCCAGAGTCCGTGACACGGAGGATCTTGTTGTCCGTTGCATCGACCACGATCACGAGACCTTCGAAGTTCTCGCCGTAGCCGGTCACGCGGCCATGATCGGTCCCGCAGTCGACGCGCAGTATCCGTCTGCCACGTTCTTCCGGCTGATCGAAGTAGCCGTGATTGGACGGACTGCAACCGACGAGCGAAAGGTCGGTGATGCCGCGCTTGCGGATGGCCTCGCGCACGCGCGGGTCGGCGAGCACGAGCCGATCGACCGCAGAGCTCTCCTCGGCATTCGCCATGTACTGGCGCCCAGGCACCTCGGTCCATGAGACGACCTTCTTGCCGGCGAGGTCGACGATCGCCTCATAGCCGCGGAGTCCCTGGACGACATGCACCAACGCCTCGCGCCGAAAGGGCTGACCGGCGCGCCAGGCGAGGACTTCGGCCTTTGGCGGCTCATTGAGACCGATGTACAAGTAGCTGGTCGTGCTGTCGGTGCGCCCCGATGCGATCAGCGCGTCGTAGATCACCCAATGCTCTCGTGCCGAGAGTCCGTCGAGCGGGTGGGTCGGAGTCTGGGCTCCCAACCCCACGACAGTGAGGGCGAGGAGGGCGATCAGGGTCGTGGAACGGCGCATCTGGTGACTCCGCAAGCAGGAGAGGGGGCCGGGTCTTGGACGGGAACTCCGAACCGCAGAAGCTACGGGTCGGCGCGCGCGGCCACCACTGCGCCGGCGCCGAGCGCTCCTGCCGCGACGGCGCGGGCCTCGACTGCACCGGCGTCGATCAATCCTCGACGATCCGCGAGTGCTTCTTGGTGTCGGGCATCGCCGCGTAGACCACGAGCGAGCAGGCGACGATCGCCGTCGCATACCAATAGAACCAGCGCTCGTGCCCAGCGCCCTTGAGCGCCAACGCCACGTACTCGGCGGTGCCACCGAAGATCGAGACCGCGAGCGCGTACGGCAACGCCACGCCGAGTGCGCGCACCTCGGTCGGGAAGAGCTCGGCCTTCACGACCGCGTTGATCGACGTGTAGCACGAGACCACCATGAGTGCCGCCGTGAGGAGCGCGAACGCCTGCAGCGGCGACCGTGCGGTCTCGAGCGCGGTGAGCATGGGCACGATGCCCAACGTGCCGAGCAGTCCGAAGGTGATGAGCAGGGGCCGACGACCGATCCGGTCGGAGAGCGCGCCGAAGAGTGGCTGCACGAGCATGAAGACCACGAGCGTGGCGGCGTTCACTTGCGACGCGGTCGCCTTGCTGAAGCCGGTCGTGTTCACGAGGAACTTCTGCGCGTAGGTCGTGAACACGTAGAATGAGAGCGCACCGCCCGCGGTGAGGCCGAAGGTCGCCGCGACCGCACGTGGATGCTTGAGCATCGCGCGCAGGCCCGACTCGTGCGACTGCGCTTTGGTGAAGCTTGCCGTCTCGTCGAGTGAGCGGCGCAGCCAGACGGCCACGACTGCAGCGAGCGCACCGAACACGAACGGGATGCGCCAGCCCCACGCATGCAGCTGCGCCTCGCTCAGCGTGGCTTGCAGTACGAGCAGCACGGTGAGCGCGAGCAGTTGGCCGAGGATGAGCGTGACGTACTGGAAGCTCGAGAAGAATCCGCGGTTCGCTCGACCGGCGCGTTCGCT
>JANOWT010000474.1:0-4575 GCA_031418115.1 Gemmatimonadota bacterium
TCTCGCCGGTGATGAGCACACGCGCCGCCGTTCCCGCCACGCGCGCGATCTGATCGACGAGCGAGCGCACCGGACCGGAGCGACCGACGATCTCCCCATGCTTCTCGACTTTCGCGCGAAGCCGATCGTTCTCCTCGCGCAAGTCGAGATGCCCGATCGCGTTGCGCAGCGTGACCAGGATGCGGTCCGTGTCGAGCGGCTTCTCAAGGATGTCGTACGCACCCAGATGCGTCGCCTCGACCGCGTCGGCGATGCTCGCGTGCCCCGAGATCATGACCACGACGGCAGCAGGGTCGGCGGCGCGCAGGCGCTTGAGCGTCTCGAGCCCGTCGATCCCCGCCATCTTCACGTCGAGGAAGGTGAGTTGCGGTTTCCACGACGCGTACTCGGCGAGTCCTTCCTTTCCGCTCGCGACCGCGCGCACCTCGTAGCCCTCGTACTCCAAGAGCTGCGCGAGCGCGGCGCGAATGCCCGCTTCGTCGTCGACGATCAGAACGCGACGGTTCAAGGCGTCTTCTTGTAGAGCGTGATCCTGCCGTCGGCGATGCGGAGGTCCACCACGTCGCTCGGCAGCGTGACGGGGAGACCGTCGGTCGCGAGACTATCGGGACGCGGCGTCGGGCCCCAACGCTTCACGAGCGCACCGACGGCCGACCGCGGCACTTTGACGTCGCGCACGGCGACTTCCTTCAGTCGGAACTGCGCGAGCCCCGGACGCACCGCCGAGAGCGTACCAGCGACCATGAGCGGTTCGGTGTCGTTGAACATCCGCGCGAGAGGACCGAGCGCGTCCTTGCCGCCCAGGTCGGAGAGACGGATGCGAGTGCGGATATAGAGCATCCCGTCCTGCACGACCGCCTGCGTCGAGGTGTCGCCTGCAGCCACCGTGCTGAGCGCGCTGCCGAGCACGTACGAGGCGAACTCGGTAGGTGTGAGCGTGACATAGGCCGGACCGCCACGACGACCGAGCGACGCGATCCGCTCCTTGGCCCTCGTACCACCGGCGGCGGTGATCGGGGCCCAGCCTGCGGTCGATGCAGGTGCCTCCGCGGTGAACAGTGCCTTCGCCTTGGGAACCCACTTGTCGCGGAACTGCCAGCCCAACGCACCGAGGATGAGTAGCACGATCGCGCAGCCCATCCGGAACATGCAACCGAACATCAGACCTCCCCAGCGGTGACGCCGGCCAGCACGTTGAGCCCGCCCGAGCGGAAGCCGCGCGGGTCGACTTCGACTTCGGTGAATCCCGCGGCGCGGACAGCCGTATCGAGCCGCGCTCGCGCATCCCCTACGCTCCAATACGCCACGAGCCCCCGGTCGAGTTCCACTCGCGCCGTACTACCGAAGTAGCGAACGCGCAGGTTCCCCTCGATCCCCAGTGCGCGCAGCGACGCCTCGGCGCTCTCGACGGTACGCAGTCTCAATGGCGTCACGGCAGTGCCGTACGGCAGGCGCGACGAGAGGCAGGGCGAGGACGGCTGGTCCCAAGTGGGGATGCCACGCACCGCGGAGAGCGAGCGGATCTCGCTCTTGGTCAGACCGAGGTCGGCGAGCGGCGACGCCACTCCGCGCTCACGCGCCGCGCGCCCACCCGGACGATGATCGCTGAGGTCGTCCGCGTTGGTCCCGTCGACCACGACCGCAAGCCCACGCTCGGCCGCGAGCGGCGCGAGGCGCGACCAGAGTTCGCTCTTGCAGAAGTAGCAGCGGTCGGTGGGGTTCGCCGCGTAGCGCGGGTCGTTGAGCTCGTCGGTGTTCACCTCGAGCACCGGCACGCCGAATCGGTCCGCGACTTCGCGCGCTCTCGTCCACTGCGCTTCCGGGTACGACGCGCTGCGGCCGATCACCGCGAGCACCTGTTCGGCGCCCAGTGCCTCGAGCGCGATGCACGCGAGGTACGCGGAGTCGACGCCGCCCGAGAAACCGATGAGGGCGGAGCCCTGCGCGCGGAACCAGGCGATCAGACGCGCTTCCTTGTCGTGTGCGATCGGACCCAGTGCGATCGGGTCCGGCGTGATCGGGTCCGGCGCAGCGTTCAACGGCGCGTGAAAAGGTGCGGTCGGCATTCGCGAAAGCTATTGCCCACCACGCACCGTGTCAGGGCGCGTCGACCGCCGGGCGGAACATCAGTGCCTCGGCGAGGGCGCCCGGGTCGATGGCCTCTTCACCGGAGAGATCGGCGACCGTACGCGCCACGCGAAGCGTGCGGTGATACGCCCGCGCCGAGAGCCGCAGTTTCTCGGCGGCGGTGCCGAGCAGTTCGCGTGCGGGCTCGGAGAGCGCGGCATGCGATTGCAGCCATCTCCCGGGCGCTTCGGCATTGCAGCGGACGCCCGGAAGCACGCGGTAGCGAATGCGCTGGCGTTCACGTGCAGCACCGACGCGCACCCTGATGGCAGCACTCGACTCCTCGCGCCCGAGTTGCCCGAGGTCCGCGAGCGCGACGGCCCCCACGCGCACGTGCAGGTCGATCCGATCCGCGAGTGGACCAGAGAGCCTTGATCGGTACCGCGCGATGTCGGCAGCCGAGCAGCGGCACCGGCCCGAGGGATCCCCGTCGAAGCCGCAGGGGCAGGGGTTCGCGGCGCCCACCAAGAGGAAGCGCGCCGGAAAGGCGACCGCGTGCGCCGCGCGCGCGATCACCACGCGCGCGTCCTCGATCGGTTGGCGCATCGCATCAAGCACGTAGCGCGGCAGTTCCAGCATCTCGTCGAGGAAGAGCACACCGCGGTGTGCGAGGCTCACCTCGCCCGGGCGTGGGCCCGGCCCGCCGCCGATGAGCCCGGCGAGACTGATGGTGTGATGCGGCGCGCGGAACGGCGGCGTGCGCGCCGGCACGGCACCGGCCGGCAGGATGCCGCCAACGGAGTGCACCGCGACGACCTCGAGCAGTGCGTCGTCGTCGAGCGGCGGGAGGATCGACGTGAGTCGGCGCGCGAGCATCGTCTTCCCCGCCCCGGGTGGACCCACGAGGAACAGGTTGTGCCCACCGGCGGCGGCGATCTCGAGCGCGCGTTTCGCGACCCGCTGCCCGACCACCTCCGCGAAGTCCGTGTCAGGTGCCGAGTCTGTAGGTGGCGGCACGATCGGTGCTTCGGGGAGACGGCCGGAGCGGAGGTCGTCGACCAGCGCGCGCAGGGTCGCACAGGGCGCGAGCCGAACATCGCGCAGCAGCGCGGCCTCGGGTGCGTTGGCCGCAGGCAGCACGAGCGCGCGCGCCGAGCGGTCCCGCGCGGCGCGGGCGAGCGGGAGTGCGCCACGGATCGGCCGCACGCTGCCGTCGAGTCCGAGCTCGCCGGCGAAGAGCAGTCCTTCGACCGCCGCAGACTCGAGTTGCCCACTCGCGACGAGCACGCCGATGGCGATCGGCAGGTCGAATGCGGTGCCTTCCTTGCGCACGTCGGCTGGCGAGAGGTTCACCGTCCATCGGCGCGGTGGGAGCACGAAGCCCGCGTTCACGAGTGCCGCGCCGACGCGCTCACGTGCTTCCTTCACGCTCCCCGAGGGGAGCCCGACCATAGTCCAGCCTGGCAGGCCGGGGGCGGCGTCGACCTCGACGGTGACGGCGAAGGCTTCGATGCCGAGGACGGCGGCGGCGTTGATGGCGGCGAGCATGGCGCGGACTATCGGTGTTCGCGCGCATTCGGCGACACCGGGACACCGCGCCTCTGGTCGTTCCATTCCCGAGGCGCCTTCCACGCCCGCGCACTCCCCCCTAGCTTCGACGCATGCGCCTCGCTCTCGCCGCTGTCGTTCTCACGCTTGCCGTTCCCACGCTTGCCGTTCCCGCGACGACACACGCGCAAGCCGTCGGCTCCTACCTCGCCCTCAAGATCGACGACGCGCCACTCCCGCTCGCCGACCGCGTCACCGACACCGACGGCACGACCTACCTGGTCGAGTTCGAGCGCATGGTGCTCTCACTCCGCGCCGGCAACAAGTTCCGCGCGGCAGTGCGCTTCAAGCGGTCGCTCACCACGGCGGACACACGCGCCGGCGGTCGCAGCGCGCCGATCCAGTCGATGACCGTCACCGGTCGCTACGAGGTCACGGGCAAGGAGATCCGCTTCATCGCCGACTCCTCGAGCGACACCAAGGGCGTGAAGATGCTGAACGGCACTATCGACGGACCGCAGCGCCTCTCCTTGCCATTCGACTATCGCAACGGCGCCGCACAGCGACGTCGTGTGCTCCGTCTCCACTTCCGGAACGACATCCTGTGATCCCCTCTCGTGCAGTCGTCGCCGCCGCCTCGCTCGCGTCGCTCTTGGCCTGCGCCCCCGCGGCGGGGACCGCGGTAGCGCCCGCGTCGCAGCCCGCGCCCGTGATGCAGGCCCCTCCCGACTCAGCGGCGATCGCCAACGCGGACTCGGCGCTCGTGCGGTTCGCGACCACCAAGGGCGACGTCGACGTCATGCTGCGCCGCTCCTGGGCGCCACACGGTGCACCGCGCGTCGCCGAGGCGGTCGCTGCTGGCTACTACGACGGCGCGCGGTTCTTCCGCGCCTTGCGTGGCTTCGTCGTGCAGTGGGGGATCGCCGCCGACACCGCGGCATCGAAGTCATGGAGCGCACG
>JANOWT010000475.1:0-1784 GCA_031418115.1 Gemmatimonadota bacterium
GTCGCATCGCCCCTGCGTCAGTGCATCCGCTTCCTCTCGGACCATCGCCGGCAGGATGCGAGCGAGTGGATGCGCGAGCAACCGCCGTACCTCCGCGGAGTCGCGGATCGTGAGCGCGTCGATCAAGGCGTCGAGGTAGGCCAGCACCATCGCTCCTTTTTACCGTTAGGTACACATTGCAACTATGTACGGTACCCGGCAAGTGGGGCCAGGTGTCACGGTCGTGTCGCGATCACGGCGCCGGCTGGCCAGTGGGAGTGCCGCCAGGAGTGCCGCTGGGAAGTACCGCCGAGGAACAACGCCGTCTGGCTCCCCCGGTCCGTCCCTAGCCGAGCAACTCGAACCGGACCGAGCGCCGCACTCCACGTCGTATTCGCGGGGCATACCGGAAGAGCTGCGCCGGCCGGCCGCGGCCTTCGGAGCGCCACGAATCGGTCGGCTCCACTAGATAGGCGCCTTGGAGTGCACGCCGAAAGCTCGCCTTGTGCAGGCGACGCCCCAGGAGGAGCTCGTACACCTGCTGCAACTCGGAGAGTGTGAACTCTGCGGAGAGCATCCGGAACGCGATCGGCGCGATATCCATTCGGTCGCGCAACGCCCCGACCGCCGTCGCCACCATTGCCTGCTGGCGCGATGCGAGCCCGGCGAGCGCGGTCACCGCGACCCACTCCATTCCTTCCGGTGCTGGCGTGGCGGTCGGCACCACCGCCACATAGCTCACCGAGAGCAGCGCACCCGATGGATGCCGCCGGCCATCGCCCGAGGCGCCAACCTGCGCGATCCAGACCGGGGCGCGACCGAGCCGATCGCGCGCGAAGCGTGAGGCTGCGGCATCGATCGCGACCGTGGGATCGAGCATGGTCCACGGAAGCGCGCACGCAGGCACACGTTCGCCCGGCTCCACGAGCACGGCCAAGTGACGGCCGGCGGCGGTGCAACAGACGAGATCGAGTGAAGTGCCGACCGAGGCGCCGGGGGCGCGTGCGGCGGAGGGGCGGAGGCGCTCGCGCATCAGGAGCGCAATTAGTGTCTATTTGCTACTTAAGTCAAGCTCGAGGCGCGCGATCAGTGCGCGATCGTCCCTTGCTTCGACGTATCCACTTCATCCAGCTGGCCGCCGCGGAACAGGAATGCGTCCATGTTCCGCGTGAGGAACTGGCGCGCAGTCGGATCCATTACGTTGAGGCCGTAGTGATTGATCAACATCGTCTGTTGCTTGAGCCAGAGCTGCCAACAGTCGGGGCAGGTGCCCTCGAGTACGCGAGCCCCGATCGCGCCGGGGAACGGCGGACGCTCGAATCCCGTCTTCGTGTCGCCGCACTTCTGGCACTTGATCTCCGCCATCGACTTCGTCCTCGTCCTGTCGCGTGAGCATGCAATCTAACTCCTCGGCGCCGGCGCCGCGCCCAGCGCACCACAAGCCGAGTGGCGGCTACCGCAATCCGTGGCCGGGCTCCACACCCACGGGACTCGGAGGCTTGTTCAGGTGGTTCGTCGAGCGCGTGCGCCGCGCACCCACGGCGCTCCCGCTCCCCGCTCCGCCGATCGTCGTTCCGTCGACACACGCCGCACCGCGTGCTGAGCGCGGGGAACTTCGGATCACCGCCGTCGGGCATTCGACCTTCCTGATCCAGCTCGGCGCTCTCAACATCCTCACGGATCCCGTCTGGGGCGAGCGCGCATCGCCATTCGCGTTCGCGGGTCCGAAACGCCGCCACGCGCCCGGTCTCGCGCTCGACGCGCTGCCGCCGATCGATGTCGTGCTGCTCTCGCACGATCACTAC
>JANOWT010000476.1:0-2959 GCA_031418115.1 Gemmatimonadota bacterium
GAGGTAACGACGGGAAGCAACGAAGCGGGGGACTCGGCACTCAGCCAAGTCCCCCGCTTCGCCTTTCACCTCACACCTCACACCTCACACCTCACACCTCACACCTCACACCTCAGAGCAGTCGCCGCGGCTCCTTCGCCGGCGAATCGTCGTGCTGCACCACGTCGCGGGGCGAAGCCGGCGGGAGCGCATCGCGCTCAGCGGGCGTCGCGATCTCGCGCTGCACGTCATTCATGTTCTTCTTGAATTCCTTGATGCCCTTCCCGAACGAGCCGGCGATCTCGGGGATGCGCTTGGCTCCGAAGAGCAGCAGCACCACCACGAGGCCGACGATCATCTCTGTGGGTCCCAGTCCGAACATGCAATCCTCCTTAGAACAGCGAACGCGCGATGAGATAGGCGGCCAGGACCCCGACAAGACTCAGCAACGAGACGTCGAGCGCGATGGGTCCCAGACCAACACTGACGATAACGAGGTCGATCTTCAAGGGCCCCATCGACGGCGTGACGCCCGTCGTGAGGAACTCCTTCACTGCCCCTGACGGCAGGAACATCCGGCAGAACTGCGTCAAGAACCCTCCGAGCACGAACCCGATGCTCAGCACCATCGCATGAAAACCAGGACGGTGCTTCGCGCTCCCGTGCGACGCCATCAGGACCGTCGATCCATGACATACCCCAATGCATCGAAAAGGGACTGACGAACGTCGGACGCCGGCAGTCCGTTGAGTGCCTCTTCGGCCTGCTCCGCGAACTCCTCGCCCTTCTGTCGGGCGAAGTCGAGCCCATCGCACTCGGTCACGATGCCGACGACCTCGGCGATCGAACCGTCACTCGGTGTCGGGTCGGCAAAGAGCTTCTCCACCCGCTCGCGCTGGGCCCGCGACATCCGTGGCAACGCCGCGATGAGTGGGAGCGTGACCTTGTGCTCCTTCAAGTCATTACCGCTCGGCTTCCCCGTGATCGCTTCCTGCTCCGTATAGTCGATCAGGTCGTCGGCCACCTGGAATGCCATGCCGAGTCGCTCACCGAAGCGGCGCATGGGCGCACGGAACCGCGGCGCACCGGCGAGCGCCCCCATCTCGCAGGCTGCGCCGACGAGCGAGGCCGTCTTGGCGCGGATCAGGGTGTAATAGTCGGCCTCGGTGAAACTCAACGCGTCGAAGGACGCCAGCTGCCGAAGCTCGCCAAGCGTCATCTCGTTCGACGCCTGCGTGAATACGCGCAGCGGTTCGAGATCCCCGAGGCGGACCAGTTCGGCGATCGCCTTGGAGAAGAGGAAGTCACCCATGAGCACGGCGACCTGATGACTGAAGAGCGCGTTGATCGTGGGCTGGCCGCGCCGCAGCACCGAGTGATCGACCGAATCGTCGTGCACGACGCTGGTGAGGTGGACCAGTTCCGTGACCGCGGCGAGCGCGACCGCGCGCTCCTCAGGCGCATCCTCGACTGCGGAGGCGAGCAGCAGCAGTGTCGGACGGAAGAGCTTGCCGCGCATGCCACGCAAGTGCGCATTCGCCGCCTCCACGATCGCGACGTCGGCCTGCATGATGCGCCACATCTCCGCAGGCACCTGGTCCAGGCGCTCGCGGATCGGCGCCTGGATCTCGAGCAGCGCCGCTGCGACAGGGGTGTGCAGGCGTGTATCGAGGGTCACTTGAGGCCCTTCTCCACTGCGTTGAGCCGCGCGCCGATGTCGCGGAACTGGATGTCGACCGCGAAGACACGCTGATAGAACTTCTTGGCGTCGGGAAGCAGGTCCAGCTCCTCGTTGATCGTGCCGAGCAGGTAGAGCACACCGACGAGCGATTCGTCGGTCACGCCCGGTTCGTTCAGAGCGCGCTGGAGGATCGTCGCCGCGACGGGCAGCTGCACCTTCTCCACGAAGCACTGCCCGAGCGCTTCGATCGCACGCACGCGGTTGGTCGGTCCACGCAACGACTTCTGGAACTCCGAGATCGCCTCGTCGAGCAGGCCCATCTCCTTGTAGGCGACCCCGAGGTCGTAGTGCGCCTCGTGATCCTCTTCATCCACGTTCGCCGAGACGCCCTGCTTGAACTTGCGCAGCATGTCGGCGAAATCCGCCTGCTCGTCGCCGGTGGGTTCCTGTTCTTCGACCACCATGCGCGTGCTCTTGGGCTCCTCTTCGTCGCGCAGCCAGTCGCCCAACGAGACGAACTCGTCGTCGGCTGGCTTCTTGGGCGCGGCCTTGGCCGGCGCCGGCGCGGCCGCGATGGCCGGCTTCTTCATCGCCGTCGTCGAGCGTCGCGGAGCCGGTTCGGCAGGAGCGGGGGCATCGGCGATCGTCTCGAGCGCTGCCTGAGCGCGGATGTCGTCGGGAGCGATCTCGAGGACCCGTTGGTACACGACGCGAGCCTTCGCGGCCTGCCCGTCCCTCACCAGTGCGTCCGCGAGTTCCACGTACGCTTCGGCAAGACGCATCCTGTCGCTGGCCCGGAACGCGAACTCCACGCGCTTCTGGTGGTAACGGATCACCGTCGGCGCGATGCGAACGATCTCCTCGGCAACCGAGGCTGCGGTGTCGAGATCCCCGTCGCGCTCGAATCCGGCAAGCGTCGACTCCAGTTCGGCAACGCCAGCATCGCGTTGACCGTCGTCGAGGAGTGCCTCTGCGAGTTGACGGCGGAGTCCCCAGTCGTCGGGGGCCGCGTCGCAGCGGTCGCGCAGCGACTCGACCGAGTTCGCCAGCACCACTGATGTCACGCGTGGTCCTGGCGGCGGTTCGGTATCGATGGACGCCACGACAGACAACGGCGAATCCGGAGCAGCTTCAAGAAGCGGTTGCGACGTCTCGGAGAATGAGTCGTCGAGCGGCAACGCGTGCACACCTTCGCTCGACTCGATCTCGAGCGCCCCGAATCCGCCGAACTCCTCCACCGCCAGCGATGCATCCGGTGTGCCGAAGCTTCCAAAGTCGCCGGACGGCGGTGCGGACTCG
>JANOWT010000477.1:0-1836 GCA_031418115.1 Gemmatimonadota bacterium
TCCTCGTGGATCGTGAGAAGCACCTGCCCACCCCACTCGCCGTTGGGCACATCGCCGCCGACGGCGAGCGTGAGGAATGCCCAGCGCTTGCGATCGTCCGAGAGGACATTGAAGTAGTGCCACTCACCCCAGGTCGAGCGCTCGTCGACCGGCACACTCGCTGGCGTCACATGGAAGTGATCGATCTCATGCCGCAGCTCCGCCGGAGTCGGCGCGAGCCATTGCCGGTCGGTCGCGTCGTCCTCCCACGCACCAGCGACGATGTCCGGCGCCGCGCCAACGGCACGAGACGCGGACGGGATCTCACCGAGTGCACGGACCGGGAACTCCGCGCCGGCGCCGGTGCGCACATAGAGCAGCACTCCGTCGGTCTGCGGCGCGACGGCGGTCACCGAGCTCGCGAGCCGCGCGGACGCGAGGAGTTGCCGGTGCACGAAGCGTGCATTGGGGATCGATACGAACATCCCGCCAACGCCTCCGGTCTTCATCACCTCGAGATCGAGCCCCTCTGGCAACACGGTGACGTCGCCGCCGCCGATGAGCTTCTCGTCACGCGATTGGAGGACCATCGCCTCGCCGATCGCGAGTAGTGTGATCATCACCCCGACGCCGAGGCCGAAGCCGCAGAGCAGGAAGAGGCTGCGCCAGGGGCGGTCGAGCAGCCCGCGAAGCGCGAGACGGGTGATCACCGTGTCTCGCCCGGCTTCGCGCCGGACGCGTGATCGACGTCCAGCGGCCGCACGGTGACATCGTCCACGATCGCGCCGTCGCGCATGTGCACCACGCGGCGCGCGGCACTCGCGAGCTCCTCGTCGTGCGTCACGGTGACGATCGTCGTCCCGTCGCGATTGAGGCGGTCGAGCAACGCGATCATCTCCGTACCGGTGCGCGCATCGAGCTCGCCGGTCGGTTCGTCGGCGAGCAGGAGAGCGGGACGATTGGCGAGCGCGCGTGCGATCGCGACGCGCTGCTGTTCGCCGCCCGAGAGCTGGAACGGCCGATGGCCGGTGCGCTCGCCGAGTCCGACGTACCGCAGCAGTTCCTTGGCGCGCGCCTCACGTTCGGCGCGCGGCATCTTCGCCTCGGACATCGGCAGCTCGACATTCTCCGCGGCGGTGAGCGTCGGCATCAGGTAGAAGCGCTGGAACACGAAGCCGATCCCCGTGAGCCTGAATCGCGTCGCCTCAGCATCGCCCATGCGCGCCACGTCCTTGCCGCGAATGGCGATCGAGCCGCCTGATGGCCGGTCGATCGCACCGAGCAGGTTGAGTAACGTCGACTTCCCGCAGCCCGATGGACCCACGACCGCGACCCATTCGCCCTCGCGCACGTCGAGCGAAAGGCCGCGCACTGCATGCACCGGCTCACCAGCGACCGGATAGTCGCGTCGCACGTCACGTGCGGAGAGCACCAAGGTCCTTTCGCGCGTGGTCATGCCACTGCCTCCTCGCGAAGCGTGCGCGCGATCGGCAGCGTTGCCGCACGCCAGGCGGGCCAGATGCCAGCTGCGATCCCACAGAGCACGATCAGGCCGAGCGAGCGAAAGGCGGCGCTCGGCTCGAACAGGAAGAAGTCGAAGGCAGCCGGCAGCCCGGGAAAGCTCGCGAGGATCCCGTTGAGCCATCGCGCGGTGACGAGGCCGAGTCCCATACCGAGCGTGGCACCGACCGTGGAGAGCGCGACCCCTTCGGCCATCACCTGCGCGACGATGCGCCAGCGCGCGACGCCGATCGCGCGCATCACCGCGATCTCACCGATGCGTTCATTCACCGAGACGGTCACCAAGGTCGTTACCAGGAGGAATCCCACCGCGAGCGAGACCGACGCGAGAATGAA
>JANOWT010000478.1:0-7950 GCA_031418115.1 Gemmatimonadota bacterium
CGCGCGGGCGGGCGGCGGCTTGGTCAGTGCGGCTGATCATGCGTCCGATTTCTCCGGCACCTACGCCACCCGCGTGAGCGTGACAGAGAACGCGTGCGGCGACGTCACGGCGATGGACATGCCGACCGTCGTGACACACGATGACTCTACCGGGAGCATCCACCTGCTGCACGCAGGGACGGACTATCCCGGCACCGTCTCGGCGGACAGCAGTTTCGTCACGTCGCCGGTCACGTTGACGTTCGACAACGGGCAACGATATCGGATGACGATCGCCGGCAAGTTCAGAACGCGCGGGTTCGACGCGGTAGTCACGTTGGACCGGACGACTGTCGCGTCGGGCACTACCTGTCGGTACAGGGTGCGGTGGATCGGCACGAGCGCTGACTCCCGCAGGTGAGAACGCGGCGCCGCGACCCCTCGGTCCGCGGCGCCGCGTTGCTCACTCTACAGGTGCTAGGGCGTCCGAGGCGCGGGCGTCTTGAGCTTCCAGAAGGCGGAATCGGCCGCGATCCACTCCGGCGGAACGACGCTCTCCTGTGGCGCGAACGCGAAGAGATCCGCCTGCGAGCTGACCACTGCGGCAGCGGTGTTCGCCGCCATCTTCTTCTGCCCTTCTGGCCCGCCGAGTGCTGCGATGTAGGCGGGTGCGGTGTGCGGCGCTTCGCCGGCATCGATCTCGCTCAGGGACTTGCGAGCGACGAAGACGAAATACGTGCCAGCCGGTGCGCCCGAGGACGCTTGCCAAATGGAGAAACCATCCGTGAGCCCCGCCCGTTCATGCGCGGCCCTGATCATCTTGCGGTTCTCCTCGTACTCAGCGGCGTGTCCAGGCCGTACGGTGACGCGCGTGACGGAGAAGTACCGACTCGCAGCAAGGTCGGCAGGTGGCCCGAAGCTGAGGTCCGCGCGGAGCGTGAGGAACATGGCGCGGCCATCACTGATGAGATCGGCCTCCATCGCGCTATAGCGCTTGCCGATCGCGGTGAGCGCCGGGCTCGCCGCAGAGGCCTTGTTCGCCGCCTCGAGCGCGGCCCAGTTGTCGTACGCGCTCACATACCAGGTCTCCGCGCCGCTCATCGGACTCAGTGCGAGGTATCCGCTTGGCGCCTTGGCGGCGGTCATGGCGCGCGCCCACGCCTCCTCGTTCAGTGAGTGCGCAACGCCTTTGCCCGGCTTCACGGTCTCTCGGTAGACCGAGATCACGGTGTAGGTCGGCGCCGGTGGAGCGGCCTGCGCACCGAGCATAGCCGGTGCGAGCGCGGAGAGAACTATCGACAATCCGTTGGCGATCTGCTTCATGTTGCCTGCCAGTGTGGCGGGGGCAGGTGGCGGGCAGCGGTCCCGAGGGTGGCTGGTGCTCGTCCCTGTATCCCTCCAGGCGAGCGTGGAACGGGCGAGGTACCGCGTTCGGCGCGCGGGTGCGCGCTGGGGTCGAAGGTACGCGTCCCGGGCCACGGCGTAAGGGCTCGGTTCAGTACGTGGCTTCAGATCCCAGAGCGTCCTCACGCTGCTGGTCCCGCCATTCGAAGTTCTGCGACACGATCTGCGCGACCGGCTTTCCGGCGCGCTGCGCAGGGACGTAGCGCGATCTCAAGAGCAGGTCGCGTGAGGCGGTGGCGAAGAAGCGATGTGGTGAGCCGAGCAGCCGGATCGACGAAGGGCGCGGCCTCCCGTTGGGATCGACGATGAACACGAAACGCACCGTTGCATCGATCCCATATCCGCGGAGCTCCTCTGGATAGCCCACACGGTTCAACACGCCCCGCGCCTGCACCGGGCGGTCGACCTGGTTCTCGTGCCACGCTCCAGTCACGTGAGGTCGATACTCCTCCGGAGGGCCCGACGTCGTCAAGAACGGATCGCGGTATGGCACCGCGCCAGCGCCAGTCTCTCCCACCAGCGCCCCGAACAACGCCGAGCTCTGCGTGGCGGAGAGCTTCACGATGAAATCCCACGCGCCGTTCGTGCCAGTGAGCAGGTACTCGCCGGTGGTATCGCCCAAAACCGGTTCGAGCAGGAACTCCGCTGGACCGCTGAGGCGCGAACTGAGGCGCGCGAACGCGGCCTCGCCCACTCCACGCCGCGCGCCCGCCTCACGAGCCTCTCGAGCCCAACGCGCGAGCGTATCCGGCGACTCAACGCCGATGAGGAACGTCCCGGTCGGAGCGATGACGTGCACGAGCGCCCCCTTCCGAGCTTCGATCAAGATCATGCCCGAGTCGAACTCGACCTTCAGTTGCCACTCGGCGCGACGAGCCTCGCGCGCCGAGGGTGCGGTGAACGCAGCCGATCCGGCAAGGAGTAGCCAGTAGGGTGCCAGGCGCATGTTCCGCTCGGGGTATGAGTGTCGTCCTCGCCGATCGAACGTCGGCATGTCCACGGTCGTCCGTTCCTACTCCACCCTGATCCCAAGCCTGACCGACCGCGGCGCCACCCGCTGCCTCGCCGCGCCGAGCTCCGACGACGGGTCCGATCCCGCCTGATCATCAATATCGGTCTTCGCACGCACCACCGCACGTGAGCCGAGCGCATTGAAGAAGTCGACCGTGATCAGAGCGTGCCGCGCAAGACGCAGCGGAAGCACACGCTCCAGATGCAGGTCGAGCGTGCTCCGGCTCGCATAGTGACGCGATCCGCGCGACTCCACGAAGAGCTGCTGCCCGAGCACCGCGCGCGTCAGCTCCTCGTCGGCACGCACGCCGAACACATCGGTGTACCGGTAGCGGCCGAGCAGCGTGACGCTCGGCGTGGTCCGCTCACCAAGGATGTGCGTGACGAAGAGTCCGCCCTGCAGGCCGAACGGCAGCCGTGCGGTGAGCCAGAGCTTCGCCTCGAACTCCGTCGCGTCAGGCAGCGCACCTTGGAAGTTCTCGGCCTCGTTTGGTCGCACGAATGGGCCAGCGCTGAACCGCGTGCCCGTCACGCCATGTCCCGTCACGCCGGCGACGTTGCCAACGAGTCGTGCCACGGTCACCGAGCCCTCGGCGCGCCAGCTCGTGTACGCCGCGGTGACGGTCGTCGTGAGCTGATCGTACCGTCGCCGTGCGGCCGCGATCGGCGCGAGCTCGAGGCGCGGATCGAACGTGAGTGCGGCGACGTCAGCAGGGCACCATCCGGCGAAGCACCTGCGCGGCGCGCCCGGCAACACGTTCTCATTGAGCCGATCGACCTGCGCGATCAGATCACGGTTGGAGACCCAGAGTCGGTCGAGCCTGAGCGGCCGCCCCTGCGCGTCGAGGATCGTGCCGAAGCTCAACCGATGGTCCACCCTGATGTCGCTGAGCGCGGTGTAGTTCGTGGCCATGTTGCGATCCACGAGTCCGACGATGTCGCCGTTGGTGCGCGACACGCCCATCAGCTCGACCTTCCAATGCGTGCCCAGCGTCTTCTCCACGCCTGCCGAGATCTGGTCCACATATGGCTGCCGGTAGCCTCTCACCGTCCCTGACTCGTTGCGGATCTGCTCGTCCCAGAACGGTGAGAAGCCGGTCGACCCCGAGGCCGCGTCGCGTGCGGCAGTGGTGTACGTCGTTCGCGAGTCACTCAGCGGAGGCGCAGAGTAGTAGAAGCGTTCGTTGGAATAGACGTTCGCACCCACCGCACGGTCGAAGAAGAGCGCGTACATCCCTTGGTGGTAACGGCCCCAGTGCGCCTTGAGCGCAAGCGTGTTGCGCCCAGTGACATCCCACGAGACGCCGACGCGCGGATCGAAGGCCTTCGCGTTCGCCGCCTTGAATCGCCCTGTGCACACTGGATCGGACTCCGCCGCGCTGCAGGGCGTGAGCCACCCGGTCCAACTGCTGAAGCGGATACCGGGACTCAGCGTGATACGGGAGCCGACGGTGATCTGATCCTGCACGAAGTACGCGATGCTGCTGGTCCGGCTGTCGAGATGGACCTCACCGCCCCAATCGCTTCCGGTCGTCGTCCACGTCGCAGCATCGGTCGCCGAGAACGGCACCGAGTCGACCACATAGGGGCGCCAGGTCAGTCCGCCGTTGCGGGTGCGCTGGTCGCTCCAAGCGCCCACGGTGAACTCCGCTCCCCACGCCAGTTGGTGTTCGGCACCGAGCGCGCGCGCGGAGTGACGTGCAACGAGGGCCGCCGAGTGGCTGGACGGACTGCTCCGTTCGTTGAACTCCGCATTCTGCTGGAACGGCAAGTTGCCGAGCCGCAGTTCGCGCACGGCCGGCACCCCGGCCCCACCGTTGCCGTCGCGCGTCTCGCGCGCGTCGTAGCCGGCGAGCTTCAGATCGAGCGACGTGCGCTCCGAGAGTTCGCGTCGCCAGGTCGCGGAGTACCAGAGCGTGGGGGCGCGTACGCGTTGCAGCGCTGACACTCCATCGATCCCGTTGATGCCCGCGTTCGCAATGCTGCTATGACTGACGCCCACCAGCGCGTCCAGACGTTCGCCGGGTGCGCGAAGCCAGGTGAGCTTGCCGATCCCGCGGAGGTCGCGCTGCGTCTCGCGCGCGGTGAGGAAATCACGTGGCGCAGTCGAGACGAGATCGGGCGAGCGAAAGGTGCGCGTCAGGGCCTGTGCGCCGGCGAAATAGAAGAGCCGGTCGCGCACCAACGCACCCGACACCTCACCACTCAACTCCGAACGCCCCGCCTGCTCAGCCCCCTGCTCGTCGAGGTCGAAGTTCGTCGCCGTGAGTCGCTCCGATTCATGGAAGGAGCGCACTGCGACCGAACGCCGATTGCTGCCCGTGCGAGTGACCGCATTGACGACGCCGCCCTGGAAGTTGCCGAACTCCGCGTTGGCACCGATCCCGCGGATCTCGATCGTCTCGACCCAGTCGCGTGGCAGTTGCAGGAAGTCACCGCCGACGCCCGGATGATTCATGGAGACGCCGTCGAGCTTGAAGTCGTTGGTGACGGCACCGGCGCCGCCCCAGAGTCGACCGTCCTTCGCACCGGGCACGAGCGCGATCAGACTCGACGCGTCGCGCGCGGTGGGGAGGAGCAGCGCCGTCTCGCGCTCGACCCGTCGAGGTGACTCGGGTGAGAGCGCGTCGATCGAGGCGGGCGAGCGGATGACCACGACGGTGGAGAGTTGGGCAGGCGCGCGCGTGAGCAGGACGCGCACGCGCACGGTGTCGCCGGCGACGACGCGCACGGCAGCGAGACTCGCGGGGCGGAAGCCGAGTTGCCGGATGGTGAGGGAGTAGAGTCCGGCCGGCAGCGGGGCGAGCTTGAAGAGACCGCGAGCGTCGGTGATGGCCTCCGTTCCCAGCGCGCCGTCACGGCGAGCGGCGCTGACGCGCGCCCCTTCCAGCGAGCGGCCGTCGTCATCGACAACGGTACCTACGACCAGTCCCCTCCCGAGAACGTCGGCGGGGGTCTGCGCGAACGCGGGCGCGGGGACGCGCAGGGCAACGATCGCCAGAAAGAGGGCGGTGAGACGACGCATCTGGAGAAGAAACAATACGCGCGATGCCATCTCGGGAAGATGCGCCGCGACCTGCGCCCTCGTTCCGTTTGCGCTCTGAGCCAAGGACCGTATGTTAGTCGTGTCACACCAGAGCATGGCGTCCCTCCACTCCGACCCCGCATCCCATGCGCTCGCTCCCCAGACTGGTCCTGCTCGCCGCGCTCGTCGTGGGCGGGACGGCGTGCGACAACGCAACGCCGACGCAACCGGATCAGGAGTCCGCTACCGCACTGGCGGCGGCACAGGTCGAGTTGGCGAGCATCGCCGGCGTCCTGCCGGGGGCGAACGACACCGATCCAGCGACCGCGCCGCAGCCATTGCTGGCGCGGCTCACCCGAGTCGCGATCGAGCAGCTCTCAAGTTCGGGCGCTGAGCGGCTGAGGGTGCGCGCCGTCACGGAGCTGCGTGCGCGGCAAGCTGACCTGAGCGCGGCCATCGCATCGGGCGACCGCGCGTCGACCCTTCGGGCCAAACGTGCACTCGAGCTCACGGCGGCGCGGATCGTCACCACGGTGCTCTCTCCGCGCATCGTGACGAGGGTGATCGGCCTGGTCGCCGGTCAGGTCCAGACACTCAGCGGGCGCGTGGACGCGGCGGCTGCAGAAGGCCGTGACGTCGCCGGCCCGCGCCGCGTGCTCGCGCGAGTGGCGTCGATGCTGCGCGAATCGAACACCGTGCTCGAACGTGGCGATGCGGTCGAAGCTCTGATCATCGCGACGACCGCCGGCGACGTACTGCACACGGCGTTCAACCGGTGACAACGCCTGTGTGACACGCGGATCCGGACAGCTGAACAGTAGGATTCGATCCACCGCCCCTCAGCCAGGAGTTCCAATGCCCGAAAGCGTCTACAAGGTCATCGAGATCGTCGGCACGAGCACTGCGTCATGGGAGAAGGCCGCCGCGGCCGCCGTGTCACGCGCCTCCAAGTCGCTGCGCGACCTTCGCGTCGCCGAGGTCACGCAGTTCGACATGACCCTCAAGAACGGGAAGGTCGAGACCTACCGCGTGAAGATGAAGGTCTCGTTCAAGTTCGAAGGCAAGTAGCGCGCGGCCGACCGCGCGGCCTATCGCGTGGCCGGCGCGCGTCGCCGGCTGTTCACGCTGTACAGGAAGGCGGTGTACTGCATCTCCTCCCACGTCTGGTCACCCCACCGCACGTCCTTGGTGGCGTCGAGCTTCGACCTGTTGGACGATGAGTTGTCATACCACGCGACCGACTTGAGCTTGCTGCCCGCGGTGATCTCCAGCGGCGTGGCGAAGAAGTAGTACGTCTGCCAGTTGAAGTCGTACCGTGGGATGTCGAGGATCATCTCCGAGGTGCCATCGGGCTTCTGGAGCGTGTACTGCCAGCGCGTCCCACGCAGGTGCGTGTGCGGGAGTAGTCCCCAGATCTTGACCGTCTCGGTCGGTTCGAGCTCGGACCGGACGGCGATGTCCTTCTGCCCTGCCGGCAGCGTGAACGCGCCGTTGATGAATGCGCTCATGCGGATCTCTTCGACAGGCGGCGCGGCGGCGAAGCGGAATCCGACGCTCGTGCGGTCGTGCATGGCGTGACCGTTCGCGGTGTAGTGCATCTGGAACGTGAGGATCGTCCCGGCGCGCAGACGGAGCGCCGTGCCTGCCGGGAAGGTCATGACGTTGGTGCCGGGCGCGGTCCCGCCGATCAGGTTGCCGAGGCGACGCGGCGGCAGATGCAACGAATCCAGCCGCGGCGGGTCAGGCGGCGTCTCGTACTCGGGCTTGTCGAGGAAGAGCGGTGGCGCTTGGGCCGCCGGTGGCGTTGCGGGTGCGCCCGCGGACGGCGCAGGGGGTGTCGCACGGGGTGTCGCACGGGGTGTCGCCGCGGGCGACGCGGCAGGAGTCGCTGGCGCAGGCACCTTGGCATATACGAGCACATGGTGCACCACCTCGCGTGCGCCAGGCATGAACTCGATCGCCTGGATCCACTTGTCCTCGGTGAAGCCGGTCGAGATCTCGAAGTACTGGTACTCGACCGTGCCGGATGCCGGCACCATGTAGTCCTCGGTCATGGTCACGACCGCGTCGGGCGTGCCGAGTTCCCAACTGCTGGGATACACAGGCTTCGGTGGCAACGCTCTCAGGCTACCTTTGCGCGCGCCCGCGTCGAGCCAGCGCAGCAACGTCGCCTTGTCATCCTCGGCGAGCCGCCGATAGTTGGCGAACGTCCCGCGCGGACCTTCGGCGTGCCAGGGCGGCATGTACCCCGACTCCACGGCTGCCCTGATCTCGCTGCTGTGCGCCTTGACGGTCGAATAGTCGAGCAGCGAGAACGGTCCGAGCCCGCCGGGCCGATGACAGGTCGTGCAGTTCTGGTAGAGGATCGGCGCGACGTCGCGCGCGAAGCTCGGTGCGCGGTCCTGGGCGACGAGTTCCTCCTCGTCCTGCACGAAGGGCACAGCGAGTAGCGCGAGGCCCGTCAGCAGGACGAGCGGAACGATGCGGGTCCTGCCGAGTCGGCCGTGACGGCGCCGTGCGTGATTGATTCT
>JANOWT010000479.1:0-3995 GCA_031418115.1 Gemmatimonadota bacterium
GGCCCAACAGGGGGAAGTCCGCACACATGTTGCGGCTTCCCCCTGCTTGCATCCCCCCCGCTTTTGAGGCACCGTCAGGAGACCTACCATGCGCCCGCCAGGAGGCGGGAGGAGGTTGTCCCCATGCGGGAATACAAGAGCGCCGAGATCCGGAACATCGCGGTAGTGGGCCATGGAGCGAGCGGGAAGACCACACTGGTCGACGCGCTCGCTTTCGTTTCTGGGGCGATCAAACGCCATGGCTCCATAAAGGATGGGACGACCCTCACCGACACGTCCCCCGAAGAGATCGCCCACGGCTACTCCATCTCGCTCGGCTGTGCTCACGCCGAATGGAAGGACACGAAGATCAATCTGCTCGACACCCCGGGCTACGCCGACTTCGCCGGTGATGCGATCGCCGGACTCGTCGCGGCCGACGGCGCGCTGGTCACGGTCGGCGCGACCGGCGGAGTGGAGGTCGGCACCGAGCGCATGTTCCGCGAAGCGGTGAAGCGCGCCGATCCCGTGCTCTTCGTGGTCGCGATGATGGACAAGGAGTACGCCGACTTCGACAAGGCGTACGCGTCGATCAAAGCCAAGCTCACAGCGAAGGTCGTGCCCGTGGAGATCCCGATCGGCGCCGGCTCGGGATTCAAGGGGATCATCAACCTCTTCACCAAGAAGGCGCACCTCTTCAAGCCCGGCACCAAGGCCGGTGAGTATGAGGAGACTGCGATCCCTGCGGCAGAGATGGCACGGTTCGAGAAGTATCACGCCGAGATGGTCGAGGCCGTCGCGGCGACCGATGACGCGCTGCTCGAGAAGTTCTTCGCCGGTGAGGAGATCCCGGGTGAGCTCGAGATGCAGGCCATGAAGGAAGCGATGAAGCGTGCCGAGCTCTTTCCGTTGCTCTGCTGCTCGAGTCAGCTGACGTGGGGTGTGCGCACCGTGCTCGACTTCCTCGTGCAGCTCATGCCCAACGCGTACGAGATGGAGGAGGTCCACGCGCTCAAGGGTGCCATCGGGACCAAGACGGTGGAGATCCACCCCAAGGACGAAGCCCCGTTCGCGGCGCTGGTGTTCAAGACGACCAACGAACCGCATGTGGGAGAGGTGTCGTACTTCCGCACGTTCAGTGGTGCGGTGGTGAGCGGTGCCGAAGTGTTCAACGCATCGCGCGACCTGCCGGAGAAGCTCAACCACCTGGCGATCCCGCAGGGCAGGGAGCGGATCGAGGTGGTGCGGCTCTTCCCCGGCGACATCGGGTGTGTGGCGAAGCTCAAGAACACGCACACCAACGACACGCTCAGCACCAAGGCGCAGCCGGTCCGGTTGCCGGCGGTGCCGTTCCCCGACCCGCTCGTGAGTTTCGCGATCGAAGCTTCAGCGCGCGCCGATGAGGAGAAGCTCCAGTTGGGACTGCACCGTCTGCACGACGAGGACCCGACGATCCAGACGCACTTCGAAGGAGAGACGCACGAGACGATCATCGAGGGGCAGGGGGAGCGGCATCTCGACATCGCGTTGCAGCGGTTGGAGCGTCAGTTCGGCGTCAGAGCCAAGCTGCGGGCGCCGGCGATCCCGTATCGTGAGACGCTGCTCGGGCACGCCGAGGGGCAGGGGCGGCACAAGAAGCAGACGGGTGGCAAAGGACAGTTCGGGGACTGCTGGATCCGGATCAGGCCTGCGCCGCGTGGGAAGGGCTATGAGTTCGTCGACAAGATCTCGGGTGGGGTGATTCCGAGGCAGTACATCCCGGCTGTCGATCGTGGTGTGCAGGAGGCGGCTGAACGCGGCGTGCTGGCCGGGTATCCGGTCGTTGATTTCTCGGTGGAAGTGTTCGATGGGTCGTATCACGCCGTCGATTCGAATGAGTCTTCGTTCAAGATGGCTGGGATACTGGCGTTCAAGACGATCGCGCCGCAGTGTCGGCCGGCGCTGTTGGAGCCGTTGATGGCGGTGGAGGTTTCTACGCCTGATGCGTTCCTCGGTGATGTGATGGGGGATCTGTCAGGGCGTCGAGGACACATTGCAGGGACAGAGCCGCTCGATGATGGGCTTGGGACGGTGGTGAAGGCTGTGGTGCCGCAGGCGGAGTTGCATCTGTATGCGACGAAGCTCCAGAGCATCACGCACGGGCATGGGAGTGTACGGTATCGGTTCCAAGGATTTGAGATGATGCCGGCGGAGGCGGCGGGGAGGGTGCCGGTGAAGGGGCACGCGACCCCGGAGTAGCAGCGCGAACGCGGTGTGTGCAGGGGGGCGTGAAAGGGACATCGCCCGCATCAGAACGGTGTCCCTCCAAGTGGTCGCTCGCCCTACACGCGGCAGATGTTCCCTTGCCTCCACCGCCGAGCCGAACGTACGCTATGGGCATGCCCGCGCAGCAGCAGGATCTGGACTGGACGGTCGAACGGGCACACGCCCTCCCCGACGACGGCAATCGCTACGAAGTGCTCGATGGAGAGCTCTTCGTGACGCCGGCGCCGATCTGGCGGCATCAGACCGCCGTGGCTCTACTCTTTGCCCCCTTGCTCGCCTACGCGCTCGAGCGGAAGATCGGCTGGACGATGTTCGCACCGGCAGACGTCATCTTCTCACCCCGCCGACTCCTCCAACCCGACCTCTTCGTCGTGCCCTGGCGCGACCTGAGCGCTCCGGACCCGGCGCCGAAGGCGACCCGGCTATTACTTGCCGTCGAAGTCCTCTCACCGAGCACCGCGCGCACGGACCGCCAGCGTAAGCGCGCCATCTACCAGAGCGAAGCCGTGCCCGAGTACTGGATCGTGGACGCCGACGCGCGGCTGATCGAGCGCTGCCGCGCCGGCGACGAGCGGCCTGAGATCGTCACCACGCTGCTCGAGTGGCGACCGAGTGCCGGTCACGAGCCATTCACGCTCGATCTCGCGCGTTATTTCGACGCCGTGCACGACTGGCCGGCCTCGTGACCGTGTAGATGTCACACCGCCCGTGGCGTAGCTTGGGGCTGTGACGGCTTCCCTGGAATCCGGGTCTGACCCCAAGGCGGTGGGAGCACGGCTTGCCGCGCGCTGTGCACTCGCGGTCGCCGTTCTGTGCGCCCTTCTGTCCTGCAGCGACGGCCCCACGGCCCCCCCGCTCTCGATCGTGAACACCTCGCTCGCCAGCGGCGTCGTGAGCGTGCCGTACACCGAAACACTCGCCGCAGCAGGAGGGAGCGGCACCAGGAGATGGACCGTCCTCAGCGGCTCACTCCCGCCGGGACTCACGCTCCTCTCGAGCGGCCTGCTCAGCGGCACGCCCGCGACTGCCGGCAGCTACACCGTGCAACTCAGCGTGACGAGCAGTCGCCGCACGCGTACGCAGCAGTTCACTATCATCATCATCCCGGCGCTGCAACTCACCACGACGAGCCTCCGCGCCGGCGAAGAGGGTGAGCCGTACGCCGACACACTCAGGGCGAGCGGCGGTGCAGGCGGCTACGCATGGACCATCACCGCTGGAGCGCTGCCGACCGGGATCACGCTTGCCGCCAGCGGTGTGCTCTCCGGCGCTCCGACCGTCGCCGGAACCGCCAACGTGACGGTGCAGGTGACGAGCGGAGTACAGTCCGCGAGCCGGAGCATCGCGGTGCTCGTCACACCGGCGCTCTCGATCACAACGACCGCAGTGCCCGATGGATTCGTCGGCCAAGCCTACTCCGTCACCCTCCAAGCGAGCGGCGGCACCGGAGCGGTCAGTTGGGGAGTCCTCAGCGGCGCACTGCCAGCAGGTCTCACGCTGCTGGCCAACGGACTTCTCAGTGGCACACCGACCACCGCCGGCAACTTCACGGCCGAGTTGAGCGTGGTGAGTGGTTCACAGACGCGAGCGCGCACCTTCAATGTCGTCGTGATCCCCGCGCTGCAGATCACGAGCAGCACCCTGCGCGCCGGCCTCGAGGGCGCAGTCTACGCCGACACACTCAGGGCGACCGGCGGTGTGGGTGGATTCGTATGGATCGTGAGCGCCGGCGCATTGCCCGCGGGCGTCAC
>JANOWT010000480.1:0-4602 GCA_031418115.1 Gemmatimonadota bacterium
GCGACCGGCCGAGCGGATCCGCGGATCCTGCTCATGGCCGGCGTCGTGGTCGGTGCATTCTGCACGGCAGCGATCATGGTCGCGCTCGCGACGGCGCCCGAGGGGACCGTGCGCGGCGCGCTCTGGTGGATGATGGGCTCACTCGGCGATGCGCAGTGGAGCGGCGTACGGTGGATCGCGCTCTACGTGGCAGGTGGGATCGCGTGTCTGGCTTGGTGGAGTCGTGACCTCGACGTCCTCGCGCTCGGCGAGGATGCCGCGGCCTCACTGGGGATCGACGTCGAACGCGTGACGCGGCGCATCTACTTGGTGGCATCATTGCTCGCGGCGGCGACCGTTGCCGGTGCGGGTCTGATCGGCTTCGTCGGACTCATCGTGCCCGCCATCGCTCGCGCACTGGGCACCCGGTCCACGCGTCAGACGGTCCTCGCGTCGGCACTGGCGGGCGGCACGTTGGTCGTCGTCGCGGATCTCATCGCGCGCACGGTCGTGCGGCCCAGCGAGCTCCCGTTGGGCGCGGTCACGGCGCTGGTCGGCGTGCCGTTCTTCCTCTGGCGACTGCGCGCCGGGGTGTCTCGATGATCCGCTTTGACGACGTGGTGCTGCGGTATACGGGGAGCAAGGAGCCTGCGGTGCGTGGGGTCTCGTTCGAGGCGCCGGCCGGTCGGATCACCGCGGTGGTCGGTCCCAACGGATCCGGCAAGAGCACACTCGTACGCACGCTCCTTGGCCGTCTCGTGCCGGAGGGAGGGCGCGTCACGCTCGACGGGCGCCCCGTGAGCGAGCTCACGCGCCGCGAGGTCGCGACCACGCTCGCCGTGGTGCCTCAGCGAGAGGAGCCGGCGTTCCCGCTCAGCGCGTACGACTTCATCGCGCTCGGTCGATACCCACACGGCAGCGCGTTCAGCGGGCCGTCCGCCACCGACCGCAGTGCGATCGCGAGCGCGGTCGAGCGGGCCGATGTCGGAGCGCTGCTCGAGCGCAACACCGACGAACTCTCTGGCGGCGAGTGGCAGCGCGTCCGCGTCGCACGGGCACTGGCTCAGGGGGGGCGAGCGCTCGTCCTCGACGAGCCGACGACCTTCCTCGACGTCGCGCACGAGATGGCGGTATTCGAGCTGCTCGACACGCTCGCGCGCGCGGGGCAGTGCGTCCTGCTCGTCAGTCACCAACTCAATCTCGTGGCCCGCTTCGCGGACCACATCGTGTTGCTCCACCATGGCCGCGTCGCGGCCGCCGGGACGCCGGCGGACGTGATGCGTGGGGAAGTGCTTGAGCGCGTCTACGAGTGGCCACTCGTCGTCACGCGCGACCCCGCCGTGGGTGCTCCCGTCCTCGTGCCCCTCCGTGGGCGCGGGACCCGTTGATCCTCCAACCCTCTTCGGATCCTGCATTGACCTCTTCGCTCGTTCGCTCACTCATCGCACTCGCTGCGACACCGCTGCTCGTAGTCGCACAGCAGCGCGTCTCCGTTCGACTCCCCAGCGAGGTCGTGACGGCGACCCGCGTGCCGGGAGCACTCGCTACCGCCACCGCCACCGCCACCGTGCTCTACGGCGATGTCCTCCGCGCCGAAGGCGTCACGCATCTCGCGGACGCGTTGCAGCGCGTGCCGGGAATCGCCGTCGCACGCACCTCGTCGTTCGGTTCCCAGACGGCGCTCTTCATGCGCGGCGGACAGTCCAACTACGTGCGCGTGCTCCTCGACGGCGTGCCGCTCAATGAGCCGGGTGGCGTGCTGGATCTGGGCCGCATCACGCTCGATGATATCGAGCGGATCGAGATCGTCCGCGGCCCCGCAAGCGTGCTCTATGGGTCGGAGGCCGTGACCGGTGTGATCCAGCTCTTCACGCGCCGGGCCGTCGCCGGGCAGCGGTACGCGGAACTCGGCGGTGGTTCATTCGGAGGGCGCCGTGCCGCGCTCGGCGCCGACGGTGCGCTCGCCGGCGCGACATGGTCGCTACGCGGCGATCACCATGCGAGTACTGGGATCCTCGAGTACAACAATGCGTATCGCAATGACGGACTCGCTGCATCGGTGGCGTTCGCGGCTGGTGATCGGCACGACGTGCGCATCACCTCACGCTACAATGCGTCGAGTTATCAGTACCCGACCGGTTCGAGCGGCGCGCTCGAGGACCGCAACGCCGAGCGGACGGAGCACCGACTGCTCGTCGGTCTCGACGCCGGCCGACGCTGGAATGTTCGCAACGAGACGCGCCTGCAACTCGCGGCCAACACGCTCCACCCGCGCACGAGCGACCGGTCCGACGACCGCTCCGACACACTCGGGTTCTTCGGCTACCTCGCGCGCGGCGTCGTGACGCGGCGCATCGCCGACCTGCGGCACACCGTGCGAGTGGGGCAGACTCAGTATCTCTCGTTCGGCGGCGAGTTCTCGCGCGATGTCGAGCGCTCGAACTCGGTATCACTCAGCGAGTACGGCGACTTCGCCGACGCATTCGAGGCCGCACGGGAGACCCGGGCCCTGTACGCGCAGGCGCTCGGCGACGCCGGGACGTTCTCGTACTCGCTCGGCGCTCGCCTCGACGACAACAGCGCGTTCGGCTCGTTCCGCACGGTGCGCGCTGGCGCTGCGTGGCGGTTCGCTCGATCGGCGCGCCTCCGCGGGTCGCTGGGCAGTGCATTCAAGGCGCCGAGCTTCTTTGAGAACTTCGCGAACGGGTTCACCGTGGGCAACGCGGCGTTGCGCCCGGAACGCACGAGGTCCGCTGAGCTCGGCGTCGAGGCGGCCGTGGGCATGGGCACCATGCTCCGTCTCACCGGCTTCACGCAACGGTTCCGCGATCTCATCCAGTACACGTTCGCGCCGCCGTCTCCGGGTGAGCCGAACTACTACAATATCGCTGAGGCCAACGCCGGGGGCGTCGAAGTCGAGGCCACCGCGGCCGACATCGCTGGATTCCGCGTCGGCGGCTCGTACACCTGGACCGACACGCGCGTTGTTGACGCGGGTTTCGACTCGGGGGCGAGTGCGAACTTCGTCGCTGGTGGGCGACTGATCCGGCGCCCCGAGCACTCGGCGTCGGTGCAGCTCGCTCGGAGTGTCGCTGACATCGGCACGTTCGCCGCAGTGGCCACGCGCACTGGTCGGCGCGAGGACCGCGACTTCTCCGCGTATCCGGCCATTCCGGTCATGCTCGCGCCATTCACGACCGTCGACGTCTCGGCCGACCTGGGATTGCCGGCGCGGCTCCTGCCGACTGCGCGTCTCCAACTCCGCGTCGAGAACGTCGGTGCCGTGCGATACGAGCGGATCGTCGGCTTCGCCGCTCCAGGTCGCGCGTACTACGTGGGCGTCACGCTCCGGCGCTGAAGCCGGCGTTGAAGCCGGCGTTGAAACCGACGCTGGCGGCGGTTGGCGGGGTGGTCCATGTTCAGGCCTCCGGTGAGTGAGCGTCACACTTTCTGATCGAGGGCTCCATGCCGTTCGACCCCGTAGCAGCCACCGCGGTGTACATCGACGGCCTTGGAGCGGCGAACCTCGCGCGTGCGTTGGCATATACGACCGGCGGGCACTGGCTCTTGCTCTGGAACCTGCTGGTCTCTGGCCTCGTCTGCTGGATCATCGTGCGCGCGGGAGTGCTCGAACGGATCGACGCGCGATTCGGCGCGCGCGGTCCTGTGTTCCGATCGTTCACGGTCGGGCTCGTCTACTTCGGCAGCGCGGCGGTGCTCTCGCTGCCCTGGTCCATCTACTCGAGCTGGTGGCGCGAGTCCGCGTACGACCGCACCGCGCAACCGCTCGGCGATTTTCTGATGCAGAGCGGCATCGGCGTGCTGATCAGTGCCCTGTTGGGGGCGCTCTTCTTCACTGGTGTATTCGCATTGATGCGTCGCACTGGCCGGCGATGGTGGATCTGGTCGTCGGCGATGACCGCCGTCTCGGCCGCCGTGCTGATCCTCCTCGCACCGATCCTGATCGAGCCCTTGTTCAACGACTATCGTCCAGTACCGGCTGGCGAAGTGCGCGACGCGATCGTCGTGCTCGCCAAGAGTGCCGGCGTGCCCGAGGACCGCATCTTCGTCTATGACGGGTCGCGCCAGTCCAACAACTTCACGGCCAACGCCGGTGGCATCGGTGGGTCGGCGCGGATCGCCGTCTCTGACGTCGCGTGGAAGGGTGCGTCACTCGACGAAGTCAAGGCAGTGACCGGGCACGAGATCGGCCACTACGTCCTTGGCCACACCTGGCGAGGCGTCGCGCTCGTGACCGTGCTGGCCGTGGTCTTCTTCTTCCTGATCGATCGGCTCTTCCTTCGATTCGCCGGCGCGTTCGGGTCGCGCGCGTCGCTCGACTCACCCGTCGGACTGCCGGTGATGCTTTTCATGGCATCGGTGTTCGCGTTGTTCGGAACGCCGGTCATGAATGCCTTTGGGCGTTACGGCGAGACGGAGGCCGATCAGTACTCGCTCGAGAACGTCGACTTGCCAGACGCCCTCGCGTCGGCGCTCGTGAAGACGGCCGAGTACCGGTACCCTCGTCCGGGCGCGCTCGAGGAGGCCCTGTTCTACGATCACCCGTCCGTCGAACGGCGCGTGATGATGGGCATGAAGTGGAAGGCAGCGCATCAGGCCCGA
>JANOWT010000481.1:0-1506 GCA_031418115.1 Gemmatimonadota bacterium
GAACAGCTCCTTGAAGAGCGCACCGAGATCAGCGACGCCGCGCACCTTGAGCGACTTGGGTGCGCGCCGCGGCACGCTGCGCTCCGACACATACGCGACCTTCATCCCCATCTTCTCCGCCTCGGCGATCCGGCGCTCCGCCTGCGACACGGCGCGGATCTCGCCTCCAAGACCCACCTCGCCGATGAACACCGCGTCGGCCGGAAGCGCTCGGTCGTAGACACTGCTCGCAAGCGCCGCCGCGACCGCGAGGTCACCCGCCGGTTCCTGCATCCGCACGCCACCGACCACGTTGAGGAACACATCGAGTTGCGCGAACGAGAGCCCAGCGCGCTTGTCGAGCACCGCGAGCAACAACGCGAGCCGTCGGCCGTCGTACCCCGTGCTCACACGCTGCGGTGTCCCGAACCCCGCCTTGGCCGCGAGCCCCTGCACCTCGAGCAGCATGGGACGCGTCCCTTCGAGCAGGCAGGTCACGGCACTGCCACTCGTCGCTGCATCTGTGCGCTCACTCAGGAACAGCGCACTCGGGTTCTCCACCGCCTCGAGCCCGCGCACCGTCATGCGGAACACGCCGATCTCATCCACCGAGCCAAAGCGGTTCTTCGTGGCGCGGAGCACGCGGTGGTCCGCCATCCCCTCGCCTTCGAAGTAGAGCACCGTGTCCACGATATGCTCGAGCGTCTTAGGCCCGGCGATGCCGCCGCCCTTGGTCACGTGCCCCACGACGAACACGGCCGTGCCGCTCTCCTTGGCGAAGCGCATCAGCCGCGCGGCGCACTCGCGCACCTGCCCCACGTTGCCGGGCGCGCCTTCCAGATCGCCGGTGAATACGGTCTGGATGGAGTCCACCATCAACACCGCCGGTCCCACCGATGCGGCGGTCGCCAAGATCGTCTCGAGGTTCGTCTCGCCGAGCAGTTGCACGGCGCCGGCCTCGGGCGCGAGCCGGTCGGCGCGCAGCTTCACCTGCAGCGGCGACTCCTCACCGCTCACGTAGAGCGCCGAGTGACCGGCGGCTTCGAGGCGAGCGGCGACTTGCAGGAGGATCGTGCTCTTGCCGATCCCCGGCTCGCCGCCGACGAGGACCATCGCACCGGGCACCACACCACCGCCGAGCACGAAGTCGAACTCGTTGATCCCGGTGCGAAGGCGATTGAGCTCAGAGCCCTGCACATCGCGCAGTCGCGGCGTCGGCATCACGCTGCCGCCCTCACCGTACGACTGCGAGCCCGCCTTGCGCCGAGCGGCCCCCATGCCCTTGCTCGCCGTGGCCTTGGGCGCGGCCATCTCCTCAACGAGCGTATTCCACTCGCTGCACGTGTTGCACTGCCCCGCCCACCGCAGCGATTCGGCGCCGCACTCCGTGCAGCGGTAGACCGACTTGGTCTTCAGCGCCATGGGGTCAGCGCCATGCGCGGGTCGCGAGTGTCACGCTCACTCCGACTGGCGGCCGGACCAGTTCTCGAAGCGCGTGTGCTGCTTGCGGAAATGCATCTTCACGTA
>JANOWT010000482.1:0-3944 GCA_031418115.1 Gemmatimonadota bacterium
GATTGCACGCATCTCCGGCGCACGTGGACAGATCTCCCGCCCCCGTGAGCGCGTTACAGCTCCAACCGCAGGCGAGAGCGACCAGCACGAACGGCGCCCAGAGAGCGACTCGAGAGGACTGACGCATGGCCAAGCTCATCATAGCGCAGCGCGGCGTGAACACTCGCTTTGGTACGGTGCGAAGTGTGCCGCGCGTTCTTGCTGGATCGTGAAGGCCTACCTGCCATTGGCTAACACCTGACCATCCGCAATCGGCACGAAAACTCCGGACAGACCGGAGCGTGATCGAGGCGGTCCGGGATCAGGATGGAGACGAAGAAGCGGCGTGAGTACACGCCAGCCGAGCGCAAGGCAGCCGTCGCGGACGTGCGGCGGATCGGCGTGGCCGAGGCCGCGAGGAAGCACGGAGTGCCCAAGAGCTCTGTGAGCAAATGGGCCTCGGCTGCGGGCGTCAAGCGCGAGGTCGGCGAGAAGTCCGCGAAGAAGGCGGCGCAACGGCCGGCGACGGCGACAGGAGCGACCAAGTCGACGGCGATCGAATCGACGGTAAATAGCGAGCCGGCGGTGGCGGCCGCGGAGCGTCCGCCGGCGGCGCCCGCGGCGAAACGAGTACTCCGCTCGCGCATCGCGAAGGTGTACACGCCGTCGCAGAAGGCCGAGGTGATCGAGTACGCGTCGGCGCACGGCGTGACGGCGGCGTCGACGAAGTTCGAGATCAGCCGCTTCTCGATCTACGACTGGCGGAACAAGTGTGCGAAGGCGGCGAAGGGAGAAGGTCCGTCGCCGACGAGCGGCCCGGCGCCGAAGGAGATCGAGGCGACGAGGGATCGCGAGATCCTCGCCGAGTGGCATAAGCATCCGGGTCTTGGGCCGAGCCAGATCCGAAACCAGCTGCGCCGCGCAGGGATCAAAGTCGCCGTGCACACCGTGCGTCGCGTGATGGAGGACGCGGGGTATCGACCGCCGAAGGTGAAGCGCGAGTCGCACGACCAGAGGTACGAGGCGATTCGGCCGAATCACTTGTGGCATTTGGACTTCGTGCAGCGCCACATCAACCGCGCGTCGACGTTCACGCTGATCTTGATCGACGACTACTCGCGATTCGTCGTGGGCCACGGCGTGGACGAGGGAGCCGAGCGCGCCGACCTCGTGATCAAGACGTTCGAAGAGGCCGTCGCACGGCACGGCCGCCCCGAGCGCGTGATGGACGACAAGGGCTCGGCGTTCTGGTCATGGCGCGGCATCTCGCGCTTCACCGATCTGCTCACGGAGATGGGCATCGACCAGGTCGTCGCCGAGAAGAAGGAGTGGAACGGCAAGATCGAGGTGTTCAACGGCAACCTGCACAAGGAGCTCTTCGACGTCCACCGCTTCTACGACGTCGCGGACATGCGCCGACGGCTCGCCGCGCACTTGCACTGGTACAACCACGCGCGCACGCATCACGCGCTCGGCGGCTTGCTCGTTCCCGCCGATCGCTTCTACGGTCGCGTCGAAGAAGTGCTCGCGCGTATCGAGGCCGGCGCCGGGCGCGACGCGAAGGATCTGCTCGACCTTCGCGATCGCTGCCTCGAGCTGTTCAAGGTGACGAGCCGTGGCGGCGTGCCCGAGATCTGGCTGCTCGGCCAGAAGCTGCTTGGGGGCGATTCGCCCGTATAAGCCGGCGCCGCCAGATAGACAAATGTCCACGGGACGAGGCATGACACGCGTCACCCTTGGACGCTCTCCCCGCGCTCTGGCTCGCCGCCGTGCTGCTGCTCGCACGCACGATCGCGGCGCGCTATGAGCTCGCGTCGCCGTCCGTCGACGCGATCCTGACGGCGACGGGTGCATCGAGGAGCCGCGCCTACGAGCTCGTCGCGAGGCTTGCCGCCCTCTTGCCGACGCTGGTCCGCGCTCCCGGCCGCCCGCCGCGCGCACACCCCGCGGCGCCGACCGAGGAGCCCGAGCTGACGCGCGCGGTGCTCGCCTACGTCATGGCGCATCCGGGCTGCGTCGATCGCGGCTCCGAGCGCCAGCGCTACGCCGACGCCTTTCGACGCTTCATCATCGATCTCCACGCGGCGCACGCCGCGATCGAGCTCGAGACATTCGCGCGCGCCGTTGGCGTCCCGCTCGGCACCATGAAGGATTGGATTCGGCATCCGCAGAGCGAGCCGATCACGGAGGCCCCAGCGCCGCCGGCACCGTCGCTCGATGTCGAGATCTCGCACATTCAAACCGTGCTCGACGCGTGGACGCGCTGGAAAGGATCGTTCGTCGACTTCTGCGAGCACGTACGACGCGATCTTCATGTGCCGTTCGGGCTTGATCTCGTTCGACGGATTCTGGAGGTCGAAGGCCGGCGCAAGCCAGCGCGGCGCGCCGGACGGAGCCCGGACGAGATCGCGATGCGCGGCGCGTTTCGGACCTATTTCCCCGGTGCCCAGTGGGTCGGCGACGGCATGCAGGTGCCCGTCGTCGTCGATGGGCACCGCTTCGTCTTCAACGTCGAGCTCAACGTCGATGCCTACGCCGGCGCGTTCGTCGGCACGTCGGTGCGCGACAACGAGGACAGCGTCGCCGTCGTCGGCGCGTTCGCAAGCGGCGTGGCCACGACGGGCGCGCCGCCGATCGCGCTCTTGCTCGACAACAAGCCGTCGAACCACGCACCCGACGTCGACGCCGCGATCGGTGACACGATCCGGATCCGGGCGACACCCGAGCGCCCACAAAACAAAGGCCACGTCGAAGGCGCGTTCGGCTTGTTCTCTCAGATCCTTCCCTTTCTCGCCGTGGACACGCGCGCGAGCGGGCACGACATCGCGCGCAGCTTCTTGACACTGATCCTCGACGTCTGGACACGCACCACCAACCATCGTCCCCGAAAGGATCGCGCTGGACGCTCGCGAATCGATCTCTATTCCGAGACTCCGACCGACGAGCAAATCGCCCGCGCGCGACGCGAGCTGCGCGAGCTCGCCGATCAGCAAGAGCGAGCACGGCGCACCCTCGAAGCGCGGCGACGGCCCGAAGTGCTCGCCTTCCTCGACGACGAGTTCGCGCGCCTCCGACTCCTCGATCCCGAACGCCACATCCGCATCGCGATCGCCGGTTACCCCTCGGACAGCATCGTCGACGGCCTCTTCATCTTTGAGAGCAAGCGTCGCGCGAACACTCTTCCCGACGGCGTCGATGCGCGCTACCTGCTCGGCATCGTGAAGAACGTCACCACGCAAGCCGAATTGGAGATCTTCGCCGAGACCATCTACCGCGGTCGCCTGGAGGCGCGCGATCGCTTCCTCGCGCCGCTCCGCGCCAAGCGAGAAGAGCTTCGCAAGGAGACCGACGTCGGCAAGATCCTCATGGAGTGCGTCGTCCAAGGCATGGCGACCGAGAGCAATCTGGAACGCACCTTCTGGCTCGACGTCATCGTCGACACCCTCCGCGCGCTCCCCGACGCTGACCGCGAGGAGCGCTTCGTGCACACGTCCCAGCTCATCGTCGCGAGCGTCGCCGTGCCCCCTCGTGCCCGACAAGATGCGGTGCGCTTCGTCGCGGACCGCCTCGTGCCCCTCACGTAGAACCAGCTGCAAAGCAACGACCGGCGTCAGGCATCCAGCGTCGCCTCACACCTGACGCCAGTCCGGTCTTTCCGAACGGCAGGTGTTTGACAAGCGCACCTACCGCAGCGAGCTGCGTCGGGCGGCGACCTGACGATCACGCCTCATCGCGCGCGACCCGCTACTCGCAGCGCACGTCGTCGTAGAAGAACTCGTTGCCCTCGAGCTCCGACGAGAGTCCGCCGAGCGTCATCGACACCTGCTTGCCCATGGGTGTCGTCTTGTTTCCTATTGGGGCGAGATAGACGAGAACGCCGTCGAACCTCACCTCGATGGAGGTGAAGTCGGTCCTGAAGTCGATGCCGACCCACTTCGCTCTTGGGAGGAGCGGCAGGTCGCTGG
>JANOWT010000483.1:0-10500 GCA_031418115.1 Gemmatimonadota bacterium
GAGATCGCCGACGTCGTCAGGGCCGATCAGGATCTGGTACAGGTCTGCAAGAAGCTCATCGACCTCGCCAACGAAGGGGGCGGCCCCGACAACATCACGGTCGTCGCCGCACGCTTCGAAGGTGAGGGACTCGCGGAGACCGGCGCCGAGAAGCCCGCGCATCGCGTCTATCGTGGCTCGCAGCAGGAGCGCAGCACGATCCCGCTCGATCGGGGTTCGGTGCCGGCACTGGCCGCGATGGATCTGAGCGAGATGCCGACGCTCGAGACGGAGCTGTCGTTCGGAAAGCTCAAGACGCCGCGCACCAACACACCGGTGGACTCCAGCGCGTCGACCGTCGAGGTGTCACCGCGCGATGTCGCTCGGGGACCGTTCAAGGTCGGTGTCTCTGGGCCACCTCCGACGAGCGGTGCGGTGCCCGAGACGGTCGAGATCGCACCGGTCACGATGAAGGCGAAGCTGCCGCCCACCCCTCCCGTCGGCGGGTTCATCTCGCCGGGCACGCTCCGGGTCGTCTTCGGGTCGCTGGCGCTGCTCGTCCTGGTGTTCTATCTCGTCAGTTGGCTCAGGGCCTGATGTCGGTAGAGTTCCGCATCACCCACGGCGCACGGGCCGGGGCGAGTGAGCGGTTCGAGAAGTCGGTGGTCTCCATTGGCCGCCATCCGATGAATGACCTGCGGTTCGATACCAACAAGGACATCGACGTCTCTGGTCGGCACGCCGAGCTGCGCTCGGTGAGTGGCCGGCATGTGCTCCACGACATCGGCAGCACCAACGGGACGTTCGTGAATGGGGTGCGGGTCGTCGCCGAGCAGGAGGTCCGCGATGGCGACCTGCTCATGTTCGGCGCCAACGGTCCGCAGGCGACGTTCCATGTGATCGTCGCGGAGGCGGTGAAAGAGACGCCGGTGACGCGCGGGAATCGGCCGCAAGCGGGCGCGCAGGCGGGCGCACCTGCAGCTCCAGCCGCTCCTCCGACCGCCGTCCCGTCGCGTCCCGCGGCCGCTGCGGCGCCCAGGATGAACACCGAGGTGCGCATCGCGCACGCGGTGCAGCAGCAGACGGGGAGGCTCAAGCAGATCGTGCTCGCGCTCGCCGCCTTCGTGGCCGTGGGCGGAGGTGGCTTGGCCTATTTGACCGTGCGGGCCAACACCGAGGCGCGCAAACAGGTCTCGACGCTCCTCACCATGAACGACTCACTGGCCCGCTCGCTCGAGCAGCGGCTCGCGCAGACCGGAGTGGCCGGCGACGCGCTCGCCGCCGCGCGCGCCGAGACGGCGCGGCTCGCGAGCGAACTCCGTGCACGTCAGGAGTCCGGTGGTGACGTGAGTACGCTCTCGGCACGGATGCGCACCGCGCAGGCGCGTACCGCGAGCATCGCTGGCACTGACTACGGCGCGATCGCTGCCGGCAACAAGGCGGCGGTCGTCTTCGTCGTGGTGCTGATGCCCGACGGCACCAAGTCGAGCGGCACGGGATTCAACATCCTCCCCAGTGGGCTCATCGTCACCAATCGCCATGTGGTGCAGAGCGCGGATGGCACGCGCGCCGAGCAGGTCGGCGTGATCTTCGAGGGCCAGAAGGGCGCGTGGCACCAGGCGCGGATCGAATACGTGAGCACCACCGATGAACTCGCGTTGTTGCGGATCATCGATGTGGGCCAGTACCCGATCGTCACCGGGATAGCCGGTGGCAGTGAGAGTGTGCAGATGGGGAGCCCGATCGCGATCCTCGGCTTCCCGCTCGGCACCGGTACCGCAGGGAACGATGGGGACATCAACGACCTGCGTCCGGTCGCCACGATGAACGTCGGCACGGTGAGCAAGACGCTCGCGGACATCATTCAGCTCGACGTCTTCGCCGCACAGGGATCGAGTGGCTCGCCGGTGATCGACGCACGCGGTCTCGTGATCGGAGTGCTCTACGGCGCGGCGCGGGAGAGCGGTGGGCGCATCGTCTACTCGGTGCCGTCGGCGCGGCTGGCCGCGCAGTTGCCGGCGGACGCGGCGGGCGTGATCCGCTAGGGCTGCGGGACGGGCATCACCGGCGGGCGCCGCCGCGATGCGCGTTCCATATCCTGCAGCGCGCGCAGCACCTGCGACACGAGTTCACTCATCCCCGACGCCGGAGCGGTCGCTGCGACCGGGCTCGCCACGGTACGGTGATTAGCCCCGTCCGGTGCCGCGAGGTCGCGCACCGAGACAAGCCGCACGAGACTGTCGCGGGAGGGAAGCAACGCGATCGACACGATCAGGTCGGCCGAGAGCTTCTCCTGCACACCGTTCACGGTCCGCGAGTCGCGCAGGGCCGCGGCCACCGAGTCGGCCGGCACCACTGCATAGCGCGGATGCGCGTCGATCTGCCGGCGCAGTGAATCTGCGAGTGCGTTGCTGAGCCCGTCGAACTCCGGCCGTGTGCGTGACGACCTCGGCATGGCGATCACGACCCGCCGTGGCTCGTTGCTGCGCATCGAGAGTGAGGGCGGAGGCACCCGACCACGCTCGGTCACCATGGTCGCCTGCGCGCCGGCAGGCTCGCGCTCTGCAGGGCCCATGCGCGCGCCCAGCTGTACGAGTGAGTCGAGCACCGCGCGCTGGATCACGATGCGGATCGAGTCGGCCATCGCGGCCACCGCACTCGGACCGACCACCGGCGCCGGTCGCTGCGTCGTACGCTCCGCCATGCGCGCGCTCACCGCGCGCGCGATCGCCATGGAGTCCTCGCGCGTGAGCATCGACGAAGCCGATGCGAGTACCGCCGTCGATTCAGCCGCCGCCAGCGAGTCGCGGACGGCGGTGGTCACGGTCTCGGTGCCCGTGCGCTCGCCCATCACCCAAGCAACGGCGATCACCGCGACGCCCGCCGCGCCGAGTGCGACGGTGCGTCCCACCGACGGTTTGCGCGTCAGGCGCAGCGGAGCGAGATGCTGCCCCGACGAGAGCGCGATCTCGTCGAGCGCGGTGACGACGTCGGACGCGAGCGGCGGCCGGTCGTCGGGGCTCTTGGCGAGCAAGTGCCGAATGAGCGCCGATAGCGCCACAGGGACGTCGGCGCGCGAGTTCTCCACCGGTGAGGGATCGCGCGTGAGTTGCGCGGCCATGGTCTTCTGCGGCGAGTCCTCCTTGAAGGGCACCACCCCGGTGAGCAACTCGTAGCCGAGCAGCCCGAGCGCATAGAGGTCCATGCGATGATCGGCTGCGGGATCGGCAGCGATCTGCTCGGGCGCCATGTACGCGGGCGTGCCGATCGCCATCCCGGCGCTCGTGAAGCCCGAGGTGGGCATGGACGCCGAGATGGCCTTGGCGACGCCGAAGTCGGTCACGAGCGCGTGCGAACCCATCAGCAGCACATTGCCGGGCTTGATGTCGCGATGGATCACGCCGAGCCCGTGTGCATGGTCGAGCGCCTCAGCGACGTCGCGCATGATGCGCACGACATCCTTGATCGACTGCTTCTCGCCGCGCTGTAGCACCTCGCGAAGCGAATGCCCGTTGATGTAGGGCATGGTGTACCAGATCAACGCGCCCTGTTCTCCCGCCGACAGGAGCGGGACGATGTGCGGGTGCTGGAGCTGGGCGGCAACCTGGATCTCGCGGCGGAAGCGCTCGTGGTTCACACCGGCGGCGAGCTCAGGGGGCAGCACCTTCACCACGACCTTTCGCGCCAGCGCGACATCGGTCGCGACGAACACGCGGCTCATGCCCCCACCGGTCAGTTCACGCTCGAGCGTGTAACCGGGGGAGAGGGCCTGCTGGAGTTGGGCGGTGAGGTCGGGCATGGGCTGTTGAACAATAGTACGTAGGCACGTGGGCGAATGTTCGCGCCGCGGCACTACTCCTTTTGAGCCATACGCGCGCGCAGTGGAGTGAGCGTCTCAAATCACTCCCTTGAGCGATTTCAGCGCGCGGGTGTGGACCCTATCCTTTGCTCTGTAGGTCCGTGTCATGCAACCACAAGCCAGTCACGGTGGCGACGAGAGACAAAGGAGTCCAGATGAGCATCACCTCGATCACTCGCTTTGCGCGCATGCAGTGGACGCGCAAGATCACCGCAGGCCTGGCCGTTGCGACGACAGCGCTGCTACTCACGGCGTGCGACTCGCCGTCCGAGCCGCGGCCCTTGGTGACCATCACCGTGAGTCCCACCCCGGTCACGCTCGCCATCGGTGGTACGCAGCAGTATGTCGCGGTCGGCCGCGATGCTCAGGACCGGACCGTCACCATCACACCGGTCTGGTCGGTCGTCGCCGCTGGCGGGACCGTGAGCGCCACGGGGCTCTTCACCGCCGGAACCGTTGCCGGCGCCTTCACCGGCACTGTCATGGCGACGAGCGGCACCGTCTCCGGCGTTGCGACCGTGAATGTGTCCGCCGGAGCGCTGGCGACGATCGTCGTCACGCCGGGCCCGGTCTCAATGGGGATCAACGCGACGCAGCAGTTCACCGCCGTCGGCCGGGACGCGAACAACAACCCGGTCGTGATCACACCGGTCTGGTCGGTCGTCGCGAGCGGCGGAGCGATCAGCGCTGGTGGGATGTTCACCGCCGGGTCGACCGCTGGCACGTACCTCAACACCGTGCGTGCGACGAGCGGCGGCGTCTTCGGCACCGCGACGGCGACCGTCACGGCTGGGGCGCTCTCGACGATCGTGCTCACGCCGAATCTCGCCGTGCTGGCACCGAACGGCACGCGGCAGTTCACGGCGGTCGGGCGAGATGCCGGCAACAACGTCGTGACGATCACGCCGACCTGGTCGGTCGTGGCGAGCGGCGGAGCGATCAGCGGCACCGGGCTGTTCACGGCGGGCGCGAACGCGGGCACCTTCACCAATACGGTGCGCGCGACGAGCGGCGCGACGACCGGGTTCGCGACGATCAACGTCACGACCGGCTCTACTCTCGCCCCTGTCAATCTCGGAGCGGCGATCAACTACGTGATCCTCGCGAAGTCGGCGATCTCCACCGTGCCGACCTCGGCGATCACCGGCCACCTCGGCCTGAGTCCGGCGGCCGCGACCTTCATCACCGGCTTCTCACTCACGCTGCCGGCCGGCGGAGCTTTTGCGACCTCAGCGCAGGTCACCGGCAACATCTACGCGTCCGACTACGCGGTGCCCACCCCGTCGAACCTGACGACCGCGGTCGCCGACATGCAGACGGCATACACTGACGCCGCGGGTCGGCCGACTCCGGATTTCTCGGAACTGAACACCGGCAACATCGGTGGGCTCACGCTTCCGGCCGGTCTCTACAAGTGGTCGAACACCGTGACCATCCCGTCCGACGTCACGCTCAACGGCAGCGCCACCGATGTCTGGATCTTCCAGATCGCGGGCGGCATCACGCAGGCCTCGGCAACGCGCGTGAACCTGACCGGTGGTGCGCTGGCCAAGAACGTCTTCTGGCAGGTCTTCGGGGTGGTGGAGATCGGTACGACCGCCCACATGGAAGGCATCATCCTCTCGCAGACCTCCATCACGCTCAGCACCGGCGCGTCGGCGAACGGCCGACTGCTGGCCCAGACCGCGGTGACTCTCGCGAGTAGCACAGTGGTGCAGCCGGCGCCGTAAGGCCGCACGCATCGGAACAAGAGGAGCGGAGGGATCGGGGAGGCCGTCGCGAGACGGCCTCCCCGATCGTTTCACCGTGCTCCGTTCACGCCAGCCGTCGCGCCATCGCCTGCTGCATGCAGCGGTCGGCATTCCAACCACAGATCACATTCCCCGCCTCGGGGATCTCGGCCGCGAGCCCCGGTGGCCCGAAGAGCGCCACCACCACCGACCGCCGAGCCTGACGCGCGTCGGCGACGACTTGTGCGACGCGACGACGCGTTGCGAGACTGTACCCTGCGCGCCCCTTCCCAGGGCTTGGACTGCCGTAGAGAGCCAGCAGCACAGCGCCCTCACCTTCCGGGGTCGGACCCTGCACCAAGTGCGGCGACATGCCCAACGCGCGCAATGCGTCGCAGAGCGGTGCACGCGATGGCACCGGCCAGTGCGTCCCCTCGTCGTCGTCGACCTGTAGGACGTCCACTACCGGCCCGATGTTCGCGACGACGCCGCGCACGGGGTGCACGAGAGTGTCGGCGAGCTGCCGCGACCAGAGCAGATCGTCGAGCGTCGGTTCGCGTGTCGGCCCGGGGCTCCCCCAGTCGGCCCAGAAGGTGCGACGCGCCCGACTCTCGCGCAGGCCGTCCTGCGGGAGCATGCCGGCGTCGGCGGCACGCTCGAGCATCTCGAGTGCGCCGTGCAGGTCGGTGGGCGCGAGCAGAAGGTCGCAACCGGCAGCGACCGCCTCGATGGCAGCGATCCCTTCGTCGTCGCCGCGGCGCAGCCCCGGGGCGCTCAGCAGATCACTGACGATCAGTCCCTCGTACCCGAGTTCGCGCCGCAGCAGTTCGGTGAGCATCGGGTGCGAGCGCGCGGCAGCGCGACCGCTCGCGTCGAGAGACGGGTAGGCGCAGCTCGCCGCCATGATGCTCGCCACTCCGGTGTCGGCCGCGGCACGGAACGGGAGCAGGTCGTCGGCCCAGAGCGTGCCGGCCGCCGCAGTGATCGTCGCGGCGTCGAGATGCGGATCCTCCTCTGCGCGTCCCATGCCCGGGAAATGCCGCACGCAAGCGAGCACGCCTTCGGCCTGGCAGGCATCGACCCACTCCACCGTCCACTCCGCAGCACGCTGCGCGTCGAGCCCGAAGCTCCCTGCGCCGAGCAACGGGTTGGACGGTTCTCGTTCGAGGTCGGCCACGGGACCGAGTGCCCAGTTGACGCCGAGCATCCGCAGTTCGCGCGCGGTGAGCTTGGCTGCACGGCGCACCACGTCTCCGTCGCGCAGCGCCGCGATCGCAGAGAGAGGCGGCAGGCCCGTCGCGTCTGAGAAGGCACTGCCCGCTCCGCCCCCGACCTCGGCCGCGATCAACAACGGAAACCGGCTCCGACGATGCAACTCCTTCGTGATCGCGCCTACCTCAGCGCTCGAGCCCCCCACGATCCAAAAACCACCGACACCGATCTCGATCGCGTCGGAGATCATCTCCGCCAAGTAACCGAACCCATCACCCGGATCCCACCGGAGCTGCGGGACGAGGAGATGAGCGAGTGGGCTGGTCACGCGGGGTGGAAGGCGCCGAGCACGCGAGGGCCGCGCGCGCCGGTCGCCGAGGGGACGTTGCCAGTGCGACCGTGGAGATGCAGCCACCCGAGGAAGGCGAAGGCCACCGCCTCCTTGGCATCACCGTCGAAGAAGACGCGGTCGAACGCCCGCACATGGCGCGGCGCGAGCGTCATCGCGATCGCTTCGCGCAGCACGGGGTTGCGCGCGCCGCCGCCTGAGAGGAGCACGTCCCCGAGCGGCTGCGGCACGAATCGGTCGAGCGCCACGCCGATGGTGCGCGCGGTGAACCAGGTGGCGGTGCAGACGATGTCCTCCGCTGTGCACATGGGGCGCGCCGTGCGGCACGCTGCGACGAACGATTCGATATAGCTGGCCGTGTACTTCTCGCGCCCGGTGGACTTGGGCGGCTCGGTCGCGAGCCAGGGATCCGCGAGCATCTGCTCGATCACCTGTTCGATCGGCGTACCCTTGGCGGCGAGCGCGCCATCCACGTCGTATGGCAACTCCGGACGCAGCAACCGCGTGACGCCATCAATGACGCAGACGCCCGGACCGGTGTCGAACGCGCGTACACCTTCGAGCGCGCCGTTGGGCGGGACGACCGTGAGATTGCCGATCCCGCCGATGTTCTGGAGCACGCGCCACTGTGTGTCGTCGGCGAAGAGCAGCGCATCGGCGATGGGGACGAGCGGCGCACCCTGGCCGCCCGCGGCGACGTCGCGCGTACGGAAGTCGGCGATCACCGGCAGGCCGGTGCGCTCGGCGATCACCGCAGGCGCGCCGAACTGCCAGGTGCCATGCGGTGGTTCATGCCAGACGGTGTGCCCATGCGAGGCGACGGCGGCGATCTCCTCGCGTGCGACACCCGCTTCGGCGAGCGCGGCGAGCGCGGCGTCGGCGAGCCAGCCGCCGAGTGCGAAGTCGAGGCGCGTGTACTCACTCGGCGTCGCGCCGACGAGTGCGGCGGCGAGGCGTGTACGCGTGGGGGCGTCGTAGGGTCGAGAGACGTGCGCGAGGAGCTCAGGACGCACACGACCGTCTGGGTCCTCGTGGAATCGCACGACGGCTGCAGTGATGCCGTCGAGTGATGTGCCGGACATGAGGCCGACGAGGACATCCGTCATGCGCCCTCCACCGGTGGCGGCGCATCGGGCACGACGCGGCGGATCACGCCGCCTGCGGCCGCAAGTCGCGCGAGGGCCGTCGCTCGATCGACGCCGAGCTTGTGCATGGTGATCGCGACCTTCACCTGTCCCTCAGCGCGCGCGAGCAGCGCGCGCGCATCGTCACGTGCGAGATCGCAGGTGGTCATCACCAGGCGCTCGGCGCGGTCCTTGAGCTTGTCGTTGGTGGCCATCAGGTCGACCATCAGATTGCCATAGGTCTTGCCGAGCCGGACCATCGCGCCGGTGGTGATCATGTTGAGCACCATCTTGGTCGCGGTGCCGGCCTTGAGACGGGTGGAGCCGGTGACCACCTCGGGCCCCGTGATGGTGACGATCGCGACGTCGACCGCGCTCACGAGTTCGCTCGCGGGTGGTGAGCAGGCGAGGATCCCGGTGCGCGCGCCGAGCGAGCGTGCATGTTCGAGCGCGGCGCGCACATAGGGCGTGGTACCGCTCGCGGCGATGCCGAGCACGAAGTCACCAGCGGACACCCCCGCAGCGGTGAGGTCCGCGCGCGCGCCGTCGGGGCGGTCCTCGGCGCCTTCCTGTGAACGCGTGAGCGCGGCCGGTCCGCCGGCGATGATGCCCTGCACCATCGCCGGATCGCTGCCGAAAGTGGGCGGGCATTCTGAAGCGTCGAGCACGCCCAGACGGCCCGAGGTCCCGGCGCCGGCGTAGAAGAGCCGGTGCCCGCCGCGAAAGGCTTCCTCGGCGAGTTCGACGGCGCGCGCGATGGCGAGGCGCTGCGTGGCGACCGCGTCGGCTACACCACGATCCTCGGCGTTCATCAGATCGACGATCTGGATCGCGGTGGCGACGTCGATGTCGGCGCTGCGCGGATTGCGGCGCTCGGTGACCCGGGGATCGAGCACGAGGGGGCGGGGTCTGAGAGAAGGCGGCGGGCCCGCCTGGCGTCGTCGGTGTCGCCTGCGCCCCGCGCCTCGTAACTTATCGACCGACATGACCACTCGCATCCTCGCTCTCGCCGCCGCCCTGCTCTTCGCGTCCCGGGCCAGCGCTCAACTCATCAAAGTCCCCTCGCCCGACGAGTCGCGCCGTCCGCTCTCGGTGAGCGTGCATCTCGGCTTCCTGCAGACGCAGGACCGGTTCGACGGACAGAGCGGATCGCAATGGTACCTTGGTGAGGCGCTGCAGTACCGCGCGGCGCTCGAGTACGGCATCAAGAGTGGCTCGCTCGCACTGGTCGGCTCGCTCGCGAACGTGCCGATCGCGCGCTCGGGCGGTACGGCGACGGGGTTCTCGGACGGCACGATCCAGCTGCGAAAGTACCTCGCCGCGTTCCGCACACCGGAGACCGATGGGGCGCATCAGATCGTGGACGTGGGCGTCGGCCTCGCACAGTGGACCGCGTACTCTGGCACCGACGCACTGACGGAAGACGAGCGCAAGGCGCGCAACGCCTTCTCACTCGTCGTCGGCTACGGCTTCGGCTTCACGCTTGGCAACCGCGCCGCGTTCAACATGGTGCAGGACGTCGCGACGCTCTGGGGATCGAAGGAAGGATTGCCGTCGGGGCGGTCGCGGATGGTGCGGCAGTATACGACCAGAGTCGGTGTGAGGGTCTTTCTCCGAGGTGGGAGGTGAGAGGTGGGAGGTGGGAGGTGAATCACCGAATGTGCACCAGACCAACGACTGACCGCACGCCGTTCCCTGTGCCCCCTGTGCCCCCTGTGCCCCTGTGGTGAACAGCAGTTCTCCTTCCCCCATGAATCCACAACGCATGCTCAAGCAACTCATCGCCCTCGTCGCCGTACTCACGGTCTCGGCCTGCCGCCCCACACCGGCCCCGACGCCCACACAGACCGACGCGCGCTACTCGGGCACCTTCGCCGGCGGCTTCCGCTTCCCCGAGGCGCGCGAGGCGGTCTTCGGCGCCAACGCGATGGTCTCGAGTAACTCGGAGCTCGCCAGCACGGCCGGCGCTGAGATCCTCAAGGCGGGCGGCAACGCGGTCGACGCCGCGGTCGCGACCGGCTTCGCGCTCGCCGTGACGTATCCGTTCGCCGGCAACATCGGTGGTGGCGGCTTCATGGTGATCCGCATGGCCGACGGCCGCACGGCGGCACTCGACTACCGCGAGATCGCCCCGCTCGCCGCGACGCGCGACATGTTCGTCGACTCCACGGGCAAGCTCACCGACAAGAGCGTCGTCGGTCATCTCGCGTCCGGAGTGCCCGGCGCGGTCGCCGGACTCGACGCGGC
>JANOWT010000484.1:0-4635 GCA_031418115.1 Gemmatimonadota bacterium
GATGTGCTTGTAGCGGGCCATGAGCGAGGCGGGCGGAGGAGAGGAGATGCCGCGGCCGCGGCGATCATTCTCCGCGTATTCCTTGCATCAAGCGTGCCGCCGCATCAGAATCAACCGAGAGGTTTTTCTACACCCTCGTTATACCGACTTCAGTGTCCGGGTGATAACTTACGGCAACGTAGTCCCGTTCCCCTCGCCAACTCCGCGCGTGTCGCACCGACTGCTCGTCACCGATGAGATCGACCCCGACGGCCTCGCGCTGCTACGCGCCGTCCCCTCGTTCACCGTCGACGAGGTCCCCACGCTCCCGGCCGATGAACTGCTCAGGCGGATCGGCGACTACGACGCGATCATCGGACGCAGCGCGACCAAGATCTCCGAGCCGCTGTTGCGCTCAGGCACGAAGCTCCGCGTCGTCGGTCGTGCGGGCGTGGGCGTGGACAACATCGCACTCGACGTGGCGACGGCCCTCGGCGTCGCCGTCATCAACGCACCGGCCGGCAACACGATCGCCGTCGCCGAGCTCTTCTTCGGCAGCGTGATCGGTCTGTTGCGACATGTGCCGCGCGCTGATCAGTCCATGCACGCCGGGCGTTGGGAGCGTGCGGCGCTGATGGGCACCGAACTCAAGGGCAAGACACTCGGCATCGTCGGGCTGGGGCGTATCGGCACCGCGGTCGCGATCCGCGCCCGCGCATTCGGCATGGAGGTGATCGCGTACGATCCCTACATCTCCGAGAGTCACTTCGCGGTGCAGCAGGTACGGCAGCTGTCGACGCTCGACGCGTTGCTCGACGCCGCGCAGATATGCACGGTCCATGTGCCGCTCACCGACGAGACCCGAGGCATGATCGGTGCGGCGGAGTTGGCGCGTCTCCGCCCTGGGGCGCTCGTCGCAAACCTCGCGCGCGGCGGCATCATCGTGGAGCAGGCGCTCGCCGCCTCGCTGACGTCGGGACACCTCGGCGGCGCCGTGCTCGACGCCTACGACAAGGAGCCGCTCGTCGGTGAGCACATCTTCCGGAACGTCCCGGGCCTGATGCTCCTCCCTCACCTGGGCGCGTCCACCACGGAGGCGCAGCGCAACGTCGCGGTCGACGTCTGCGAGTCCGTGCGCGACGCGCTGCTCGAGGGCGAGCTCTCGCGCTCGATCAACGTGGGCGGCGGGCCCGAGGACTGGCGGGCGCTGCAACCGGCGCTCGTCGTCACGCGCCGGATCGCGAGTCTCGCCAGAGCCTGTCTCGCCGATCGTGGCAGCCGAGCGATCGACAGCGTGACCATCAAGGTCGGTCCCGAGCTCGCTTCGGCGAGCCGCGTCCTGCTTTCTGCGGCCGCGGCGGGCGCGCTCGAGGGAGCGGTGGAGCAGGATCGGCTGAACCTGATCAACGCGCGTGCCGTCGCCGCTGCGCGCGGCATCGAGCTCTCGGTCTCGGAGGGAGGCGACCCTCCGCATCCGCGGGCGATCGAAGTGCGTGTACGCGCCGGCGACGACGAACTGCGGGTGGGCGGCATCGCCGCGATCGATTCCACGCCCCGGATCACGCGCATCGGTCGCTTCCAGGTGGACGTCGCGCTCAAGAGCCCCATCATCGTCATCACCAATCACGACGTGCCGGGCGTGATCGGGCGCGTGGGTACGGCGCTCGGCAACGCGCAGGTGAACATCGCCGAGTATCACCAGGCGCGCGTCGCGCAGGGCGGCGAGGCCCTCGCGGTGATCGCCGTCGACGGTCCGGTCGGCAGTGTGGTGCGCGAGGTGCTCCTCGGCCTGCCTGACGTCGTCACTGCGACGATCGTGCAGTTCCGCGACGCGTGACGACCGTCGTCCGCGACCCGGCGGTACTCGAGGGGTACGCGCGCGACGCCTCGGGGCTCAAGTTCGTGCCCGAGGCGCTCGCCCGCCCCGTCTCAGCGCAGGAGGTCGTGGAGCTCGTGCGCGAGACGGCAGCGACCGGCATGGCCATCACACCGGCGGGGGCGCAGACGAGCACGACCGGCGCTTCGCTCGCATCGCACGGGCTCTTGCTCTCGCTGCGCGCGATGGACCGCGTGCTCGACGTCGACCTGGTGAAGCGCACGGCACGAGTCGAACCCGGCGTGCTGCTGGGTGCGCTCAATCACCAGGTCGCGGGCGACGGACTCTTCTTCGCACCCGACCCCACGAGCGACGAGACCTGCAGCGTCGGTGGCGCGGTCGCGTGCAACGCCTCCGGGCCGCGCACGTTGCGCTACGGGGCGACGCGCGCGCATGTGCGCGCGCTCACGGTGGTCCTCGCCGACGGCACGACGCGCGAACTGCGCCGCCCGCAGGTGGAGAAGAACACCGTGGGCTACGCGCCCACGCACGACCTCGTCGATTGGTTCGTGGGGAGCGAAGGGACACTCGGCGTGATCATCGCCGCCGAGCTCGCGTTGCTCGCGCGACCCGCGCGCGAAACGGGACTCGGGATCCCCTTTCCCACGTTCACCGATGCCGTGGCGTTCGTCCGTGAGGCGCGTGCCTCGCATCGTGTCACACCGCGTTGCCTCGAGTACTTCGACGCCGAGGCGTTCCGGATCGCGCGCAGCGGCGGGCATGGCGCGGCGGACACGGCTTGGGGCACTGACGGTCAGGTGATGGTCTACACCGAGGACTGCACCGACGGCGAACTGGAGATCGACGCCTGGCTCGAACTCGCCGAACGGCATGGGGCCAGTGATGCCGACGTGCGCGTGTTCGACGGCGAGTCGGCGATCCGCGAGGCGCGCCGCCTGCGACACGCGGTGCCCGCCGCGATGCACGAGCGCACGGCTCCGTTCCTCGCGCACGGCGGTCGTCGCATCTCCACCGACTGGGCCGTTCCGCTCGCGCGAGTGGAGGAGGCGATCCTCCTCGCCGACGGCTTCGCCCTCGAAGCGGGATTCGCGCCCGCGGTCACGTACGGGCATCTCGGCAACGGACACCCGCACCAGAACTGGGTCGCCCGCGATCCCGAGCAGGTGAAGGCGCTCGAGGCCGTGGTGGAACGCACACTCAAGGCCGTGATCGCGATCGGCGGGACGGTCGCGGCGGAGCATGGGATCGGGAAGCTCAAGGCGCGCTGGCTCGGGTTGCAGGCGAACGCCTCACAGGTCGCACTCATGCGCGCGGCCAAGCACGAGTTCGATCCCGCGGGGCGCATGGCTCCAGGGAACATCCTTGGTTGAGCCATCGGTCTCCAGCGGCATGCTTGGCCTCGCGGTGCCACCGCGCAGCGTGGTGTTCGACGCCGACTCCACACTCGTCAGCATCGAGGGGATCGACTGGATCGCGGCGCGACGTCCGGCTGATGTCGCCGGTCGGATCGCCACGCTCACCGAGCACGCGATGGCTGGGTTGCTCGCGCTCGAGGAGGTCTACGGCGCACGGCTCAAGGCGGTCGCACCCACGCAAGCGGAGGTGCGGCAACTCGCCGATGTGTACGTGGCTGCGCTCGCGCCGGGTGCCGAGCAGTGCGTGGCGGCGCTCCTCGCCACCGGCTGCAGAGTGTTGATCGTGAGCGGCGGACTCTTGCCAGCGCTGCTGCCGCTCGCCGAGCGACTTGGCATCGCGGCCGCGGACGTGCATGGTGTGGACATCATGTTCAGCGCCAACGGAGCATTCGTGGACTTCGACCGCGCGAGCCCACTCGCGCTTCAGCACGGCAAGGCGGCTCTGGTCAGCGGACTCTCGCTCCCGCGGCCGCTGGTCGCCGTCGGGGACGGAAGCACCGATCTCGCGATCCGCACTGCCGGCGCTGCAGATCGCTTCGTCGCCTTCACTGGCTTCGCGCGACGTGACGCGGTGGTGCGTGGCGCTGACCGCGAAGTGAGCTCGTTCGACGCGTTGACCGCCCTCCTGCTCCCCTGACCATGACGATGCCTGCAGAGTTCGGCACCTTCTTCCTCCCCGGCCCCACCGAGGTGCGCGCCGAAGTGCTCGAGGCGATGGTGCACCCGATGATCCCGCACCGCGGGAAGGCCTACGAGGCGCTGCACGCGCGCGTCGTCGCCGGATTGCAGGGGGTATTCCGCACGCAGCGTCCGGTCTACCTCATGAGCTGCTCGGCGAGCGGCGCCATGGAGATGGCCGTCCGCGGGGCGCCCGAGGGGCCGATCCTCTCATTGGTCAACGGCGCGTTCTCTGAGCGCTTCGCACAGATCGCACAGTCATGCGACCGCTCGACGCGCGTGCTCTCGGTGCCGCTCGGCGACACGCCGCACCTGGAGCAGGTGGAGGAGGCGCTCGTCAACGGTGGTGCCGGTGGTGCTGCCTTCTCGGCGGTGACGGTCGTGCATTCGGAGACCAGCACCGGAGCGCTGAGCGACATCCGTGCGATCACCGAGCTCGCGCACCGGCACGGTACCATGTGTTTGGTGGACAGCGTGACCGGTGTGGCGGGCGCACCGGTGGAGACCGATGCGTGGGGCCTGGATTTCGTGCTCACCGGATCGCAGAAGGCGCTCGCGCTGCCGCCCGGCCTCGCATTCGCCGTTGCGAGCGAGGCCTTCGTGCTGCAGGCGAGCGTCTCGATCGGCCGCGGACGCTACCTCGACGTCGTGGAGTATGAGGAGTTCTCGCGCCGGTCACAGACGCCGAACACTCCGGCACTCTCACTGCTCTTCGCGGCCGACCGT
>JANOWT010000485.1:0-5807 GCA_031418115.1 Gemmatimonadota bacterium
GCTTCCGTTGCCGTGGCCCTGAGCCCGTAGCGTATCCCCTTCACCGGATCCCGGAATGGAACGTCGTCGCTTCATCACTGATATCGCGCGCTATGCGGCGCTCTGCTCCGTCGTCCCCAACGACTGGCGCGTGGTCGCACGACCGCGATTCGCGGACGACCCCTTCACGCTCGGCGTCGCGAGTGGTGATCCCACGAGCACGGGGGCCGTACTCTGGACGCGACTCGCTCCAAAGCCGTATGAGATCGACGGCGGCATGACCGGTGCGCGACCGATCATCGAGTGGGAGGTCGCGGACGACGACGCGTTCATTAGGGTCGTGCGACGTGGGCGCTACACCGCGGCGCCGGAGCTCGCGTACAGCGTGCACATCGAGGTCGACGGACTCGCGGCCGACCGTTGGTACTTCTACCGCTTCAAGGCCGGCGATGCCGTGAGCCCGGTGGGCCGCGTGCGCACCACGCCGGCCGCCAGCGCACTCACGCCGCTACGACTGGGCGTGGCCTCGTGCCAGAACTACGAGCAGGGTCTCTTCACGTCGCTCGATCATCTCTCGCGCGAGCGCTGCGATCTCGTCACGCACCTTGGCGACTACATCTATGAGTACGGCGGTCGCGCTTCATCGGTGCGCCAGCACCAGTCGGTCGAGATCCGCACGCTCGAGGATTACCGCCGTCGCTACAGCCAGTACAAGCTGGACCCTATGCTGCAGGCCGCGCATCTCATGTGCCCGTGGCTCGTGACGTGGGATGACCACGAGGTCGACAACAACTACGCCAGCGACTACGGCGAGAATGGCATGGAGTCGGCAGAGCAGATGCGTGCGCGACGCGCGGCGGGCTATCAGGCGTGGTGGGAGCATCAGCCGGTGCGTGTGCCGCGCGCCCGCTCATGGGCCGACCTCGACATCCGCCGCACCACCGACTGGGGCGGGCTCGCGCGCTTCTGGATGCTCGACACGCGACAGTACCGCGACGACCAGCCCTGTGGCGACGGGACGCAGGACGTGCCCTGCGGTGAATGGGCGAACCCCGCGCGCACGATCATGGGAGCGCAACAGGAGCAATGGCTGAGCGACGGACTCGGTGCGTCGCGGTCGCGATGGCAGGTGCTCGGTCAGCAGGTCCCCGTTGCGCCGTTCGACAACGCTGTTGGCCCGGAGACGAAGCTCTACATGGACGGCTGGAGCGGCTACCCTGCCAATCGCGATCGCCTGTTGGCCGAGATCGCCGCCAAGGCCAAGAACCGGACCGTGGTGCTCACGGGCGATGTGCACTCCAACTGGGTGCACGAACTGCACGCGGGCTTCGACCGGCCCGGTCGCGAGGTCGTGGCGGCCGAGTTCGTGGGGACGTCGCTCTCGTCCGGTGGCGACGGTGAGGCGGCGTGGCGTGGATCGGCCGAAGCGATGCCGGAGAACCCGCATGTGAAGTGGCACAGTGCTCGCCGCGGATACATGATCTGCGACGTGAAGCCTGATGCCTGGACGACCGAGTATCGCGAAGTCGCGTATGTACAGCGACCCGGAGCGCCGGTCACGACGCCGGCTGCGTTCCGGTTGGAGCGCGGACGACCGGGGATCACGCGGGTCTAGTACCCGGGTCTGGCTCACGAGTCCAGCTGGCCTCTTGTCTCGTGGAATGGTGCGGGCGCATGCTTCGGCATGCGCCCGCTTCGTTTGCTCTCGTGGGGACTCGTGCTCGCCATCGTTGCGCACGCCGCCGCGACCTATGGTGCGCTCCCTGCGCGGATCCCCACGCATGTCGGTCTCAATGGCGTCGCGGATCGGTTCAGTGACCGGTCGCTCGGTCTCTGGTTCCTGCTCCCGAGCGTCGCCATCGGTCTGCTGCTGCTGTTCGAGTTCCTTACGCGCCTGATGCGCACGCGGCCCGAACTCCTCAATATCCCCGACCGCGAGCGATTCGTCCGACTTCCGGCGCGGTTCCGCGAACCGGTCGACGCCGTGATCGCGACGCTCATGGATTCGACGGTGCTCTCGGTGGCGCTCGTGATGGGGCTCATCCAGTGGCACCAGTGGCGGATCGCGATGGGAGAGCCCGGTGCCCCCGGCGTATTGCTCGTGCTCGCACCGTTCCCGATCACCTTCGTCGTGCTGCTGCAGGTCGTGCGCATCTCGAACGCCGTCGACGCTGCGGACCGGCGATGGAACGAAGCGGGCTCGCCTACGGCTTGACTGGGTCGCGCGGCGCGAGGAGCGCCCGCACTTCGGCGTCGGCCGAGAGCTTCCGGTCCACGGCGTCGCCGAGTGCACGCACGCGCGTCAACTCGGTGGTGAGCTCGGAGGGTGAGATCGCACTCACCGAGAGACGCAGCAGATCGAGTCGGATCGACTCGAGCGCCGCGACGGCGTTGGTGAACGCCTCGGTCGCCCCTGCGTCGTCGTCGCGCGAGCGTGCCCGCATCGCGCTGCGTTCCAGCGCGCCGATCAGATCGGGGATGTCACTCGGAAGCGAGGCGCGCGTTGTGGCCGGGAGGGCAGCGTACAGGTCGCGTGCGGCCAACCCGAGTGCGAGTGCGGTCGGTTCAGGACCTTCGAGCGCGGTCAGAGCTGGGGCAGGAGCCAGACGGGTTCCCGCGACGCGAAAGAGCCAACGCCCCAGCGGGCCGCGCAGCAGGCGGCTCGTCAGTGGCTCGCGTGCGATCCTCGCGTCGAGTCGCATCGCCGTGCGGATCGCGAGCGTCGGCAACGCCACCGCGCCTGCGGCTCCGAGCGCGTTGAGGATCGAGCCCAGGTCGGAGTAGGCGAGTCCGAGCGCACCGAGCGTGCCGACGACCGAACCGCCGAGCACGTAGAGCAGTTCGCGCCGCTGCGCGCGCTCCACGATGTCGGTCGCTTCGCGCTCCTCTTCGCGCTCGGCGTCGTCAACGACCTGCGCCGACGCGATCCGCGCGTGCCCGTATCCCGCGCGCAGCATGCCACGCGCGTGCGAGACGAGTTGGATCAGCCGCGCCTTCGCCAGTCCCGCCGTGAGCACGGCGATTACGATGAAGATCCACGAGAGGATCCCGCTGTCGAAGCCGACTTGGCCATTCACGATGAGATCGTAGAGCGGCAGCCCGATCGCCTCCGCGGCCGCCACGAGCGATGCGGTGATCGCCGTGCCGACCTCACCGCTCATCGCCTCCCATTCGTGCAGGAATGACCGCACGGCGGCCGGCACACTCGGCGGCCGTGCGCGCGCCGAGTCCAGTTCGGCGGCGAGCGCCTCTGCACTGGGCCATCGGTCGGCGGGGTCCTTTCGCAAGCACCGGTCCACCGCGCGTACGAACCGCACCGGCGCTCGTGGCACGTTGCCGAGCGATGGAGCGGGCGAGTGCACATGCGCCAGCACGAGCGCGGCGGCCGACCCGCCGTCGAACGGCAAGTGCCCTGCGGTTGCGAACCAGGCGGTGACGCCGAGCGAGTAGAGATCGCTCCGCGCATCGCCGTGAGCGCCCTGAGCGACCTCCGGACTCACGTACTGCGGCGTACCTCGCACGACGCCGTCGAGCGGCGTGCTCCGTGCGATCGCATGCGCGATCCCGAAGTCGGTCACCATCGCGCGGCCGCTCGCCGCGTCGAGCAGCACGTTGTCGGGCTTCACGTCACCATGCACGATCCCGTTCGCGTGCGCATGCGCGAGCGCCCAGGCGACCTCCTGCACGACGCGCATCGCCTCCGTCGGTGGGAGTGGCCCGGCGCGTCGGACGCGTGCACCGAGTGTTTCGCCGTCCACGTAGGTCATCACGAAGAAGACGATGTCACCGCTCGCGTCGACGAGGTGGATCGGGACGATGTGCGGATGCGAGAGCGCCGCCACGGTTCGCGCTTCGCGCAGGAAGCGATCGCGCGCCTCGCTGTCGCTGGCAAGGGCAGGTGGGAGCAGCTTGATCGCGACGAAGCGCTCGAGTGCCAGGTCGCGCGCGAGGAACACGATCCCCATGCCACCGCGACCGATCTCGCGTACGAGCGAGAAGCGGCCGGCCACGGCGGTCTGCAGTGCGAGGAGCTCTGGGCTCGGGCGCTCGGGGTGGGTCACGGACCCTCTACGGACGGCGTGTCGCGAAAGCTTCAGATCGTCGCGCCGCGCACGCCGATCGAGTGCCGCACCCGCAGCGCGCTCAACGCGTCAGCACCTAGAACGTGATCTGGATGCCCGTGGTGAAGATCTTGTCCGTCTCGGAAAATCCCGGCTGCGGCAGATTGTCGAATCGGATCACGTACGAGAGCTTGAGGCCGATGTTCGTCGAGATGGGCGCCACGACCGACGATTCGCTGTTGAAGCGCCAGTCATCGGTCGTCTTGAGATTCGGGATGAACTCGACGTTCTGCTGGAAGTACGCGGCTGGTGTGAAGCCGTGCCGCCACGCCGCCGCGCCACGCGCCGACGGGAAGTCCTGCGTCACGCCATCGGTGCCGAGCTGCTGCGTGAGTCTGCCGCCGGCGTCGACGCGGAGCGTGTCCTTCGCCCCCGCAAAGACACGGGCCTGTAGTCCCAGCCCCTGCTCCAGACGTCGCTCGATGCCCGCGAAGACGTTGCGCTCGTAGCCGAAGCCGGCGAACGCGGAGAGGACCTTGTCGATCTCGAACTCGCCGCGCAGGTTCGCGCCTACGAAGTTCGTGACCACCGAGTCGCGTTGCTTTCCGTACACGATCGAAAAGCCCTGCAACAGCGTGAGTCGGCCGCGCTTCTGCGTGATCTTCTCGCCGAAGTTGAGCGTGGTCACTTGGGTGTTGCCGCTGGTCTGGACGAATCCGAAGTCGGCCGTTGCCTTCGTGACCACGGCCGGGGCCGCGTTCTGCGCTTCAACGCTGACGGCCAGCACGAGGAGGAAGGGCGCGAGCGCCGCGTGGCGGGCGAAGGGTGTCAGGCGTGACATCGCGAAGGGGTCAGGGTGAGCGTGAATCATAATGACCCCTCCGGCTGGCGGGCAGGCCACTGAATGCGTACCGTCTTGCTACCCCTGACACCGCCGATCATGCCCTCGCTCTACCAAGCGGAACACCGTGCCGAGCTCGTCGAACGCCTGTCGCATCTCACGGCCGATCGCCCCGCGAGATGGGGTCGCTTCACCGCGCCGCAGATGGTCACGCACCTGCTCGAGGCCAGTCGCATGGCGGCGGGCGAGTTGCAGGTGCCGGAACGCCCGCTCCCGATGCAGTTCCTGCTCAGGCCGCTCTTCATTCATCTGCTCCCGTTCCCCAAGGGGGCACCGACCGCGCCACTGCTGCTCTCGCGTGCGCCGGCATCTTGGGAGAGCGACGTCGCCGCACTGCGCGCCGCGATCGAAGCGGTCCGCGAGCCACCGGCCGGCGCACTGCTGCCGGAGCATCCCGCCTTCGGCAAGATGAGCGCCCGCGACTGGGGCGTGCTCCGCTACAAGCACACCGATCATCATTTCCGCCAGTTCGACATCTGACCTTCGCCCCGACTCCCATGCGCCCGCTCCACACGATTCCCCTCGCGCTCCTGTTCGCCGCCTGCTCCGCGCAGGAGAAGACGCCGGCCCCCGTCGCCGACGTCAGCTGCTTCGGCAGTCGCGTCCTCTCGTTCCAGGATCTCGTCGCCGAGGTCGTCATCCCGGCTGGCGAGGACTGCGCGAGCGGCTCGTTCGTCATCGTCTTCACCCGCGGCGGCGACACGCTCGCGTCGCTCACCGAGACGCGCGTCGGATCGGTCGGGTTCATCGGCACGGCCGACGTCGACGCCGACGGTCGCGGTGAGTTCTTCGTGTCGACGAGCGGCTCCACCGGCGACGCGCACGGTTCGCTCCTCGCCTACACGGAAGGCGTCGGCGGGATCACG
>JANOWT010000486.1:0-3437 GCA_031418115.1 Gemmatimonadota bacterium
GGCACTCGACTACCGCGAGATCGCCCCGCTCGCCGCGACGCGCGACATGTTCGTCGACTCCACGGGCAAGCTCACCGACAAGAGCGTCGTCGGTCATCTCGCGTCCGGAGTGCCCGGCGCGGTCGCCGGACTCGACGCGGCACTGCAGCGCTTCGGGAGCATGTCGCTCGCGCAGGTCATGGCGCCGGCGATCCGCCTTGCACGCGACGGCTTCGTGGTCGACAGCGCACTCTTCCGCTCCCTCACGGGCGCGAAGCAGCGACTCTGCCGGTTCGCCGGCTGCTCCACGTTCTTCCCCGGCGGCGAGGTCGTCACGCCGGGTGCGCGTCTGGTGCAAGCCGACCTCGGGCGATCGCTGCAACTCATCGCCGAGCGCGGTCCTCAGGCGTTCTACGACGGTCCGATCGCCGAGGCGCTCGTCGCCGAGATGCAGCGCGGCGGTGGCATCATCACGCGCGAGGATCTGCGCCGCTACGAACCCAAGTGGCGCGATCCGGTCGTGTCGACGTACCGTGGCCACACGCTCATCACCATGCCGCCCGCCTCGTCCGGTGGCATCACGATGACCGAGTCGTTCAACATCCTCGAGACCTTCGCGCCGCTCCCCGCGTTCGGCAGCGCCGAGTACGTGCATCTGCTCGCCGAGACGTTTCGTCGGTCGTTCATCGATCGCAACTCCAAGCTCGCCGACGCCGACTTCGTGCCGGTGCCACGCGATGAGCTCACGTCAAAGGCGTATGCGCGCACACTGGCGCAGCAGATCGATCGTCAGCACGCCTCGAAGACGCCGGCGTTCCAACAGTCTCCTGAGCCCGAGCACACGACGCACTACTCGGTCGTCGACCACGCCGGCAACGCTGTCGCGACGACCACGACGCTCAATGGCGGCTACGGGTCGGCGGTCTGGATCCCGGCGGGCGGCTTCTTCATGAACAACGAGATGGATGACTTCGCGGCGCAACCAGGGACGGCGAACATGTTCGGCCTCGTGCAGGGCGAGGCCAACGCGGTGCAGCCGGGCAAGCGGATGCTCTCGGCGATGTCGCCGACGATCGTGCTCGACGCGCAAGGTGAAGTGCTGCTCGTGGTCGGCGGCGCCGGCGGTCCGACGATCATCACGGCGACGAGTCAGGTGATCCTGAATGTGATCGAACACAGGATGAACCTCGCCGACGCGATGCGGGCGCCGCGGATGCATCACCAATCGCTGCCCGATGAGATCCGGCTCGAGAGCGTGGGGTTCGGCGAGGACGCGATCGTACGGCTGCGGGCGATGGGTCACACGATCACGACGACGCAGGGGATCGCCAACGTGAATGCGGTGATGCGGGTGCCGGGGGGCTGGCACGGGGTACGGGAGCCGCGGTCGGCGGGTGCGGCGGTCGGGTACTGAGACTTCCTGCCAACGACGGTCACCACAGGGACACAGGGGGCACAGGGGAAACGAATCCCCTGTGCCCCCTGTGTCCCTGTGGTGCAAGCAGTCGCAGTTCCCCTGCCCTCACCAAGAACCGGATTATCGCGCGACCGACAGCGCCTTCGTGATCGCGATCGTGATCGTGCCGTTCGCCGGGAGGCAGCCTTCGTAGTCGCTCGTGCCGGCGGCGACCGCACCACCAGCCGCCGCGCCGACCGCTGCGCCGATCACCGTGCTCTTGGTGTTCTTGCCGAGCAACTGGCCGGCGATCGCACCCACCGCGGCGCCCGTCGCGACCTTGCCCACCTGCTGGCCGGTGCTCTGCGACCGCACCGCTTCGATGGTCGCGACGTTCGTCACGTCACCCTCTACGGCGTACGACTGCCCACCGACCGCGACCGAGACCACGTCGAACGCGAACTTCCACTGATCCTTGGAGTTCTTCGAGATCGCCGACTCCGTCACGGTGAGCGTAGCGACCGAGCCCGCCGGGATCCTCGCGCCGTTGGTGCCCATGACGTCAGCGCCGATCGTCGCATTGAAGGTATCACCGACCTTGTGCGTGTTGGTGCACATACGTGCGCCGGTCGAGACGGAGAACGAGGTGCCGGCGGCGATCATGCCCGAGCGCGGCGCGACCTTGGTCGGCGAAGGGGTCGTGGGGCGGGGAGCCGGGGCCTTGGTCACCGGCGGAGTCGGAGCGGGCGCGGTGCCTGCCGGCGGCGCGTCGTTCATCGGGGCGCCCGAATCCTGCGGCGCGAGCTGAATGTCGCGCGCGGCCTCGTCGGTCGCTTCCTTGCCGCCGCAGGCTACGGCGACCGTGACGATCATGAGCGGGACGATCGAACGCCGGATAATATTCGCGAGCATCTGCATCTCCAGAGAAGGGGTTCTTGGCTAGAGTGTAAATCTTGCCACGGGACCGCGTACCCGCAACGAGGCGCGCCCTGTGACGTCCCTGACACGCCTGGTCGAGTGGGCACGGCCCTACCGCGGACGGTTCGCGGCGGGCCTCGCCTGCGTGGTGGTCTCGACGGCCCTGGCCAGCCTCATGCCGACCCTCATTCGCCGTGCGATCGACGCGATGGCGGCGGGGGCGCCCGTGCAGGACATCCTTCGAATCGCCGGCACGATGGTCGGCCTCACGCTCGTGATGGGCTGGTTCCGATTCCAGATGCGGAACATCCTCAACGGTGTGTCGCGCGTGATCGAGAACGACCTGCGCGACGCGCTCTTCAGCCGCCTCACGCGACTCGACCCTGCCTGGTTCGCGCGCAACCGTACCGGAGACGTCATGGCGCGACTGACGAACGACCTCGGTGCCGTCCGGATGGCCGCCGGACCAGCGGTGATGTACCTGACGAACACGATCTTCGGCGGCCTCTTCGCGCTCAGTTTCATGTTCGCGATCAGTCCGCGGCTCACACTGCTCGCGCTCCTCCCTCTGGTCCCCCTGCCCCTCGTGACACTCGGACTCGGCCGCGCGATCCACCGCCGCTTCGAACGGGTACAAGCGCAGTTCGGCGATCTCACGACACAGGTGCAGGAACATCTCTCGGGCGTACGCATCGTGCGGGCGTATAGGCAGGAGAACGCCGAACTCGCGCGCTTCACGGAGCTGAGCGCCGGTTACCTCGAGAAGAACCTGCGGCTCGTCCGTCTCAACGGACTCATGAATCCGAGCTTCGCCCTGCTGGCCGGTCTCGGGTCGGCGGCGGTCCTCGGACTTGGCGGCGCGAGGGTACTCGACGGCACGCTCACGATCGGTGCCTTCGTCGCATTCGGACTCTACCTCGCCAATCTCACCTGGCCACTGATCGCCCTCGGGTGGGTGACGAGTCTCTTTCAGCGCGGCGCGGCGTCCATGACGCGGCTCCTTCTGATCCTCGACGCCGAACCGACGATCCGCGACCCAGAGCCGCCGCGCGTGGTTGCGACGTTGCCCGCGACGAGCGGTGGACGCACGCTCACGTTCGAACGCGTGGGGTTCGCGCACACCGGCGCGGACGGAACCCTCGGT
>JANOWT010000487.1:0-6676 GCA_031418115.1 Gemmatimonadota bacterium
AGCCACCGCGCCGCGACACCACGAACCCCGATGCCAGCGCGAGCACCGCCACGCCGCTCACCGTGACGAGCATCGGCAGCCCGTGTGCATTGAACAGGAAGCGACGCGCGGGGACCAAGAGCACGAGCAGCACGATGCCGACCGTCCAGCCGGGAACGAGCCACGCCGGACCGAGCGTTGGTGATTCCCGTCGGTGTCCCCCGAAGTCATTCAACGATGCGAGCGGACAGACGTTGCGCCAGAGCATCGGGTTCACGAGGAACACCGCCGGCAGCAGCGGGATCACCATGTCCCACAGCAGGTGCAGCGATGGTGCGGGCGCGGCCACGAACGCGATCAGGAGTGCGACGGTAGCGAGCAGTCCCACAACCTGAGCGGCTCTCCACGTGGGGTGCGACTCGATCAGCGGCAATCGCGCGACAGCCATCGGGACCTCGGCGGAGTAAGCGAGCGGTGAGGCAGACCCCGGAAACGATATCATGCACCTGACTTGCATGTTATAAGCGATTCCCCGACACGAGACTGCGATTGACCTGACAGACCCTTCCGCGCGAGAGCGGTAGCGTTCGCCATCGCCACCGGAGCCCAGCGATGCGACACCGCACGATCATCGAGCCATTCCGCATCAAGAGCGTCGAGCCGATCCGCCTCACCACCGAGGCCGAGCGCACGGACGCACTCCGTGAGGCGCACTACAACCCATTCCTCCTCGACTCTGACAAGGTCATCATCGACCTCCTCACCGACAGCGGCACGTCGGCGATGAGCGTCGAGCAGTGGGCCGGCGTGATGGTCGGCGACGAGGCGTACGCCGGCTCGCGCTCGTGGAAGCGGATGGAACGCGCGGTTCACGACCTCACCGGCATGGCCCATGTGCTCCCCACGCATCAGGGGCGCGCCGCCGAGCGGATCATCTACGGCACACTGGGCGGCAAGGGCAAGGTGTTCATCGCGAACACGCACTTCGACACGACGCGTGCGAACATCGAGTTCTCGGGCGCGACCGCGATCGACATTCCCATCGCCGAGGGGCTCGACCCGTCGTTCGTGCATCCGTTCAAGGGCAACATGGATGTGGTCGCGCTCGAACGTCTGCTCACCGAACATGGCAGCGCAGTGGGCGCAGTGATCCTCACGGTGACCAACAACTCGGGCGGCGGGCAGCCGGTGAGCATCGAGAACGCCACCGCCATCTCGACCATCTGCGCGCGCCACGGCGTGCGCTTCCTGCTCGACTGCTGTCGGATCGCCGAGAATAGCTATTTCGTGAAGCATCGTGAGCCGGGAATGGAAGGACTCAGCTATCGCCAGATCGCGCAACGCATGTTCGCGCTCGCCGACGGCGCGGTGATGAGCGCCAAGAAGGACGCGCTCGCGAACATGGGCGGCTTCCTGGCGCTCCGCGACGAGGCGCTCGCCGAGCAGTGTACGAACCTGCTCATCATCACCGAGGGCTTCACCACCTACGGCGGCCTCTCCGGGCGCGACATGGAAGCGATCGCGATAGGGCTCGAGGAAGTCTTTGACGAGCACTATCTCGAGTACCGCATCAGGAGCACGACCTTCCTCGGCGATCACCTGCACTCGTTGGGAGTGCCGCTCATGCGGCCGATCGGCGGGCATGCGGTCTACGTGGACGCGAAGGCGCTCTACCCGCACATCCCGGTCCGCGAATACCCCGGACAGGCCTTGGTCTGCGAACTCTACACGCTCGCCGGCATCCGCTGCGTCGAGATCGGCTCGGTCATGTTCGGCACGTACGACCCGGCGGGTGCGCTCGTGCCGGCGTCGATGGAGCTGGTGCGACTCGCGATCCCGCGGCGCGTCTACACGCAGAGCCATATCGAATACGTCGCCGAGACGTTCGAGGAAGTGCTCCGCCGGCGCGACGCCGTGCGCGGGTTGCGGATCGTGAAGGAGCCGCGGTTCCTGCGGCACTTCAGCGCGCAGTTCGCGCCGATCGCTGGCTGAGAGGGCTCCGCCCGTTGGCGAGGGGGAGGGCCGACGCGTAGGTTTCGGCGTCCAGAGCCCCAAGCCGCGCATCGCTGTCCCCCTTTTCCGCGACTGATGACTGCTCACGCCGCTCACGCCGCTCCCGCGCCTACCGCGCCACGATCCGGGATCTCCCCGACCGTCCAGATCCTCATCGCGATGGCGATCGGCATCGCCGTCGGCCTCGCCTTCCCGGCCGCCGACCATCCCAACGTGATCGTGGGCCTCAAGGCGGCATCGTCCGTCTTCCTGCGGCTCATCAAGACGCTCATCGTCCCACTGCTCTTCAGCACGCTCGTCGTCGGCATCGCCGGCCACGGGGACGACATGAAGAAGGTGGGGCGCCTCGCCTTCCGCTCGATCATCTACTTCGAGGTCGTGACCACGCTCGCGCTGGCGATCGGACTCATCGCCGTGAACCTCATGAAGCCCGGCGTCGGGATCTCGCTCGCCGACGCCTCGGCGACTGCCGGGTCCGAGTACGCACAGACCAAGATCACGTTCACCGGCGTGATCGAACACATGTTCCCGCAGAGCTTCTTCGAGGCCGCGGCCAAGAACGAGGTGCTGCAGATCGTGATGTTCGCGATCCTCTTCGCGGTCGGACTCTCCCGCGTCGAAGGCAGGCCCAAGCAGGTGATGCTCGAGTTCTGCGACAGCCTCGCGCAGGTGATGTTCAAGTTCACCGGACTCGTGATGGCCTTCGCACCGATCGGCGTCGGCGCGGCCATCGCCGTAACGGTCAGCGTGAGCGGTTGGGAGGTGCTCTCGCGCCTCGCCATGCTCGTCATCACGCTCTACGCGGCGCTCGTCGTCTTCCTGCTCGTCGTCCTGCTGCCGGTCGCGCTCCTGGCGCGCATCCCGCTCCGGCGGTTCTGGAGCTACGTCAAGCAACCCTGGCTGCTCGCCTTCTCCACCGCGAGTTCCGAGGCCGCGCTCCCGCTCGCGATGGAGAACCTCGAGAAGTTCGGGATCCCCAAGCGGATCATCGCGTTCGTGCTCCCCACCGGCTACTCGTTCAACCTCGACGGCTCGACGCTCTACCTCGCGGTAGCGTCGATCTTCGCGGCCCAGGCCGCCGGCATCGACATGCCGATCAGTCAGCAGTTGGTGATGATGCTCACGCTCATGCTCACCTCCAAGGGCGTCGCCGCGGTGCCGCGCGCCTCGCTGGTGATCCTCTCAGGCGCACTGGCCATGTTCGGCCTGCCGCTCGAGGCGATCGCGCTCATCCTCGGCGTCGACGCGATCATGGACATGGCGCGCACCTCCGTGAACCTGCTCGGCAACTGCCTCGCCACAGCCGTGATGGCGCGTTGGGAAGGTGAGTTCCCCGACAATCCCCCGGCCGTCGCCGCGAACTGACCGCATACCCTCGAACGGGAACGATCATATGAGCACCAGCACCGCCCCCTCCGAGCGCGGACTCGTCCGCGCCGTGGGCGCCGTCGGACTCGCCGCGGCGATCGCGAACATCATGATCGGCGGCGGCATCTACCGTCTCCCCGCTGCCGTCGCCGAGACGCTCGGCGCCAACGCACCGATCGCGTACATCGTCTGCGCGCTCGTGATGGGCCTCATCGGCCTCTGCATCGCCGAGGCCGGGAGCCGAGTCTCGATGACCGGCGGGCCCTACGCGTACGTCGAGGTCGCCTTCGGTCCGTTCGCCGGTTACATGACCGGCGTGATGAACTACATGATCGGCATCACCGCGTTCGCTGCCGTCGCGACGGTCTTCATCGAGAGCCTCGGCGCGATCGTCCCGATCTTCTCCTCACCGCAGGGACGCGCGTTCGGCCTCATCGCCGCCTTCAGTCTCCTCGCGACGGTCAACATCTTCGGCGTCAAGCACGGCAACCGGCTCAACACCGTGCTGATCGTCGTGAAGACGTTGCCGCTGCTCGTCCTCGTCGGGTTCGGCGTCTTCGCGATCGACCCGGCCTACCTCCAGCCGACGGAAGCGCCGGCCCTGTCGAACATCGCGCGCACGTCGATCGTGCTCCTCTTCGCGTTCACCGGTGTTGAGTCGGCGCTCGTCGTCGGCGGCGAACTGAAGGACCCGGCGCGCACAGTGCCACGCGGTATCCTCCTCGGCATGGGCGGCGTGACGATCCTCTACATGAGCATTCAACTCGTCGCGCAGGGCGTCCTCGGCCCGGCACTCGGCGGCGCCAAGACGCCGCTCGCCGATGCAGCGGGGGTCGCGATGGGCGACTGGGGCCGCCAGCTCCTCCTCATCGGCGTGATCGTCTCGACGTTCGGCTACCTGAGTGGCATGTCGCTCGCGTCGCCGCGCTCGCTCTTCGCCTTCGCGCGCGATGGGTTCCTGCCCAAGCAGCTCGCGGCGGTGCACCCGACGTTCCATACGCCCTGGGTTGCGGTGCTCGTGCAACTCGGCCTCGCCTGCGGCGTGGCGATCACGAGCTCCTTCGGCGCCCTCGCGGTGATCTCCAACGTCGCGGCACTGCTCTGCTATCTCGGCTGCGCGGCGGCCGCCTGGCAGCTGCGAAAGGACGGCGTGCAGGTCGCGGATACCAAGCCCTTCTTGATGCCGGGCGGCGCGCTGGTCCCCGTGCTCTCCTGCCTCGCCATCTTCGGGCTCCTCACATCGATCACGAAGAGCGAGTGGCTCGTGCTCGTTTACGTTGTCGTGGCGTCGACGGTGATCTTCTTCATCACCAAGCCAAGCCGCGAGAAACTCAGAACAGCAGGCTGACCGAGTAGAGCACGAGTCCGGCAAGGCCGCCCACGAGCGTGCCGTTGAGCCGGATGTACTGAAGGTCGCGGCCGACTGCGAGTTCGATACGGTCGGCCGCGAGGTCGGGGTCCCACCCCGCCACGGTGTGTTCGATCAGCGCGGCCACCTCGGCACCGTGCTCCTCCACGAGGTCTGCGACCGTCTCGGTGATCCGCGTCTCGAGTTCGATGCGCGCCTCGGCGTCGTTCAGGAGATGCGTCCCCAACGACTCGAGCACGCGTGCGATCGTGGCTGAGGTGCTGTCTCCCTCCGCGCCATCCGTGCCGTCCGCGCCATCCGTGCCGTCAGCGCCGCGACCGGCCGCGGAGCGATCGGCCGCCACGCGGAACCGGTCGAGCGCTTCGCGCAGGGCGACCTCGAGCCGCGCACGCGCCGGGTGCGACGCGTCGGTGCGTACGTCAACAAGAAAACGCTCGAGTGCGGCCATCACGCGCTTGTGGATCGCCTCCTGCACCATCGCCGGCGTCCAACGCGGCATCGCCGTCCTGATCTGCTCCCGCAACGTCGTCGCGATCGCGTCCTCGCTGCTCTCCACTGCGCGCGCCACGAGCTTCACGCCCTCGTCCACCAGCCCGCCCTGCCAACGCTCCACCGGCAGCGCCTCGACCGTGCGCACCACTCCCTGCGTGAGCTGACCTGCCGTCTTGCGACTGTTCACCGGGTCGGCGAGCCACTGCCCGATCCTCTGCGCGATGCCGAGCGACTTCATCCGTTCGGCGATCACTTCGCGCGTCAAGAAGTGATTCTGCACGAAGGTCCCAAGCACGCGAGCGATCCGGTCCTTCTGCCGCTTCACGATCGCGGTATGCGGGATCGGGAGTCCGAGCGGCTGACGGAAGAGCGCAGTGACCGCGAACCAATCGGCGAGGCCGCCGACGAGCGAGGCCTCGGCCGTAGCGCGGATGAAGCCGATCCACCACCAGCGCGACTCGAGCGCCCGTGTGACGACGAAGACCACTCCCGCCACGATGAGCAGTCCCGTCGCGCGGCGCCTGATCCGCGCGATGTCGGCGCGGCGCGCGTCGTCGGTGGGGCGCGGTCCGAGCGTCAGCGTCAGTACTCGAGCGCGCCGGCCGCGGCGAACTGCTTCATGAGCCGCTCCTGCTCCGCGGTGAGCGTCTCCGGCACCACCACTTGGATCTCGACCAGCAGGTCGCCCGTCTTGCCACCGTGAGTGATGCCCTGACCTCGCACGCGAAAACGCTTGCCGCTCGGCGTGCCACGCGGCAACGTGAGCGTCACCTTTCGATCGTCGATCGTGAGCACGGAGATCTTGGAGCCGAGCGTCGCCTGCGCGATGTTGACCGGCGCCTGCACGATCAGGTCCAGCCCTTCGCGCTCGTAGGCCGCGTCGTCCTTCACTTGGAACGTGATGAGGATGTCACCGGCGGGACCACCGCGGACGCCACGGCCGCCCTGACCCTTGAGCCGGATCTTGGAACCGCTCTCCGTGCCAGGCGGCACCGTGATCAGGATCTTCTTGTGCGAGCGTGAAGCGCCCGCGCCGTTGCAGGCGGTGCACTTCTCACTCGGCACCTGTCCCTTGCCGAGGCACATCGGGCAGGGTCGGGTCACGGCGAAGCTCCCCTGACCGAACGAGATCGTTCCGCGTCCATCACACTCAGGGCAGGTCTGGATGCGCGCGCCCTTGGCGGCGCCATTCCCGTTGCAGGTGCCGCACTCCTCGTTCACTTCGAGTTCGATCGGCACTTTGCCGCCGGTCACCGCGATCCTGAACGGCACCTCCAGCGTCGTCTCCACGCTCTGTCCTTTTTCCGGACCGCTCGGACGCGCACGACCACCGCCGAACATCGAGCTGAAGATGTCGCCGAAGCCACCGAAGCCGCCCACGTCGAAATCCTCGACGCGCGGGCCGCTACCGGTGGTGCCACCACTGGTCGCCCCCGGACGCGCACTGCTACGCGG
>JANOWT010000488.1:0-3493 GCA_031418115.1 Gemmatimonadota bacterium
GAGATCCAACGCGAGGTCGAGACCGAGATCGCGGCGCAGGTCGCGCGGGCGCGTCGCGCTGGCTTCGTGCCGACGCATCTCGATTCTCATCAGGGCGCGCTGCTCTACGGCGGCCCCGAGCTCTTCCGCGCGCTGCGGCACGTAGCCAAGCGCGAGTGCCTGCCGATCCCGGTGCCGGAGAACTTCTTCGACCGCTTCCCGTACCTCGCCGAGGCGCTCGACGACGGACAGGTGCCGCTCGCGAATCTCGTGAGCATCGGGCCCGACGTTCCGCCCGCCGAGTGGGAGGAGTTCTACTCCTGGGTGTTCGAGTCCATGCGCCCTGGGGTCACACTGCTGTTGCTACACCTTGGCGATGACACCGCGGAGGAACGCGAGCGCTTCCGCGACCACACCGAGTGGGACGCCGCCTGGCGTGCGCGCGACGCGTCGGTGGTCACGCGCGGTACTCTCGCGCGCCTCGCGACGCGCTTCGGCGTTGAGATCGTCGACTGGCGCGAGATCGCGCGCGTCACGCGGATCTGCTAGCGCTGAATCGTTCGATCGAGAAGGGCGCGAGGTCGAACCGCGGGAGCCCCGTCGTCACGAGGTCAGCGAGCACCTCGCCGATCGCGCTGGAGAACTTGAAGCCATGCCCCGAGCAGGGAGATGCGACCCACACCCGCGACGCCGACGGGTGACGGTCTATGATGAAGTGCTCGTCGGGGACATTGGTGTAGGTGCAGACTCCGGTGGCGCGGAGCGGACCGTTCGCAGCGGGCAGGTAGCGCTGCAGAATGCCGCGGAAGTGGTCGATCTCCGCTGCGGACACCGTGCGGTCGACCGCGTCGGGCGAGACCACCGGCCCGAAGTGATGCAATGCGACCTTCACCCCGTCACCGGTGTCGGGGAATCCATACAGCATCAGCTCGGGTGTGAGATCACCGAGAAAGACGGGGAATCGCTCGGGGGCGAAGAGCGCCGAGTCGCGACGAGGATCGAACCAGTAGAGTACGTTGCGCTGCACGACGATCGGCAGCGCAAGCTCGCGCACGAGTTCGCCGATCCACATCCCGGCGCTGAGCACGAGCTGCCCGGCACGATAACTCCCCTGCGCCGTCTCGACGACGACGCCGTCGCCCTCCTGACGCCACCGGATCACCTGCTCGTCAGTGCGCACCTGTGCGCCCTTCCGTCGCGCGACATCGAGTGCCGCGGCGATCGCGCGCTCAGGGTCGAGCATGCCCGCACGTGACTCGAGCACGCCGACCCAGTCGTCCTCGATCACGAACGCCGGAAAGCGCGCCCTCAGTGCGGCTGCGTCGAGCGACTCGTGCGCGACGCCGTGCAACTCCGCGCTGAGGCGCGCGCCGCGGACGAGCTCTCCACCGGGCGGACCGTAGCAGAGTCCACCGGTGCGACGGAAGAGTGTCGTCCCCGACTCCGCCTCGAGCTCGGCCCAGCACTCGTACGACCGCCGCACGAGCGGCACGTAGATGGGATCCTCGTAGTACGCCTCGCGGATGATGCGTGACTTGCCATGGCTCGAGCCCTGATCGTGCGGGGGTGCGAACCGATCGAAACCGACCGCACGCACACCGCGGCGCGCGAGGTGCGCGAGCGTCTGACTCCCCATCGCGCCAAGGCCCACGACGATCACGTCGAAGTGCAACGCGTAGCTCACGGTGCGGAGCGGAATGGCCGAGGCCCCACGCCGTCCTTGAGTTCACGGATCATGCGGTCGTCGCCAGTGAGCTCCCAGTGGATGAGCGAAACCGGGATCATCCCGACGGCGTTCACCTCGTCCATGAAGCGCTGCATGGTGAACGCGTCGCCGAGTTGGCGGGCGCGCATCGCCATGGTCTCCTCCATGAGGCGACCACCGGTGACGTAACTCGCACCATAGCCGGGCAGCCGGAGATACAAGTGCTGCTCGAAGCCGAGCAACGGGTCGCGACGCATCCAACCGCGAGGCGTCCAGCTCACGTGGAAGTCGGCCGCCTCCGCCATGGTCATCTCGTTGCTGTGCGCGTAGAGGTTGCCGAGTCCGCGTGCCGCGCGCGCGCTGAGCATGATCCAGACGATCTCGCGCGAGCGCGGACTGTCGTCGTAGAGCCCCGCGTGCATCATCCACTCCTCCATCGCGGTCGCCATGCCTTCGGCGCGACTCAGCCAGACGTTGTAGAGCAGCGGTCCGCGCCGGATCGGGCTCGCGTGCGGCGCGACGCGGGTCCGCATGTTGTCCCACCAGTGATAGAGATGGGTCCAGAGCGGGATCGGGTCGCGGTGATAGCCCTGTGCGAAGAAGTTGCGGGTGGCCTCGGGCGCGAAGCCGGGCATGCGCTCGCGGAGGGCGCGCTCCATCCACGGCTCCATGGTGAGGATCCGCTTGCTGCGCATGAACTCGAGGTAGTGCGGTATCGCCCGCTCCTGCAGCGCCGCGTACGCCTCGGGGGTCGCGGCGGCCGGTTGTGACGGCAGGTCGCGATTGCGGGTCTCCTCGAGTCGCAGCGCCGCGTGGGAGCGGGCGAGCTCGCGCCGAGTGATCGTCACTTCCTCGTCCCAGGTGAGCGGGACGAGGAGGACGTTGCGCAGGAACCAGGTGTACTCCGTCTTGCCGATGCCCGACGGTCCGGTGCGCTTGGGCGTCTCGTCGCGCAGCCACTGCGCAAAGCGCTCGGTGGCGCCGTGGGCTTCGGCGATCACGCGCTGCAGTTCGGTCTCGCTCGCGCTGACGCGAGTGCGGAGCAGCTCGAGCGTCTCGGCCTGTTCCTCGAAAGCCCGCACCCCGCCGACCCAGAGGTCGCGGGCCGCCGCGCCGGCGAGGTTGCGCCGTGCCTGCTGCAGGAGCGGCGCGATGGTGCCGAGCTCGCCGGCGAGCCGGCGCGCGTCACTCTCCGAGAGCGGGGCCGCCACGTCGAGTGCCGTGCGAGGCCAGACCGAGTACTTCCAGAGGCGGATCGCGCCGTGGATGGTCGGTCCCTCCTCAGCGGGGGTGTCGCTTTCCTCTGGGCGCACGGAAGCGTAGTAGGCGGGATCGCGCGCCCACGGCCTGAGCACCGTGAGGTTGTACTGCATGCCGTTCATCTCGGCGCGGACCAGATGCAGGTCCACCTGCTCCGGGATCGACCAGCCCGTGGTGTCGATCGCACGGAGGCGCGACTGCATCGCCTTGAGACCGGCGAGCCGGCGAGCGTTCGTCGCCGTCGAGTAGTCGGGCACGCTGCCCACGCGCGGCGGTTCCTCGAACGTGCGCCACTCGGTGAAGAATGCGACGAGCGCCGGGTAGGTGAGGGCGGCCGTTCGACGCACGGCGACAGCGGGCGTCACGCTCGCACCGGCGGACTGGGCATGCGCGCCGCTCGGAAGCAGAGCGATCACGAGGAGCGTGCAACGGAGTCGAGAATACATGGAGCCTCAGGCGAGGGTCGAGCGAAGGCCAGGCGCGGGTCTCTCGCGGGTCAGGCGAGCGCCGGAGATTGGCACGCGCGCGACGCTTGCGCAACGCCGGGCG
>JANOWT010000489.1:0-8907 GCA_031418115.1 Gemmatimonadota bacterium
CGTCGCATTGGCGCCGATGCTGGCCCCGCGCCGCACGAGGGTCCTGCGGTACTCATGCTTCCGGCTGACGTGGCTCCGCGGATTCAGCACGTTCGTGAAGACCATCGACGGACCGCAGAACACATCGTCCTCCATCTCGACACCTTCGTAGATGGAGACGTTGTTCTGCACCTTCACATTGCGCCCGAGTCGAGTGCCGTTCATGACCACCGTGTTCTGTCCCAGCGAACAATCCGCCCCGATCACCGCACCCGGCATCACGTGGCAGAAATGCCAGACCTTGGTGCCCGGCCCGAGCTGGGCGCCCTCATCCACATACGCGGATTCGTGAATGAACGGCGCGGTCACGCGAGCATCTCCTGCCACTCCTGCAACGACCGCACCGACGGCGCATGCTCCCGCATCGAGCGGATCGCATCGCACGCCGCGCTCGCACCGGAGAGCGTCGTGGTGTACGGCACACGATTCGCCACCGCCGCCTGTCGCATGGTGTAGTCGTCCCGCTGCGAGTCCTTCCCCAGCGGCGTGTTGATCAGCAACTGGATCCCGCCGTTGACCATGAGATCGATCGCGTGCGGACGTCCCTCACTCACCTTGAAGACCCGCGTCCACGGGATCCCGCTCAGCTCGAGGTGTCGTCCCGTGCCCTCCGTCGCAACGATCCCGAAACCCATCTCGTGGAACCGGCGTGCGATCGACACCGCCCCGTCGCGATCAGAGGCATTCACGGTGATCATCACCTTTCCCTCGGAGGGAAGTCCGTTCCCAGCGGCCAGTTCCGCCTTCGCGAACGCCGTGCCGAAGCTCTCGCTGATCCCCATCACCTCACCCGTCGAGCGCATCTCGGGCCCGAGGATGGGATCGAACTCACGGAACTTCGCGAACGGGAAGACCGCTTCCTTGACGGAGACGAACGGCGCGATGATCTCCTTGGTGTAGCCGAGTTCCTCGAGCGTCTCTCCGAGCATCACACGGGCGGCGAGCGAGGCGAGCGGCTTGCCGATGGTCTTCGACACGAACGGCACCGTGCGCGACGCACGCGGATTCACTTCGATCACGTACACCACGCCGTCCTTGACCGCGTATTGCACATTGATCAACCCCACGACCCCGAGCGCCTTGGCGAATGCCACCGTGTGCCGGCGCATGATCTCCTGATGCTCAGGTGCGATTCGCGCCGGAGGCAAACAGCACGCCGAGTCGCCCGAATGGATGCCCGCATCCTCGATATGCTCCATCACGCCGCCGATCACCACGGTGGTCCCATCGGAGATCGCGTCCACGTCGGCCTCGAACGCATCCTCGAGGAAGACGTCCACGAGCACCGGCCGCTCCTCCGACACGCGCACGGCGCGCACGAAGTACTCGCGCAGCGACGGCTCGTCGTAGACGATCTCCATCGCGCGGCCGCCGAGCACGTAGCTCGGCCGCACCAGCACCGGATACCCGATCCGCGACGCGATCGCGACCGCTTCCGCGACACTCGTCGCCGTACCGTTCGGCGGCTGCGCGACTCCGAGTCCGCGCGCGAGCGCCTCGAACCGCTTGCGGTCCTCGGCGATGTCGATCGCCTCAGGCGACGTCCCCAGGATCCGAACGCCAGCCGCCTCGAGCGGCTTCACGAGCTTGAGCGGCGTCTGACCACCCAGCTGGACGATCACCCCCACCGGCTGCTCGCGGTCGATGATCTCAATGACGTCCTCGAACGTCAACGGCTCGAAGTAGAGTTTGTCGGACGTGTCGTAGTCGGTCGAGACGGTCTCGGGATTGGAGTTCACCATGATCGTCTCGTACCCGACCTCGCGGAGCGCGATCGCCGCTCGCACGCAGCAGTAGTCGAACTCGACGCCCTGCCCGATCCGGTTCGGTCCGCTACCGAGGATGATCACCGACTTCTTGCCCGAGCGCGGCGCCTCCGACTCCTCGTCGTACGACGAGTAGAGGTAGGGTGTGTTCGAGGGGAACTCGCCCGCGCAGGTGTCGACCATCTTGTAGGCTGGGCGCACGCCGAGCGACCAGCGACGCTCGCGCACCGCGGCTTCGGTCTCGCCGCGCAGCCGCGCGAGCTGCACGTCCGAGAAACCCATCCGCTTCATGCGACGCAGAGCCGTCGCATCAACAGAGGGAAGCGCCACGAACGCCGTCTCGGCGTCGGATAGTTCTTCGAACTGCCGGAGGAACCAGGGATCGATGCCGGTGCGTCGGTTCAACTCCTCGACCGTCATCCCCAGCTTCATCGCACGCTTGATCTGGAAGACACGCTCGGGAACCGGCATCGCGAGTGCCACCCGCACGGCCGCGAGCGAGTCGTCCGCGACCCGGTCGTCCTCCGGTCGCCGCGAGACCTCCCACCCGGCGCGTCCCGTCTCGAGCGCGCGCAGGCCCTTCTGGAACGCCTCCTTGAACGTCCGTCCGATCGCCATCGACTCCCCCACCGACTTCATCTGCGTCGTGAGGTACGGGTTCGCGCCAGGGAACTTCTCGAACGCGAACCGCGGCACCTTCACCACGACGTAGTCGAGCACCGGTTCGAAGCTCGCAGGCGTCGTCTTGGTGATCTCGTTCGTGATCTCGTCGAGCCGATACCCGACCGCGAGCTTCGCGCCGATGCGCGCGATCGCGAAGCCGGTCGCCTTGGACGCGAGCGCCAACGAGCGCGAGACGCGCGGATTCATCTCGACGACGACCATGTCGCCATTCGCCGGATTGACCGCGAACTGGATGTTGCATCCGCCCGCCGCGACGCCGATCTCGCGTATCACCCTGATCGCCTGATCGCGCATCTCCTGATACTCGCGGTCCGACAACGTCATTGCCGGCGCGCAAGTGATCGAGTCTCCGGTGTGCACGCCCATCGGATCGATGTTCTCGATCGAGCAGATGATCACGACGTTGTCAGCCGAGTCACGCATCACTTCGAGCTCGTATTCCTTCCACCCGATCAGCGACCGCTCGATCAACACCTGCGAGATCGGCGACTCGTCGAGACCGCGGCGCACGATCTGCTCGTACTCCTCGCGATTGTAGGCGATACCGCCGCCCGACCCACCGAGTGTAAAGGCGGGACGGATGATCGCCGGGAAGCCCGTCCAGTCGGCGATGTCGAGCGCCTCGGCCCACGTCGTCGCGATCTTCCCCTCCGGGCACTTGAGCCCGATCCGCTCCATCGCCTCGCCGAACAGCTTGCGATCCTCGGCGACCTTGATCGCGCGCGCATTCGCTCCGATCAGCTCCACGCCGTACTTCTCGAGTACGCCATTCTCGTAGAGCGCCATCGCGACATTCAGCGCCGTCTGCCCGCCCATGGTCGGGAGCAGCGCGTCCGGTTTCTCGCGCGCGATGATGAGCTCGACGTACTCCGGTGTCACCGGCTCGATATACGTCCGGTCGGCGACCTCGGGGTCGGTCATGATCGTCGCGGGATTGGAGTTGACGAGGATGACCTCGTACCCTTCCTCGCGCAGCGCCTTCGCCGCTTGCGTGCCGGAGTAGTCGAACTCGGCGCCCTGCCCGATGACGATGGGGCCGGAACCGATGAGCAGGATGCGATGGATGTCGTTACGACGCGGCATTCAGGAGATCGTCGATGATGGCTGCGCGTGACCGAGTGGGCGCCCACCCGGTGTCCGCGCGGAGTTTCGAGCTGTCGCCAACGAGGAACGGCACGTCGACCGTGCGGCGAAGTGACTCCTCCACCACGAGCGGTCCGGTGACGCCGGCCCGCGCGAGCACCTCAGCGGCGACGGCGCCGACTGTGACTCCCTCGCCGCTGCAGACGTTGTAGACCTCGCCCGGGCGTCCGCGTTCCACGAGTGAAATATAGGCGGAGACGACGTCCTCTACGTGGAGGAAATCGCGTATCGGCTCGACATTGCCGATCGGCACGGGCGCGTCCGGATGGGCGCGCGCGGCGACGGCGCGGCGAACCAGCGACGGCAGGAGGAACTCGGCAGACTGCCCGCGACCTGAGTGGTTGAAGGAGCGCGTGGCGACCACCTTCGACCCGTTTCCGCGCGCGGCAGCAAGCGCAAACGCCTCCTGCGCGCACTTCGTCGCCGCGTAGAAAGTCCGCGGCAACAGCTCCTCTTGCTCGGTGAGCGGGTCCGGGCCGTCATGCCGACCGTACTGCTCGGCGCTCCCGACGATCAGGAGCGTCGGGTCGATCCCGCCCGCCGTCCGCAAGAGCCGCATCGCGTGGAGCAACTGGACCGACGCCGAGACGTTGCTGTCCAGCGCCCGCATCGGATCCGCACCGGCTGCCGGCACAAACGCAATGGCCGCGAGATGGAAGATCGCGTCCGGCTGAACTCGTTCCAGGAGCCCGCTCATCGTCCTACGGTCGACGCCGGGGCGGAGATCGATTCCCCGCCACTGAACTTGCGCGAGCATTGAAGCGTCGAGGACTCCCGGTTTCGGCGCCTCACCGATCGTCGTCCCTGTTACCTCCCAACCAGAGCGCAGCAGCGCACGACACAACCACTGACCGACAAAGCCTCCGGCACCGGTCACCAGGGCGCGTCGCACGCTCAAGCGGGACTCACCGGTTCGATCGCGTGTCTCGCGAGATCGGCGTCGACCATCATATGCACGAGTTCAGCGAAGCGCACCGTCGGCGTCCATCCGAGCGCTTGACGCGCCTTGGAGGGGTCCGCGACGAGCAGATCCACCTCAGCCGGTCGGTTGAATCGCGCGTCGAGTTTCACGTACTGCTGCCAATCGAGCCCCACATACCCGAAAGCCTCTTCACAGAACTGCCGGACCGACCAGGTCTCGCCCGTCCCGATGACGTAGTCGCCCGGCGCATCGGCCTGGAGCATGCGCCACATCGCATCGACGTAGTCACCGGCGTAACCCCAGTCACGACGCGCGTCCAAGTTGCCGAGCCGGAGCTCGGCGCTGCGTCCGAGTTTGATGCGCGCGACGCCGTCGGTGATCTTGCGCGTGACGAACTCGAGCCCGCGACGTGGGCTCTCGTGATTGAAGAGCAGGCCGCTCGTCGCGAACAGTCCGAACGACTCACGATAGTTCACCGTGATCCAGTGCCCGTAGACCTTGGCGACACCGTACGGAGATCGCGGGTAGAACGGCGTCGACTCGCGTTGTGGGGTCTCCTGAACGAGTCCGAACATCTCCGAGGACGACGCTTGATAGAACCGCGCGTTAGGCACCGTGCGCCGCATTGCCTCGAGCATGCGCGTAACGCCGATCGCCGTGAACTCACCAGTGAGCACCGGCTGCGTCCACGAGGTCGCGACGAAGGACTGGGCGGCGAGGTTGTAGATCTCGTCCGGCCGCACTTCCTCCATCGCATCCATGAGCGAGGTCTGATCGAGCAGGTCGGCGGAGATCAGTTCGATGCGGTCGACGAGATGTGCGATCCGCTCATACGGCGTCGTGGAGGAGCGGCGCACGATGCCGACGACCCGATACCCCTTCTCCAAGAGCAGTTCGGCGAGGTACGAGCCGTCCTGACCGGTGATCCCGGTGATGAGCGCGGTTTTCACGAAGGGCAGAGGTGAGATGTGAGAGGTGAGATGTAAGAGGTGTGCTCGACCGGACCTTCTATCTTCCCCACTTGCACGAACGGGGGAAGCGCCGAGACGCTTCCCCCGTCGTGAACATTCTCGTCAGCGGCCTTAGACGGCGGCGGCGGTCCCGCGCGGAGCGCGCTGGATCTTGCCGGCGTTGAGGCAACGGGTGCAGACCTTGATCTTGGTGGCCTTCCCCTCGATCAGGATGCGAGCGACCTGAAGGTTGGGCTTCCAGGTGCGACGCGTCGAGTTGTTGGCGTGCGAACGGTTGTTGCCGAACGCGACACCCTTGTCGCACACGTAGCAGCGATTGCGCTGGATGGGCATCGGATCAACCCTCGATGATTTCGATACGCGCCATATCCGCGCCGTCACCCTTGCGGTGGCCGGTCTTCAGAATGCGCGTGTAACCGCCGGCCCGCTTGGCGTTCTTCGGGCCGACTTCGTGGAAGAGCTTGTCGGCGGCGGCACGCTTGTGCACGTGCTTGCCAGCGAGGCGACGGGCGTGGAGCGTGCCCGTGCGCGCCTTGGTGATCAGCTTCTCGACGAAGGGCCGGAGCTCCTTCGCCTTGGCTTCGGTGGTCTCGATCGCGCCCTGCTCGATGAGCGAGGTCGCGAGGTTACGGAGCAGCGCGAGGCGCTGCTCTGACGTACGGCGGAGGCTCCGCCCTGCCTTGCGATGACGCATGGTCCTACTCCTCTTCGTCGTCGGGCGCGTTCGCGGCCGCGCGGCTCGGCGGCGTGCCCCAATCGGCCACGCGCACACCGTCCGTCGACTCCTCGAACTTCATCCCGAAATTGAGTCCTTCCTTCTCGAGGAGGTCGGCGATCTCCTGGAGGGACTTCTTGCCGAAATTCTTCACCTGCAGGATCTGCGTCTCGGTCTGGCGGACCAGATCACCGAGGGAGCGGATGCTGGAGTTCTTGAGCGAGTTGACCGAGCGGACCGAGAGCGAGAGGTCGTCGATCGGAGTGCGCAGGAGCTCGGCGAGTCGCGCACCCTCGGAGCTCCCTTCGGCGCCCGGCACTGCGACGGCCGCAGCGGCCGCGCTCCCAAAGCTCGCGAAGTACTGGAAGTGCGTCTGCGCGAGCGCGGCCGCGTAGCTCACGGCCTCCTCGGGCGTCACGGTCCCGTCGGTCTCGACCGAGAGCGTGAGGCGGTCGTAGTCGGTACGCTGGCCCACGCGGGTCTCGGCGACCGAGAAGTTCACGCGACGGACCGGCGAGTAGATCGAGTCGATGCGGACGAGGTCGACCGGCAGGTTGCGGTCCTGCGGGTGCTGGTCGGACTCCATGTACCCGCGACCCTTGTTGACGTAGAGCTCGATCGACAGCTCGCGGTCGTCCTGGATCGTGAGGATGTGGTGGGCGCCGTTGACGATGCGCACGCCGGCCGGGTTGTCGAGCTGCCCGGCGGTCACCGCACCCGCCTTGCGCACCTTCACGCGCATGATCACGTCCTCGACGTCCTCGTCGAGCTCGAGCACGAGCGTCTTGAGATTGCCGATGATCTGGTGGACGTCCTCGACCACGCCGACGATCGTCTGGTGCTCATGGAGCACGCCGTCGATCCGGAAGCCCCAAACGGCGGCGCCACGGAGCGACGAGAGCAGCATGCGACGCATGCTGTTGCCGAGCGTGTGGCCGAAGCCTCGCTCGAGGGGCTGGAGCCGGAACTCGGCCACATTGGGGTGGTCCTCGCGCTTCGTCATTTCGACGAGCTGCGGGCGGACCAGTCCGCGGAGGTCGATCGTATTCGCCATTAGCCTTGATCCTTGAGTGGAGATGTCACGATGGCGTTGACGCGCCACCGACGCCGTACCCCGCCCCTGACGCGCGGTACGCCCGTAAGACTGTCGGGGAGTCTGTCCTGCCCGAGGAGGGAGGTCTGAGGTGTAGGGAGGCCGCCCGTACGGGCGGCCTTCTCACACCACACACCTCACACCTGCAGTGTCGCTACTTCGAGTAGAGCTCGACGACGAGCTGTTCCTGCGCCGCGATCGGGATCGACTGCCGCTGCGGCCGCTCGAGCATACGGCCCGAGAACGTGTCCTTGTCGACCGCCAGCCAGCTCGGCGTGGCCCCGCGCGACGCGACTTCGAGCGCCGACGCGACGATCACGAGCTCGCGGGACTTCTGGCGCATCCGGATCTCCTGACCCGGCTGCACGTTGAAGCTCGGGATGTCGACCGACTTCGCGTTCACTTCGACGTGACGGTGGCGGATCAGCTGGCGCGCGGCCTTGCGGCTCGCGGCGAAGCCCATCCGGTACACCATGTTGTCGAGACGGCTCTCGAGTGCGGCGAGGAGGTTGTGACCGGTAACGCCCGGGAGCGAAGAAACGCGCTCGAACGTGTTGCGGAACTGCTTCTCGCTGAGCCCGTAGATGCGCTTGATCTTCTGCTTCTCACGGAGCTGCTTGGCGTACTCGCTCACCTTGCGACGGCGCGCCGTGGTCTGGCCATGCTGGCCAGGCGCGTACGGACGCCGCTCCACCGGGCACTTCTCAGTGAAGCACTTGGTGCCCTTGAGGAAGAGCTTCGTACCTTCACGCCGGCACTGCCGGCAGCTGGGACCTGTATAACGCATTGCTTAGACCCTCCGGCGCTTGGGCGGCCGGCAGCCGTTGTGCGGAATAGGAGTCACGTCCTTGATGGACTTGACCTGCAGGCCGGCCGACGCGAGTGCCTGGATGGCCGACTCACGCCCGGAACCCGGGCCCTGCACCTTCACGTGCACGCGGCGCACACCGAGCGACATCGCTTCGCGCGCGCACTGTTCGGCCGCGACGGTCGCGGCGAACGGCGTGGACTTCTTCGATCCCTTGAACCCGGCCTTGCCGGCCGAGCCCCAGGAGACGGCATTGCCGTGCGGATCGGTGATCGTGATGAGGGTGTTGTTGAACGTCGCGTTGACGTGCGCCACGCCCTCGGCATCGACCACCTTCTTGGCCTTCTTCCCGATCGCCATTACTTGGTCACCTTCTTCTTGCCCGCGATCGCGCGGCGCGGCCCCTTCTTGGTGCGGGCGTTGGTGTGCGTGCGCTGGCCGCGGACCGGCAGATTCCGGCGATGCCGGATGCCGCGATACGAGCCGATGTCCATGAGGCGCTTCACGTTCATCGCGATCTCGGTGCGGAGCGCACCCTCGACGCGATACAACTTCTCGATCTCCTGACGGAGCTTGTTCACGTCAGTGTCGGAGAGGTCACGGATGCGCTGCTCCGGGTTCACACCCGTCGCGGCGAGGATACGGCGGCTCAGGACGCGCCCGATGCCGTAGATGTACGTGAGGCCGATCTCGACCTTCTTGTCGCGCGGAAGATCCACGCCGGAAATACGAGCCATAGTCGGTTAACCCTGCCGCTGCTTATGCT
>JANOWT010000490.1:0-8489 GCA_031418115.1 Gemmatimonadota bacterium
ACGATGTCGCGCAGCGTGGGCAGGCCGACGTCGTCGCTCACATAGTTCGCAAGCACGACGGAGTCGACCAGCAGGTCGTTCCCCACGAGATCGGCGACACCTGAGCCGATGTCCTTCGCCATGCGCTCCACGAGCTTATAGCGCTCGGGATGCACGGCGCTCGCGTCGAGCGCATGCGTACCGCCGCGTACGCGCAAGAAGCCCGCGGCCTGTTCGAACGCCTTTGCGCCGAGTCGTGGGACGTCCTTCAAGTCAGCGCGTGACTTGAGACCACCGCGCGAGTCGCGCAGATGCACGATCGACACGGCGAGCGAGGGCCCAATGCCGGCGACATAGCCGAGCAGCGCGGCAGAGGCGGTGTTGAGTTCGACGCCGACGCGGTTGACGCAACTGCCGACGATGTCGTCGAGTCGCTGCTTGAGGCGCGCCTGATTCACGTCGTGTTGGTACTGGCCCACGCCAATGCTCTTGGGGTCGATCTTCACGAGTTCGGCGAGCGGGTCCTGCAACCGGCGTGCGATGCTCACGGCGCCGCGCAGCGAAACGTCGAGCTCGGGGAACTCGCCGCGCGCGAGGTCGCTCGCCGAGTACACAGAGGCACCCGCTTCATTGACGACCACGACCTGCGGCCGAGGTGCGTCGAGCTCGCGGAGTGCGGCCTTGGTGAGCGTCTCGGTCTCGCGGCTCGCGGTGCCGTTGCCGATGGCGATGAGGTCGGGGGTGAAGCGCTTCACCATCGCATGGATGGCGCCGGCGAAGCGGTCCTCCTGGTGCAGGTAGAGCGTGTCGGTGTGCACGAGGGCGCCGGTGGCGCTCACGATCGCGACCTTCACACCTGTGCGGAATCCGGGGTCGAGGCCGATCACACGCTTCTCACCCGCGGGTGATGCGAGGAGCAGCTGCTCGAGATTCTGGCCGAAGATCCTGATCGCTTCGTCGTCGGCGCGGGTCTTGAGTTCGAGACGCAGTTCGGCTTCGATCGCGAGCAGGAGCAGGCGTTTGTACGCGTCGGTGGCGACGAGTGCGAGTTGCTGCGTCGCATTGCGACCACCGGTGACGTCGCGCGTGAGGCGCGCGTTGATCTCGTCCGCTGGAGCCTCGACGCGCCAGAGGAGCTCGCCCTCGGCCTCACCGCGGCGGATCGCGAGCATGCGGTGACTGGGGATGGTGCCGAGCGACTCGGAGTAGTCGAAGTAGTCCTTGTACTTGGAGTCATCGTTCTTCTTGTCCTTCACCACCGTGCTCCTCACGGCGCCCTTTCGCCTCGTGATCTCGCGGACCCAGCCGCGGACCAGGGCGTCCTCGGCGACCTGTTCGGCGAGGATGTCGCGTGCGCCTTGCAGTGCGACGTCGGCGCTCGGCACTTCACTCGGCTTGCCGTCGACTTCAGGGAGGATGAACTGAGCCGCTTTAATAGTGGCGGCTGAGTCGGTGAGCGAGCCGTCCCACAGTCCATTCGCGAGTGGTTCGAGTCCGCGTTCGCGCGCGATCATGGCGCGGGTGCGGCGCTTGGGCTTGAAGGGGAGGTAGAGATCCTCGAGCGCCTGCTTGGTGTCGGCCCTGAGGATGAGCGCCCTGAGGTCGTCGGTGAGCTTGCCCTGTTCGCTGATGCTCTTGAGGATCGCGTCGCGACGCTCTTCCATCTCATTGAGGTACTCGCTGCGATCGCGGACGTCGCGGAGTTGGACTTCGTCGAGGCCGCCGGTGACTTCCTTGCGGTAGCGGGCGATGAATGGGAGTGTGGCGCCCTCGGCGAAGAGGGCGAGCGTGCTGGTGACCTGGCGGGGGTGGAGAGAGAGCTCGGCCGCGACGCGGGCGATGAGGGCGGGGGCGAGGGGTTCGGTCATGGGAGGCGGAGCTTAGGGGATGACGGTTCCGATATCTACCACTTGCGAACCGCATTGCGACACAGCGCCACTGTGCGCCGCATCACACGATTAACGCACACACGCCCTGCGGCGTCCGACAGGCAACACGCGACGCGATCACGCGCCGCCAACTTCTCGGAGGCCGTATGCGCAGCACCATGATCACCACCCTCGCCGCCGTCGCCCTGCTCGCGGTGAGCAGCACCAACAGCGAAGCGCAAGCGCGCGCCGCGCAGCACCGTTGCGCCGCCGGCTCGGTGTGCGATCGCGTCGAGGACCGTCGCGATGCGCGCGAGGATGTGCGGGACCGCGCCGAGGACCGTCGCGATCGCCGCGAGGACGTGCGCGATGCGCGCCACGACGGTGGGCGTCGCGACCGGATCGAGGACCGACGTGATGCGCGCGAGGACGTGCGCGACCGCAAGGAGGACGTGCGGGACCGCCGTGAGGATCGGCACGAGCGCCGGCGTGACGGTGGCGCGCGCCGCCCGTAACTGAGTGCACTACACACAAGGCGGCGGGGCGATCATGGTCGCCCCGCCGCCTTGTCCGTTCGCGGTCACTCCCTGCGATCGGCGCTGCCTCTCCGCTCCATGCGACGTGCGAGCTGATACACGCCGGCCGGCACCGTGGAGGGATCGCTCGGATCGTAGCAGACGTCGCACACACGATTGAGCGCGCGGAAGCTGTGCAGTCTCACGTGCGGCGTGCGGTGCTCCGGCCTGATCGGTTCCTCGCGCAGCAGGTCGGTGCTGAGATACTTCTTGTTGGAGTCGCAGAAGACCGTGACCACCACGGCGTCGTGCCCGAGCTCGTCCTGCACGGCGAGCGCGGCGAGGAAGTTGGCGCCGCTCGAGATGCCGACGCCAAGCCCCAAGTCGGCGGCGAGTTTCTGCGCCATGAGGATCGCATCGCCGTCGTCGATCGCGATCACACGGTCGAGTTCGGCGAGATGCACGATCGGCGGGATGAACTCGTCGCTGATGCCCTGAATGCGGTGCTTGCCGACCTTGTGTCCAGTGGAGAGCGTGGGAGAGTTGGCGGGCTCGACCGGATGGATCCTGATGTTGGGCGACACACTGCGCAAGAACCGTCCGGTGCCCATGATCGTTCCGCCGGTGCCGACGCCCGCGACGAAGGCGTCGGGATCGAGGCGTTCGGCCTGCAGTTGCGACCAGATCTCGGGGCCAGTGGTACGGAAGTGCGCCTCGGAGTTCATCTCGTTGGCGAACTGGCGTGGCAGGAACGCACCCGGTGTGGACGCGGCGAGTTCCTCGGCGAGCGTGATCGAGCCGACGAAGCCGCCTTCGGCATGAGACACCAGGCGGATGTCGGCGCCGAACGACCGGATGATCGCGATCCGTTCGGCACTCATCCAGTCGGGCATGAAGATGGTGACCGGATGCCCGAGCGCGCGGCCGATCGCAGCGAACGAGATGCCGGTGTTGCCGCTGGTCGCCTCGATGATGCGGCCGCCGGGCGTGAGATCGCCCGACTCGATCGCGCTACGGATGATGTGATACGCCATCCGGTCCTTGATGCTGCCGGTCATGTTGGAGTGCTCGGCCTTGGCGTAGACGCGGCGCAGTTCACCATCGCCCACGTCGCAAAAGATGGCGAGGAGCGGCGTGTTGCCGATGAGGACGCGGAGACCGCGCAGGCGGTCGGCCTGGGGGAGCGGGGACATGTCGGCTCCGGGAGCGCGGAGTGGGGAACGGTACTGCTGAATTCCGGTCGGATCGGAGCGGGACGGTAGGAGGGTTGTCCCTCCGGTCGCGTGAGGGATGTCCTCACCCGGTCCGTCGGAGGCGAGGCAGCCGGGAACCAAACGCGTCGCCCGTCGATACGGGGCGTGTGACCACACACGCCAAGCGACATCATTGGATCGTCCGCGCCACCCATTGGGTCAACGCCCTTGCCCTGACGGTGATGGTGGGGAGCGGGCTGCGCATCTTCAACGCCTACCCGGCATTCGCGCGCCGGGGCGAGACCTTCCCGATGAATCCGTGGGAGGGAACCCCGGTGCCCGGCTGGCTCACGTTCGGCGGCTGGCTCGGCGGCGCCCGGCACTGGCACTTCGCGATGATGTGGGTGCTCGTCGCGAATGGGCTGGTGTACCTGGGCTTCATCTACTTGCACGGCGAGTGGCGGGACCTGGTTCCGCGTCGAGGCACCGTGCGCGACGCTTGGCAGATGGTCCGCTACTATCTCTGGCAGGTGGCCGAGCACCCGCGACAGGGGAAGCACAACGCGCTGCAGCGGATGGCCTACTTCTCCATGCCCTGGATCGCGATGGTGATCGTGGTGAGTGGCATCGCGATCTGGAAGCCGGTGTCGCTCGGCTGGCTGACTGCGTTGTTCGGCGGATACAACTGGGCACGGTTCGTGCACTTCGGTGCGATGGTCGCGCTCGTGGTCGCGGCGCTGGGCCATGTGTTCATGGTGTTCGCGGTCGACCCGTACTCGATCCGGGCGATGACGACCGGTGGCTATGACGAGTCGCTCTCGCCCGAAGAACGCAATGCGCGGCCGTTCGTGAACCTGCTGCGGCGAGCAGCGGCGAAGCCGGTGACCGCGACCGCAGCAGTCAGTTCAGCGGCAACTTCTGACGAGACCAAGTCATGAGCCAGTCAGGATTCGATCGACGTCACTTCCTGCGTGCGGCCGGGCTGAGTGCCGCCGCGCTCGCGCTCGCGGGTTGTGAGAGCCGCGGACCGCGCGCCGCGGAGAAGCTACTCAAGTACGCCGAGCGCAAGAACGAGCTGCTCGAGCGTCGTCTGGTGAGTCATACGAGCATGGACCATGGATCGCCGGGCGCCGTGATCGCGGGCGATCGTTTTCCGAACTACCACATCTCAGATACCGTGCCGGTGTGGGATCCGGCGGTGCGTGGCGCCTGGCGGCTCGAGATCGGGGGCATGGTGGCGCGTCCGCTCTCGCTCTCGTTCGACGATCTGAAGCGGTTGCCCAGCGTGACGCAGCGCGTGAATCACTTCTGCGTGGAGGGGTGGACGGCGGTCGCCGAGTTCAGTGGGGTGCGCATGCGTGAGATCGTCGCGCTCGTACAGCCGGACGCCAAGGCGCAGTACGTGGACTTTCAGAGTTTCGACGACGGTTATCACGAGAGCTGGGACCTGGAGAGCGCGACGCATCCGCAGACGATGGTGGTCTACGGCAAGGACGGTCGAGAACTCTCGGCGGCGTACGGTGCGCCGGCGCGTGTGCACTCGCCGGTGAAGCTCGGCTACAAGAACACCAAGTACCTCACGCGGATCGACTTCATGCCGGCACAGAACGGCGGGTACTGGAGTGATGCGGGGTACGAATGGTTCGGCGGGACCTGACAGAGGTGGACGGCGCGACCTCACGCGCCGCCGGTCACCGCGCGAGCACGATGCCGACCACTCCCACGAGCGCGACGAGCAGCGCGCCGGGGATCGCGAAGCGGAGCCACCGACCGAAGTCGACCTTGGCGGTGAGCAGAATGGCGAGCAACGCGCCGCTCGTCGGCGTGATCATGTCCATGAGGCCGGCGCCGGTCTGGTAAGCGATAACAGCGGCGTCGCGCGAGAAGCCGAGCAGGTCGGCGAGTGGCGCCATGATCGGCATGGTGAGCACGGCCTGGCCGCTCACCGATGGCACGGGGATGTGCATGAGTGCCTGAATGGGGATCATCAGGATCGCCGAGGCGACGCCCGGCACATTCTCGAGAGGCGACGCGAGACCATAGACGATGGTGTCGATCACGCGGCCGTCGGTGAGCACGACGCTGATCGCGCGTGCAACGCCGACGAAGAGTGAGGCGGCGAGCATCGTCTCCATCGCCTTGAGGAACTCGGTCGCGGTCTGCGAGAGTCCCCGGCCCGAGACGAGTCCGACGGCGAACCCGCTCACGAGGAAGAGCGCGGAGAGTTCGTTGAACCCGAAGTCGTACTTCATGACGCCGATCACGTACGGGACGAACGGTACGAGCACGATCGCGAAGAGCAGGAGGTCGCGGCTGGTGGCCGGCTCCGATGCGGGCGGCGTCACCTCGGGGCGGACGTCGTCGCGCGAGGTCATGAAGAGGGTCCAAGTGATCCAGACCGCGACGGCAGCGAAGAGGAGCCCGAACCGAAGTGCTGGCTGGCTCAACGGCGGCATCTCAGCGAAGCGCAACGCGATGCCGGTCTGGAACGGGTTGGTGGGTCCGAACGCGGCGCCCACGGCGCAGGAGCCGACGCTCATGCTCACCGCGGTGATCGCACCGAAGCCGAGTCCTCGGCTGAGCACGAGCAGTACGGGGATGAGCGCGACGAGTTCCTCCTGCATGTTCTCGAGCGCGCCGAGCGTGGCGAAGATCAGGCAGAGGGCGATCACCACGAGACGCGGTCGTCGCGTGCTGCCGACGAGCGAGCCCACGAGGCGTGCGAGTGCACCCGTGGCGTCGAGGAGCGCGAAGGCGCCGCCGACCATGAGGATGGTGAGGATGACGTCGGCGCCGGCGACGATGCCGCGCGGAACGGCGAGAACGGCGGCCATGATGCCGACCGGTGCGGACTCGATCTGCTTGTAGGTGCCGGCGACGACGAGTTCGCGACCGCTCGCTTCGTCGGTGCGGCGGTCGTAGGCGCCCGCAGGGAGGATCCACGTGAGGAGCGCCGCGATGCCGACGCCAGCGAGCAACAGCACGAGAGGGTGAGGGAGGCGAAGGCGCATGGGACCTGAGTGGAGGGAGATGCGGCGCCCGCCCGCTGGGCAATGGTGCCCCAAACTAGGGTGCCCGACGGGGAGGCACCAGATGAGTGTCGAACCCAGTATCGTTCAGTCGGCGTAGGGTATCACGAACCAGCGCGACCCTGCCTCAAACACCCAACCCCGAGCTTCTCTGATGATCCCCGCTCCACTCCGGCGCGCCCTCGTACTCGCCACCGTGATCGCCACCGTGCTGCCCGCGCTCCTCTCAGCGCAGGCACAGAAGCCTCTCCCGATCAAGTACTCGGGGCCGCCGACCAAGGCACCGATCTCCGTTGAAGACCTGATGACGCGGCTCTACGTCTACGCGGACGACTCGCTCATGGGGCGCCAGGTGGGAACCGAGTACAACGTGCGCGCCACGGCGTACATCGAGCGCGAAGTTCGCCGCATGGGGCTCAAGCCCGGTGGCGACAACGGCACCTTCTTCCAAGACCTGCCGCTCATGCTCCGCGCGCTCGACTCGACGTCCACGCTCACGGTCGGCGAGCAGACGTTCACCGCCGGCAACGACTTCCTCGCGCGCTCGAACGCGCGACCCAAGCAGTTCACGGATGTCGACGTGGTCTATGGTGGTCAGGCGCTCGACACGATGAACATCCTCGATAACGCGGCGGTGCGCGGGAAGATCGTGCTCATGCGCCCCGCGCAGTTCGGCCCCGGCTTCGACCAGGCGGCGTTCGTGGCCTCCGGCGGCTACAAGGCCTACCTCGCTTCGCTGCAGGGTGCGACGGTGATGGCGATCGGCGCCGAGGTGATGGCACCGAATGCCGTGCGCAACGCGATGCAGCCGACCACCCCGACATTCGTTCGCACAGTTGAGGCCCCGATCACGATCGGCATCTCGCGACGCGTGGCCGAGGCGATGCTCGGCGTGCCGGTGGATCAGGCGACCAAGGGCATGGCAGGGAAGCGCGTCACGACCAACGTGAGGTTCAACGACACGCCGCAGGCGCTCGGTCGCAACGTGGTGGCGATCCTCGAGGGGTCGGACCCCAAGCTGCGTGGCCAGTACGTGGCGGTCGGCGCGCACAACGATCATATCGGGTTCTCGCGCCGCGCGGTCGATCATGACTCGGTGAAGGCGTTCATGCAGATCGTGCGGCCGCAGGGAGCGGACAACGATCCCGTACCGGCGACCCCGGAACAGGTCGCGCAGGTGCGCGCGATGACCGACTCGCTGCGTGCGTTGCATGGCGGTGCGCGCATCGACTCGATCTTCAACGGTGCGGATGACGACGGCTCAGGCACTGTCGCGGTGCTCGAGGCGGCCGAGGCGATGGCGGCGGCGCGCGTGAAGCCGAAGCGGTCGGTGATCTTCGTCTGGCATGCGGGCGAAGAGGCGGGGCTGTGGGGCTCGGATCACTTCACCGAGAACCCGACGGTGCCGCGTGATTCGATCGTCGCGCAGCTCAACATGGATATGGTGGGCCGCGGCGCCGCGACCGACTACACCGGCAGCGCGATGGACGGCGGTGCGCTGCATGGTGGCCCGGGCTATCTGCAGCTCGTGGGCTCGCGCCGGCTCTCGACCGAGCTCGGCGATCTCATGGAGAAGGTGAACAAGGACAAGAAGCTCGGGTTCAACTTCGATTACGCGATCGACGCCAACGGGCATCCGCAGAACATCTACTGCCGCTCGGATCATTATATGTATGCGCGCTGGGGCATTCCGGTGGTGTTCATGACGACCGGTGGGCACAGCGACTACCACCAGGTGACCGACGAGCCGCAGTACATCGACTACGCGCACATGCGCTCGGTGAGCAACCTGGTCATGGAAGCCGCGATCGCAGTGGCGAACTTGGATCACCGGATCATGGTGGACAAGCCGAAGCCGGATCCGCGCGGCCAGTGCGTGCAGTGATCGTGCACGACTGCGCGTGA
>JANOWT010000491.1:0-11516 GCA_031418115.1 Gemmatimonadota bacterium
CAGCGGCGCGAGCGTGCGTGCATACATCGACCCTGCGGCCCAGGCGAGCGTACTGAGCAGCAGCACCACGAGCCCGAGTGCACTCACGTTGCCGCCTCCCTCGTGCGGGACCACCAGCAGCGCGATGCCGCTCAAACCGAGCGCGATCCCCGCGACCTCGATCCCCGCCGGGCGCACGCCGCGCGCGCCCATCCACCCGAACACCATGAGCCAGAGCGGAACGAGCGACACCACGAGCGCGATCACGCCCGAGGGCTCCCGCTGCGCAGCCCAGGTGACAGCGCCGTTGCCGAGTGCGAGCAGGCTCACGCCGACGATGAGTGCCGTGCGCCATTGCTCCCGCGTGGGGCGCTGGGCGCCGCGCAGCCGCAGAAAGCCGTAGATCAGCGCCCCAGCCATGAGATTCCGGAGCCCCGAGGTCAAGAACGGGGGCAGATCCCGGACGGCGATCACGACGCCGAGGTAGGTCGACCCCCAGATGAGCCAGGTCGCGGCGATGGCAAGGACTATTCGGAGGCTCACGCAACAAACTTAACGAGCGCGCGCGCATCATATTCCAACCATGATGCGCTTCGTGCCCCCTCCTGCGCGTCGGCTGACCCTCGCGGTGATACTGCCGGCGATAGTCGCGGCGATACTCGCGGCGGTGAGCCCGTGGTCCGCAGCAGCGCAGATCGGCACCTGCGAGCCCGCCCGCACCGCGCTCGTGCTCGCCGGCGGCGGATCCAAGGGGCTCGCCCACATCGGGTTGTTGCTGGCGCTCGACTCACTCGGCATCCGTCCCGACCTCATCGTCGGCTCGAGCATGGGAGCGATCCTCGGCGCGATGTATGCCGCGGGCGAGAGCGGTCGCGAGATCGAGGCGCGGGTGCGCGCGGCGAACCTCGACGTGCTCGTGCGCAACTACGCGCCACAGGTCTCGGCCTCGCTCGGTGTGCTCAGGCCGGTGGTCGTGTGGGAGCGCGAATCGTCCAAGTGGGTGCTGCAGACCGGCGCCGTGCGCGAGAGCGAAGTGAGCGCCAGTCTCTCGCGCCTCGTGCTCCGCGCGAATCTCATGGCGCGCGGCGACTTCGATGCACTGCCCATCCCATTCCGCGCGGTCGCGACCGATCTCAATGATCGGTCGGTGGTCGCGCTCAGCCGCGGCGACCTCGCGCGCGCGCTGCGGGCCAGCATGGCGCTGCCACTGCTCATGCGTCCGGTCGTGATCGACGGGCACACGCTGGTCGACGGTGGGCTCTCGTCCAACGTGCCGGTCGGCGTGGCGCGAGCGCTCGGGGCCGATCGGATCATCGTATCGACGATCGCGAGCCCCAAGCCGGAGCCCTCGGCTTTCGATGACCCGATCACCGTGACGAGCGCAGTCTTCGAGTACCTCTGGGTCCAGGATTCGCTCAAGCTGAGAGCGCACGACGTCCTCGTCGCGCAGCCCACGGCGGCGTTCGGCATGCTCGACTTCGCCGCTCCTGTGGTCGACTCGCTCATCGACCTCGGGCGCCGCACGGCCGACGCCTCGCTCTCAGGCGCTGTCTGCATCCGCCCCCTCGCTCGCGGTCCGATCGCTGCATCGCTCCCCGACTCGATCGGTACCGTGCGCATCGCTGCGCCCGACGTTCGCGATCGCGGTGCCATGCTCCGCGCGCTCGGCCTCGAGCCGCGCACGCCACTCGACCCCGCGCGCCTGTCGACCGGCATCGCACGCTTCACAGCGAATGAGCGCTACCGCGGGCTCTGGATCAACCCCGGCGGCGACAGCGCGCGCGCCGACTTCGACGTGCTGCTCGATCCCGCCCCTGACCGCGCGATCGGACTCGGCGTCGCCTTCGACCACACGATGTCGGGACGCATGTGGCTGGGCGGTGTGAACCGGAATCTCCTCGCGGGTCATCTCGAAGGAACCGCGCTCTTCACGGCGGGCACGTATCGGGCCGATCTCGCGCTCGCGGCGCGTCGGCGTGCGCGGATCGGGCATCGCGACATTCCCGTGGGTGGCTCGATCGAACTCACGACCGAGAACGTTCGACTCTTCCAGGGTGAGAGCGAACTGCCGTCGGTGCATACCGACGAGATGAATCTCGTGCTCGGCGTGCGCCCGTTGTTCGAACAGGGATGGACCTACGAACTCGGCGCCGACTACCGTGTCTGGCGGCAGCCGCAGACTCCGTGGCATGGCACCGTGGGCGCGCGCTACGCCGTGCGCTTTCGCGGCACCGACACGCGCGAGCCCTCGGTGGACTTTCAGGCCATCGCACTCGGCGATTGGCAGCGCGTGCACCTCAACCTCGCGCACTCGCAGTTCATCGGGAGCGTGGAGTTCAGGCCGCGCGTGCGCGCCGGATGGGGCCGACGACTCCCGCTCCAACAGACCTTCGTGCTCGGCGGCCTCGACGGGTTCGCAGGCCTGCGCATGATGGAGCAGCGCGGCGACCATGAGATCTTTGGCTCACTGCTCGTGCGGTGGCCGCTCTGGCACCGTCTTCTCGGTCGCATCGAGCCCATGATCGGCGCAGCTGGCATTGGGGACTTCTTCCGCGGCGCGGGTCCGCTCGACGGTACCCTGCTCTTCGGCGGACGGGTCGGCGTGGAGTTCGAGACGCCGATCGGGCCGATCCGCGTGGAGCAGGGCTTCAACAATCTGAATCGGCGGCAGGCGCTGATCCGTGTGGGACACTGGTTCTGAGCGTGCGCGGCTAGAGGCGCGCGCGGATCGTCACCGCTCCGCGCGCGCCTTGAGCCCCTCGGCCTCGAGCGCTACGTACCGCTCGGAGATCCCCCGGGTGAAGCGCAGCACAAGTCGCGCTATCAGTCCCGCGTACTCGAGCGAGAGTGTCACGCGGCATCCATCGGCGATCGGCTCGATCTCGTGCCGCGCCGTGACCGTGAGTCCGGGACCGATGCTCACCCAGACGAATCCGCGCCCGGGCTCGACGTCGGTCACGAGCCACTGCGCCGCCGGAAAGCGGGGCTGCTTGACGATCGCGCGGCTGCCGACCTCGATCGGGCGACCCGTGTAGAGATTCACTCGGCTGACCGATGCGGTCCACTCCGGCCAGCGTTCGACGTCGGAGAGCACGGTCCAGACGCGGTCAGGAGTGGCGTGGATCTCTACTTGGCGGATGATGTCGGGGGGCTTCATGGAACTCGATCGAAGGTGTGAACTTGCCACCGTACGCCGCCATGCTACCGCGTGCTCGCGAGACCGCGCGCCGGCAGCGTCAGTCGGACTTGGAACATCACCGGCCAGTACTTCCCCGTGAGCAATAGTTGCCCGCTCTCGGGCGCGATCGCGATCCCGTTGAGCACGTCGGCGCCGAGCGGCCGGTCGGGATAGAGGGCCCCGAAATCGAGCACCTGGGTCACCTCTCCACTCGTCGGATCGATCCGCAGCACGAGGTCGGTCTCGTACACATTGGCGAGCAGTGCGCCATCGACGTACTCGAGCTCGTTCAGCTTGATGACCGGCGCGCCGTTGTACCGGACATGGATCACTCGCTCCGCCCTGAACGTCGCGGGCGAGAGCACGCGCACGGAGTCCGAGCCATCGCTCATGAGGAGCGCGGCGCCGTCGGTCGCGAGTCCCCAGCCCTCTCCCGCATACGTGAACGAGTCGAGCGGAGCGAGCGTCGCAGCGTCGTACACGTAGCCCACACGCGACTTCCAGGTGAGCTGGTAGAGACGGCCACCGAGCAGCGCGAGCCCTTCGCCGTAGCGGCTCGTCGGCAATGCACGCGACGCCAGTACACGCCCAGTGCGGAGCTCCACGCGCCGCAGTTCGGAATGTGCGTATCGCCCGGTGCTCTCATAGAGCACGGAGTCGTCCCAGACGAGTCCCTGTGTGTACGCGGTGGTGTCGTGCGGGAATCGCGCGGTCACTTCGAACTCGGGCGGAGAGTCGTCACCGGGACGCGCGCACGCCAGGCCGCCGAGCGTCATCAGAAGGAGAGCGAGCCCTCGCACCTCGCGGACCTTCGCGCGCACGAGTTTGCGGACGAGCGTCAGCGGCAGTGGCGCACTGAGTGGGAACCTCACCGTGCCCTTGGACGTCCCGAATCCCTCGAGCGCACGAGCGTTCGCGTTGCGGATCGCGTCGCCGATCGGGTACAGGCTCACATGCGACTTGAAGCCCGCATACCACACGAAGGCGCGTCCGTCGAGTTTGAACGCGGGAATGCGATAACTGAACGCCTCCACCGCATCCGGCGCGACCGCGAGGATCTCCGATCGCAACTGCCTGAGCACCCGCCGCGCGGACGGCGGCAGCGCGGCAAGATAGGTCCGAACGTCGGCGTGCATCACCCTCCTCCCTGGTTGGCGGATGTTCCGCAGGCGAACTATAATATCGACGCGCTCCCCCACCTGTACCGAGGACCGAATGTCAACGAACCGACTCGCGATGGGCCTACTGCTCGCCTCACTCGTCGCGTGCGGCGGCGCGGCGCGCTCGGCGGGATCCAGCAACTCGTCGACCAGCGAGTACACCCAGCAGGTGAAGGGGTACCTTGACCGCCTCGCGACGAACGCCGGCAAACAGGGATTCAAGCGCGTCGTGGCCGGACCGGTCTTCGGCAGCCTCAACGACGACGCCAAGAGCTCGCACGACATGACCGTCGTCGCCGACCGCGAGTATGTCCTCTTCGGTGCCTGCGACAACGACTGCACCGACCTCGACCTCTTGATCTATGACGGCTCCGGCAGCCTCGTCCGTCGCGATGTGGCGACCGACGACCGGCCGGTGCTCGTCTTCACGCCGAGCAAGAGCGGCAAGTACCGGATCGATGTCGTGATGGCCACATGCAGCGACGAGCCCTGCCGCTACGGGCTGCAACTCAACTCGAAGTAGCGCGCGCCCCGTCGCCCGGCATCGGAAGTTAGAGCTCCCAATGCCGGGCGAGTCGCTTTCCAGCATAGACGCCCGCCGCCAAACCCACGATGCTGAGCATGAAGGCGGTCATGATCCCGAACGAGTCGCCCAGCCACCAGCCCACGCCGCTACCGACCGTCGACGTGATCATCACGATGATCTTCGTCATGGCGCGGGGGACTTTCGTGCGAACGCTGCGGGGCGACTAACCGCGGTGGCCGGATTTCGCGGACGTCGACTGCGGCTTGGCGCGCACGACCGGCGCCGCTGACGCCTTCGCCGACTTGCCTGCGACTCCCGGCTTGGTGACGCCGGGCTTGGCGCGAGAGAAATCAGGCACGGCGGTGCGATGTTTCTTCGACATGCGGAAGCTCCTTGGGCTTGGTCTACGTCAGCGGACACTACACTCGGCGGCAGGGCGCATCAAGTTCGGCGCTCATGATCGGCACCTAAGAGACGATCGACCCGAGCGCGATCCCCATCGTGGAGAAGAGCAGGAGCACGAACGCGGCGATGCCAACGACCGCCGCTCCGCTGCGCACCGCACGCCATGCCTGCTCATGTGCGACCGACTCTGGCCACATCACCGCCAGCAGCTTTCGCTCAGCGATCGCCCACGCGCCGTAGGCAACGAAGCAACCGGCCGCAGCCGTCAGCGCCACCCATCCACCGGGGCGAGCCCATGCGGCGACCAGCATGACCAGTCCACCACCCACGAGATCGATCAGCAGGCGGTCCATCGGCGTGCGCTTCGCGCGTGCGCTCAGGATCTGCGCGAGACTCGCGTTGGGATCGATCTCTGTGACCACCATGCGTTGCTCCCGTGTGAGGACCCGAGTGGCTCGGTGCGGCTCGTCGTCAGCGATCCAGTACTGGAAGGTACGCGCGCCACGGCCCGACCGCATCCCGATGCCGCTTCGCCATCACGCGCGCCGTCTGCGCGAGGTGCCCGAGATCATGCGCGACCCACGTGGCGAGTAGCTGCGCGAGGGTCACGCGCCCGAGTGCGGGGTGCTCCCCCTCGAGCGCGAGTTCCTTCGCGGTGAGACTCCACTCGCGGAGCGTCGCGACGTTCGCCGCACGCAACGCCGTGAACTCGTCGAGCAACGTGGCCATCGACTTGCCCTCGCTCTCTCGAGCCTGGGCGAAGCGATCGAAAGGCGCGAACCGCCGGTCCGGCAGTTGTGCGAGGATGATCCTCGCGCGCGGGATCCAGTCGGCGCGCTCTCCGTGGATCAGGTGACCGACGTTGTCGAACGGGGTGAAGGTGTCCGCACCCTCGTCAGCGGTGATCCACGAGTCCGAGAGCCCGGACAATAGGGCGCGGAAGGTTGCGGGCGTGCGGACGAGTACGGCGATCCCATCGTCGAGATCGAAGGTCGCGTTCATTCTGTGTGAGCTCCGATGTACGACGAGTTCAGGGCGAGACCAGAGTCGGCGATGTCCATGCGGCGCGCGGAGTCGGTCGAGCGCGTTCACGGGCCTATTCTACGCAGAGGTCAGCAAGGCCGCGACGTGCGAAGCGCTCACGATCATCGGCTCGCGCCCGAACCGTCGGTCCGGCGCGCGCGGCGACGCCCTCGCTCACCTCGATGGCCTAGTCCCCAAATCCCCCCGTCGAGCGATGTCCCCCTGCCCTCTTGCCCCCTACCCTGCACGGTGACCGCCACGCGACGCGACCTCCGCGCGCGAGCCCGCCATTCCCCCCTCTTTCAGGACCTCCCCATGCGTCACGTGTTCAGGCCGATCATGGCATCCCTCACCCTCGTACTCGCCGCCTGCGGCGCCGGGATCGACAGCTCCCCCATCAAGACCACGAGCACCGGCGAGACGCAGGTCTCTCCCGCGACCGATTCCGTCGAGTCGCGCGGCCACTCGCTCGTGCGCGTCGTCAACGCAGTGAGCACTGACAAGTCGGTCACCGTGCAACTCGGCGACCGCACGCTCTTCGCCGATGTCCGCGCTGGTGTCGTGACCGACTACGCCGAGGTCGAAACGAACCTCGCGCAGTTCTCCGTCCTCGCCGCCGGTTCCACCGGTGGCACGATGCTCGTGCAGGCCGACCGCCTCCTGATCGACGGGAATCGCTACTCGATCTTCGTCATCTCGAAGGACGTCTCGCAGCAGGCGCTCCGCGTCGTGCGTGACGACGTGATCCCCGACAGCGGCAAGGCCCGCCTCCGCCTGGTCCACGCCGCGCCGGGCGGCCCCGAGTTCGACGTACAGCCGACCGGATCGACCGAGAAGATCTTCTCAGGCGTCGACTTCCTCGCCGAAGCTGGCCCCGCCGACCTGGCGCCCGTCGCTTCGTTGGCGCTCGAGCTGCGCGCCGCCGGTGAGCCACGCCTGCTCATGAAGATGCCGGTCGTGGAACTCCGCCGCGGCACCACCACCACGGTGGTCGTCACCGGCTCCTCCAAGCTCGCGTCGTTCCAGTTCACCGATGCCCTCATGAAGCAGACGCCCAAGCCGTGATGCACGCAGAAGACGGGCAGCGGCGCGCCGGATGCGCCGCTGCCCGTCTTCACGCACGTCCCTCCGCCATCACTCGCCGAGTGTCGCTTCGGCCTTGCCGATCACCTGCTTCGCCTTGCCCACCAACTGATCGGCGACGCCATGCGCTTCGAGTTTCACGTCACCTGTCGCTTCGCCCAGCTTCTCTTTCATCTTGCCCGTGATCTCGAGGACCTTGCCCTCGGTCTTGTTCTTCGCGCTGTCCTTCATCGTAGCCTCCGCCCAGGGCGGTTTGCGTGGGGTCATGCGGTGACGCACGCATGATGGCCGCGCCGCGCGGGCTCCGACAATCGCCCGATCGGCGTAGAGCATCGGATTACTCCGCGACCGTCACTCCCCGACACTACCGGTACTCCGACGGGATCTCCGGCGTCGCCCGCGGCTGTGAGCGCACATAGGCCGCGAGCGCACATGCCTTCGTGCCCACCTGCTCGAGCGACAGTCCCTCGAGCAGTCCCACGAGCAGCGCTGCGGTGAACGCCTCGCCCGAGCCGACGAAGTCCACGACCTCCATCGGCGGCGACGAGACCTCGACCGAGAGCGTATGCGACCGCAGCAGCGCCCCGCGCGTGCCGCGCGTGAGCACCGCGAGTCGCAGCGCGAACTTGTCGCAGAGCGCGAGCAGTACCTCACTGTCGGTCGCGCCCCGCACGCCGCTTCGACGCGCCACCTCGGGCAGTTCGCGTTCGTTCAACTTCACCGCATTCGCCAACATCAGCGAGGTACGGATCGTCTCCGAGTCGTAGTAGTTCTGACGCAGGTTCACATCGAACAGCCGCCACGCTCTCGGCGACGTCGCACCGGCCGCATGCCGCACCGTATCACGCGACTCCTGCGACCGCTGCGCCAGCGTCCCGAAGGTCAGCGCCTCGGCACGTTTCACCACCCGCTCGACCTGCGGCGACCAAACCAGCTGGTCCCACGCGACGTTCTCGGCGAAGTCGTACTTCAGCGTGCCTTTCGAGTCGAGCTTCATGAGCACCGTGCCCGTCGGACGCGAGCGCATCAGCGACACCGTGTCGCGATGTACCCCCGCGGCATCGAGCCGGCTGAGGGCCATGTTGCCGAGCGAGTCGTTGCCCACCGCGCTCACCAGCCACGACTCGGCGCCGAGCGCCGCGGCATGGATCGCGACATTGGTCGGTGCGCCGCTCAACTGCGCTTCTTCGGGGAAGCGGTCCCACAGGATCTCGCCTACACTGACGATCACCGGCCCCACGCGGACGACTTTCTGGCTGCGTCGCGAGGGGCGCGGCGCGCGGAGTTGCTGTGACGGGCGACCGGTCATTGCTGGGCGGGACCGAGGTACGGCCGAGGCACGCGAGCGCGTGCTTGACCATGAAGGTGGGTGACACTCCTTCTATAGTGCATCGGAAACCCTCGTTGAGCGAGGCGGGCCGCGCGCGGCTCCGGAGGGTGGGCGTGGCGGCGGTACACGGCGCTCCCGGCGAAGGTGAGTGGGATCGATGGGGCGACGCGGTCGTATGTCGAGTCGATGCATGCGATGGCGCGTGACGCTCAACGGTGCGCTTCAAAGTTGACTTCACACCGTGACCATCGCCGGGGCTAGTCCTTCTGAGTGATTGTCCACCTTCCGGCCGCACCGTAACCTGCATCTGCCGGACGCCCAACTCGCGGGGATGCGTGAGTGCGGAGCCTCGCAAGAGCTCCGTGTGCATTTCCATCGTCCAGCACCTCGCAATCGCAGGAGAAAGACAATGAAGACCGCGACCGCCGTGAAGGACCCCGTGTGCGGAATGGATGTTGATGTGTCCACCGCCGCAGCACACTCCGAGCACAACGGGCAGACGTATCATTTCTGCTCCGCCGGATGCAAGAAGACTTTCGATCTCGCGCCGGTGCAGTATTCGAGCGCGACTGCCAAGCCCCCGACGGCCAGCAAGGGATGCTGCTCCTGAAGCGCCTTCGGTAGCGCGCGTCACCGTGGACGAGTCCCGACCTCGCGCAGGAAGTCCAACACATATGGAGCGAGCATGAAGAGCCATCTCGTGGCGCTCAGCGAGCGCTGCGGGAACCCCCTGTGGAGGTCGCGATGCAGAACGGCATGAACGGTGTCATGGGTGGAACCGGCCTCTGGACGCTGATCAGCGTACTGCTGGCCGTCTTCCTGATCGTTGCCATCGTCAGGATGGTGCAGAAGAAGTAGCCCGCTGCCGGCGGGACGCAGGAGGAGCCGCGACATCTCCGCGTGATTCTGCTCGCGGACGGCGAGACCGTCCACACCGTGTAGTGGAGCGCGATACCCGTCAGGAGTGCTCCCCCGACGAGTACTGGCGGCAGGACGACGATTTCGGGAGCGTCTTGCATGGCTGGCACCGTGCTCGTGTTTGCCAAACGTGTGGTTGTGCTGCGGCCGCTTCCATAAGATGCAGGTGGGCGGCCATCGGTCACGAACCCGCGTTACGTCGCGGCGATGCCCTCGCGGATGCGAGCCATGCGTCGAGCGCCGCCGCGAGCAGAACGCCGCCCGAGTAGCTCACGAGGTCGCCCCAGAGAAAGCCCTGGCCGAGGACGAGAGCGCCAGGACGCGTCGCACGAATGGCATCTATCCATGGCGCACGATAGAGCTGGCTGAGCTCCACACCGAACGAGATGCCGAGTGCCAGAAGCGCGAGACTGTGCGTCGCGGCAGTCGGCCGCAGTACCGCCGCGAGCCACAAGATCATCGCGGCCCAGAGCGCATCCCCGCCATATCGCGCGACGAACAACGGGAATGCGGACGGAAACTGTCTGGTGGCGAGCCCGAGTCCGATCGTGGCGCCGAGCACGCCGAGGTACAGCGCCGGCGACCGTCGTGTGGTTTGCATGATGGGTCGACGAGTCTTGTATGGCCAACCTGACGTCAGGGTGTGCTGTGGCCGCTTTCAGAAGATGCAGGTGGGCGGCCATCTGCACCAACCGCCGCTACTTGGCCCGCGCACGAGACCGAAAGAGATAGGCGATGGCGACCACGCCAATCGCCACAAATGCGGTACCGATCAACCCCGAACGCGTATCAGCGACGCCGTCATCGGAACGGTCGTACGCGTACAGCGCGAGTTGCACGCCAGCAGCGAGCCCGAGCGCATATACGGTCACGACGCTCGCGATGGACAGCTCCTGGCGTTTCATGCGCGACCTTGAAGAGGCGGGATGCGTGAGAGGTCCAGCTAACGCGTGCTTGTGCTGTAGCCGTTCCAATGATTGCGGCGGCGGGGCTACCGCGCACATCTAGAACATCGAGCGGTGGCCCGGCCGCCGCTTCCTTCGCACGGCTGACTGCACCAAGCGTCGCTGGACCGCGAGGGTGGCGCGAGAGACGAGGCCCTACTGCGAGTCGCGCGCTGGGTCTCGCGCCGGCAGCACATCACGCGCCCAGTCGCTCAGCTTCCAGCCGGGAATCGGCGCTGAGATTCCTACCCGTGGCACAAAGGCGGAGCGCTCCACGAACTGGTACTTGTGAATGTATCGGGGACAGTTCGGGTAGATGCGTTCTGCATGCACCCGCACGACAAACTGGGCTTCCGAGTATCCAGCGAGGAGCGGATCCTCATGGCGAAGCTCCGCGGTGCCATCCACTCTCATGCGCCGCTGGCGCTCGAAGTCGATGAAGAGGAGGCCGACGCGACGCGTCGCGTCCACGTTGCCCATGGAGAGGTACATGCCGTTCCCGTCATAGTTCGGAAAGGCGAGCGTCCGGTCATCGACGATCGTCACGAAGCCCGGGTCCCCGCCCTTGTACGAGCAGGTGGGTTGTCCCGCGGCATCGACCGTTGCGAGGAATAACATATCGAGTCGCTCGATAAAGGTTCGGTCCTCACGCGTGAAACGGTCATGGACCGTCACTTGAGCGAGACGGTCAGCCAAGCGACGCGTATCGAACTGATCTTGGAGCGAGCGGGCGGCGGGCGAGTAGTCAGTCGGCATGGGCGCCTCCTCGGGGCAAAGGTGAGCCTAGCATGCACCGGTCGCGTCGCTCGCGCAACGCGCCGATCCTCCACTAACGGGCTGACGTTTGGTTGTGCCGTTGCCGCTTTCATAAGGTTCTTCGAGGAATTCCGGGAATCTGACGTGACAAGCGCGCCGTCGGCAAGCATCCTATCGACATCGGAGGATGCCCATGGCGTACGAAGAACTGAGC
>JANOWT010000492.1:0-3812 GCA_031418115.1 Gemmatimonadota bacterium
TCACCGCCCCAGTTCTGGTGATCCCAGTCGCCGCCGAGGATCCAGGTACCCTTGGGCACCGACGCCGCGAATGCTCTGATGCGGGCAACGAACTCCGCCGGCGTCCGCGCATCGCGCAGTTGCACCGAGGCGAGGCGGAAGCCGCCCTCGACGAAGTGCACATGCGTGTCGGTGAATCCCGGCGCGACCATCGCACCTTTCGCGTCGATCACTCGCGCACCGGCGGCGAGCTTCATGATCTCGGCGCTCGACCCGACCGCCTTGATCCGATCGCCCTCGATCGCGATGGCGTCTGCCCAGGGGCGGCGAGAGTCACCCGTCCAAACGCGCGCGTTCACGATCACGATGTTCACGATCACGATGTTCACGATCACGATGTTCACGCTCACGATGTTCACGGCCATGGCGGCGACAGCGAGATGTTTGAGCAGCATTCGTCGGGCAGCTCGGCCGGGAGCTAGGCGCGCCGTTCGGTCGCGTCGCGGACGTCGAGCAGGATCTCGAAGTAGAGCTGCTCGCGGCGGTACGCGAAGTCGAGCGATGCCATCTGCGCCTCGTCCTCCGTGGCCTTGGCCCGTTTGAAGGCCTCGCTGTACATCTCCTCGAGATTGGCGAGGATGCGCTCACGGGAACGGGACATGGGGATCTTCTCCAGGGCTGCGAAGGTCAGGCGCGGGGGCTCGAACTCCGCCGGGACGGGCGGCTTCGGGCTCTCGAGCAGGAATTTCTTGGCGACGCCGAGAAAACCACGGCGCGCGTCGGAGGGAATGGACACCTGCGAAGGGTAGCCGCGCCCGCGGCCGTCAGCAACGAGCCGGGTCGATCGTCGCGCTCACCTCTGCAGTCTGTGGAACACGGCTTCGGTGACCTCACGACCATCTCTGAGGTGCTCGACGACGATCCGTTCGAGCAGCGCAGGCGTGACGCCAGCGTACCAGACGCCCTCTGGGTACACCGCGACGATCGGGCCGCCGGCGCACACACCGAGACACGGAGTCTCGCTGCGCTTCACGCGTCGCGGGCCGAAGAGGAGCTCCTCGCGCTGGAGCAGCTGCGCGAGGAGCGCATAGAGTCCGCGACCCTTTCGGTCCGTGGTGCAGTACCCGCCCGTGCAGACCATCACATGGCGCGCGTACGGCTCCATGACCGCGCGCAGATCCTCCGGACCCGTCACGGCGTGCTCAGTCCTTCTTCAGCTTGTTGTCGCCAGGAGGCGCGACATAGAGATGCGCCTGCACCGGAGTCCCGCCCAAGAGATGCTCGGTGAGGATCCGCTGCGCGGCCGGCACATCGACGCCGTTGTACCAGACGTTCTCGGGATAGACCACGACCATGGGGCCGTGACCGCATTGGCTCATGCATCCCGACTTGTTCACGCGCACCGTCTGCGCGACGCCCGCATCGCGCAGACCGTCCTTGAGGAAGTTGAAGGTGGCTTCCGATTCCTGGGCGCCGCAGCTCTTGCCGCCGGTGCACACGAACACATGCTTCTCGTACTGACCCATCGGTGATGATCCGTGAATGGCGTGACGGTCGCGGAACTCCGCGACGCAGGTACATTAGCGGGATGCCGACGCCCGAGGAGTTCTTCGCGATCGACTCTGAAGATGAACTCGGCGAACGGCGATCCAGTGCCCGACTGACCATACATTACCGCCCCGAGGAGTTCGTCGGACGCCAGGTGATCGCCGTGACCGACATCGGTACGCGGAAGATCGCCGGCTTCGTGAGCGAGGTGCTCGTGCTCGGCGTGATGCCCACTCCCACCGAAGTGATCCTGCTCCAGCCCGACCGCCCGGTCGCGAATGGGACACGGATCGGATGAGGTCTCAATGATGTTCAGCATTCTGAAGCGCCTCGCTGCGCTCGCTGTCGCATCGACTCCGCTGGCTGCGCAACAGACCGTTGCGTTCACGCACGCCAACATCGTGAACGGTGTGAACGCGAGCGTGCTGACCGACGCGACCATCATCGTCAGTGGGGGGAGGATCCTGCGCATGGGCCCCGGGCTCCCGGTGCCGGCCGACGCGATGGTCATCGACCTCGGGGGCCGCTGGGTCGCGCCGGGACTGATCGACGCGCACACGCATATCGCCACGCTCGCGAACGCCCGTCGCGCGCTCTTCTCGGGCGTGACCACCGCGCGCTCGGCGAGCGTCCCCGCGTATCAGGACGTCGAGATGCGCGAGCTCGCGAAGGCGGGTCAGATCGTCGCCCCCGACATGCTCGCTACCGGCGTGTTCGTCTCGCCCAACCTCGGGGAGACCGTGCTCGCCGACGCGCGACTGGGGCCGCTCGCCGCGGGCGTGAACACGCCCGAGCAGCTGCGCCTGCTGGTGCGCGTGAACCTCGATCATGGCGTGGACTGGATCAAGACGCGCGGCACCGAGCGCGCCGGGCTCCCCGACACCGATCCTCGCAAGCAGGTCTATGACGAGCGTCAGTTGCGCGCGATCGTCGAGGAGGCCGCGACGCGCGGTGTCCCGGTGATGGCGCACGCGCATGGCGACGAGGGGGCGTACGCAGCGGTCGCGGCGGGAGTGAAGAGCATCGAGCACGGCACGTATCTGTCCGACTCGACGCTGCGTCTGATGAAGCAGAAGGGAACCTGGCTCGTCCCGACGCTCTCGACGATGGTCGACCTCACGCAGCCGGGTGGCGACTACGACGACCCCGCGCTCGTGCTACGCGGCCAGCACATGGCACCGCGGATCGAGGACACGATCCGCCGGGCGCATGCCATGGGGATCCGCCTCGCGACCGGCGCCGACACCGACTACGGTCCGGAAGGGCTCACGCGGATCGCGCATGAGGTGATGCGATTCCGCGGCCTCGGTCTTACTGCTGTCGAGGCACTCAGCGCCGCGACGAGCGGTGCGGCAGACTTGCTCGGCATCGGTGCGCGCACCGGACGAGTGGCGGAAGGACTCGAGGCGGATCTGATAGTTCTCGACGGGAATCCGCTCGAAGATCCGGCCTGGTTGCAGGACGTCCTCGTCGTGGTGACGAATGGTCGCGTGGTCCTGAATCGCCTCCCGTTCGGGCGCGTGGCACCTCGCTAAGTTGCGCTCATGAACACTGACACCGAGGCCGCGATCGCGGCGAAGGGCTACGCCCGACCCGAGAAGTTGGTGAGCACCGAGTGGCTCGCCGCTCATATGGGCGACTTAGCACTACGTATCCTCGAGAGCGACGAGGACGTGCTCCTGTACGACATGGGACACATCCCCGGCGCACAGAAGATCGACTGGCATGCCGACCTGAACGATCCAGTGCGGCGCGACTATGTGTCGCCCGAGGCGTTCGGCGAGTTGCTGCGCGCACGCGGGATCGACACGACGACGCCGGTGATCCTCTACGGCGACAAGCACAACTGGTGGGCGGCGTACGCGCTCTGGGTGTTCGAGCTCTTCGGCTTCACCAACGTGCGCCTGCTCGACGGCGGTCGCGCGAAGTGGGAGGCTGAGGGTCGACCCATGGTAACGGAGGTGCCGACGTACGCGCGCACTGCGTACGCTGCTCCCGCGCGCGACGATACGCGGATCCGCGCCTTCATGCCCGAGGTGCTGGTGCACCAGCGCGCGCATGGGCCCTTGATCGACGTACGTTCGGTGCCCGAGTTCACCGGTGAGCGGTCTCACATGCCGGACTATCCGCAGGAGGGAACGCTGCGCGGCGGGCATATTCCAGGCGCGCGCAATATTCCGTGGGCGCGCGCGGCCAAGGCCGACGGGTCATTCAAGGGCGCGGGCGACCTGCGGGCGATCTATGAGGGCGAAGCAGGGCTCGCACCGGGCCAGGAGGTCGTGACC
>JANOWT010000493.1:0-1772 GCA_031418115.1 Gemmatimonadota bacterium
ACGCTCGCCGACTTCATCGGCCTCGACACCTGCGTCGCGATCCTCGAGGTGCTGCACGACGGACTCGGCGACCCCAAGTACCGGCCCTGCCCGCTGCTCAAGAAGTACGTCGCCGCGGGGTGGTACGGCCGCAAGTCGGGGCGCGGGTTCTACAACTACGCGGCGTCGTGATGCGCAGCAGCGTGATGCGCAGCAGCGAGCGCGGAGCGGTCCCTCGATGATGAAGGACCTGCACGACCTCACCGAGGAGCAGCACGCGATCATCGCCACGGCGCGGGCGTTCACCGACGAGCATGTGCGGCCATTCACCGCGCAGTGGGACCGCGACAGCCACTTCGAGCCCACGCTCGTCCGCCAGCTCGGCGACCTCGGGTTCCTCGGCATGCTCCTGCCGACCGAATACGACGGCCTCGGGCTCGACGCGCGAAGCTACCTGGTCGCGCTCGAGGAGATCGCGGTCGCTGACGCCTCGGTGGCGGTGATGATGTCGGTGCACAACTCATTGCCGACGCAGATGCTCAACGCGTTCGGCACCGACGCGCAGAAACGCCGCTGGCTCGCGCCGATGGCGCGTGGTGAGTTGCTCGGCGCGTTCGCTCTCTCGGAACCCGACGCCGGATCGGACGCCTCGGCGGTGCGCTGTCAGGCGCACCGCGATGGCGACGACTGGGTCGTGAACGGCACCAAGGCGTGGGTCACCAGCGGCACGCATGCCGGCGTGGTCATCGCGATGATCCGCACCGACTCCGCCGACGCGCGCAAAGGATCGAAGGGCGTCTCGGCCTTCATCCTCACTCCCGACCTCCCCGGCTTCTCCGTGGGGAAGAAGGAGGACAAGATGGGGATGCGCGCCTCGCCGACCGTCCAGCTCGTGTTCGACGAGATGCGCGTGCCTGCCGACCGGATGCTCGGCGCCGAGGGCATGGGTTTCATCTACGCGATGCGATCTTTGGAGCATGGACGGCTCGGCATCGCGGCGCAGGCGATCGGCATCGCGCGCGCCGCGTTCGAGGCAGCGCGCGCCTACGCGAACGAGCGCAAGCAGTTCGGCACGCCGATCGCGGAGTTCCAGGGCATCCAGTTCAAGCTCGCCGACATGGCGACGCGCATCACCGCAGCGCGGTCGCTGCTGCACGAGGTCGCGGCCGCGAAGGACCGCGGCATCCCGGTGACGGGCGAGGTGTCGATGTGCAAGCTCTTCGCCAGCGAGACCGCGATGTGGGTCACGACGCAGGCAGTGCAGGTGTTCGGCGGATACGGATACGTGAAGGACTATCCGGTGGAGCGGTACTTCCGTGATGCGAAGGTCACGGAGATCTATGAAGGGACGTCGGAAGTGCAACGGATCATCATTGGGCGGGCGGTTTCTTCCGGGAAGTGAACGGCGAGGTGGGAGGTGTGAGGTATGGCACCTATCACCTCACACCTCACACCTCACACCCCCCACCTCACACCTCACACCTGTATTCAGACATGAACCTCTTCGACACCATCGCCAAACTCGGCCACGAGCAGCTCGTCCTCTGCGCTGACGACAGCGCCGGCTACCGCGGCATCATCGCGATCCACGACACGACGCTCGGGCCCGCACTCGGCGGCACACGATTCTGGAACTACGCCTCCGACGACGAAGCGATCACCGATGCGCTGCGGCTCGCGCGCGGGATGACGTACAAGAATGCGGTCGCCGGACTCAATCTCGGCGGTGGCAAGTCGGTCATCATCGGCGACAACCGGACGACCAACCGCGAGATGATCTTCCGCGCGCACGG
>JANOWT010000494.1:0-4587 GCA_031418115.1 Gemmatimonadota bacterium
GGTCGAGCGGAAGGTCTATCACTTCCTCATCGACTACCTCGCGGAACACACCTTCCAGCCGAGCGTGCGTGAGATCGCGCGTCACTTCAGGATCCCGTCGACCAAGACGGTCACTGACCTGATCGCAGCGATCGAGAGCAAGGGGTACGTGCGCCGTTCACCCGGCAGGTCGCGCGGACTGGTGATCGAGGGCTTCTCCGGCGGAGCGGGCACCATGCCCGTGCCCGTGGTGCGTATCGCGCCGGGACCGGTGATGGTCGCAGAGGATCACGTCACGGTCGATCGGATCTTCCTGCCCGCCGACGACTGCTACCTCGTGCGCGCCCACATCGAGGACGCGCCAGCGCACGGCGTTCGCGCGGGTGACCTGCTGCTCGTGCATCCGGGCGGGCGCGCCGGCGACGATGTGCCGGTGGTCGCCCGCGTCGGCGGTGCGGTGCTCGTGAGATCACTGCTGCGACGCGGCAACGCACTCGTGCTACGCGCGCCGCGCGACGATGCGGACGACATCGAACTGGGACCCGCTGACGATTTCGAGATCCTGGGACCGCTCGGCGGAGTCCTGCGCCTGCCGGTGATCCGCGCCGAGGATGTGGACCCGGCGGGCGGTAGCTAGCGCGCGACCGGCGGCGCGGGCTGAACGCCCTGCTGTCGAGCGGCGGCCTCGCGACGTTCCTTCTCCTTCCGCTCGCGCAACGCGCGCACGGCCGCATAGAAGTCGTCATCACGCGCGGCGCGATCGGCCTGCTCCATGATCTCCGAGCGCATGGAGCTCAACTTCCGCGCTCGCTCGATCCCGATCGGATTCCCCTGCAGGTTGTTCATCGGCAGCAGCGCGAGGAGAGCCGTGGGGATGGAGAAGTCACCGAGCCGGATCATCTGCGGGTCGATGCCGTACTTCTTGCCCTTGCGCTCAAAGGTCCAATCGCCAGGCGCACGTCCCGGTGCGGGCGTCGCGCGGTTCATGGAGTCGACGAACGCCGACGCCGTGGCCCAGAGCACGGCCTGCAATGAGTCGGCGCGCGTCATCGGCACCATCGGCGCTTCGATCACCTCGGACGGCTGCTGCCAGAGCCGCGGGTCGTTGAATGACGGCCGTATTCCCTGCGTCGGTCCGCCACCGCCCACGAGCGGGCCCACGCCACCAGCGGGTGCGCGGTCGGGCGTCACGTTGGTCGGAACACCGCTCGGTACCACGCTCGGCGCGACGATCGGCACGGCGATGGGTTCCGTCGACTGCGGATCTGCGACCGGGGCGCGCCCGTCGCCTCCGTCGCGCGGGGCCTCGCGGCTCGGGCCGGTGCCCTTGGGGACCGCGGTGATGTAGCTGATCCGCTCGGGCATCACCGCGCGGCCGGACGAGTCGCGCAGGAGTTCGAACGCGAACGGGACGATGAGCGTCGGAACGATGATCGAGATGATGAGGAGCTGCACCACGAACGCCGCGACCGACACGCGCGGATCACCGCGGCGCGTGGGAAGCAGCGTGATGCGGCGCTTCGGCGTCACGCCTTGGCCACGACCAGGTGCTGCACCGGGTTCTTCACCGTGCTCCAGCCGACCACTTCGACCTCCACTGAGTCTCCCGCAGACAACGGGCCCACCCCTTCAGGTGTTCCCGTGAGTACCACGTCTCCCACCTCGAGCGTCACGGCGCCCGAGATGAACGCGAGCAGGTCGGCGACCGGGAAGATCATGTCGCGAGTATGACACCGCTGACGCTCGACACCGTTTACCCGTGTGACCAACTCGAGCGCGGTCAGATCGGCCCTGCCCTGCTTCTCCGGTCCGATCGGGCAGAAGGTGTCGTAGCCCTTGGCCCGCCACCACTGGGGATCGCTCTTCTGCAACTCGCGCGCGCTGACGTCGTTCACGGCCACGATCCCACGCACCGCCGCCGCGCACTGCGCTGGCGTCGCCCTCGAGAGCGTCGAGCCGATCACCACGCCGATCTCGCCTTCGAAGTCCACGCGCCCAACGCCGTCCGGGAGCACGATCGCCGCACCGCTGGCGATCACGGAGCTCGTCGGCTTGTAGAAGACCAACGGCGTGGTCGGGACCTCGTTCCCCATCTCTTTGACGTGCTCGCGGTAGTTCCGGCCCACGCACACGATCTTCCCAGGTCTGGTCATTGACCCAATTTACCCCTTTCGGGCCGGTTCGGCTTGCCTATAGAAGGCGGCGAGCTCCTCCCGGAGCATCGCCCAGGGCCCCTGGATCCGCGTCGCCGGAGGGAGCCCCTCGATCAGACGCCTCCCGTAGCCCTTCGTTACCACGCGAGGATCGCAGATCACCACAGCTCCTCGGTCGGTCGCGGTCCGGATGAGACGCCCGAACCCCTGCTTGAGCCTGAGCGCCGCGTGCGGGATCATGTACTCGGAGAACGAGTCCCGCCCGTCGGCTTCGATCGCCTCGCACTGTGCGGCGGTGATCGGCTCGGTCGGCACGCGGAACGGGATCTTCCCCAGCACGAGTCCGCGCAGAGCGCGCCCGGGCACGTCGACGCCTTCCCAGAAGCTCGCCGTGCCGACCAACACCGCGTCGCCATGCTCGCGGAAGCGTCGCAGCAGATCGTCGCGCGGCGCCTCTCCATGCACGAGCATCGGGTGCTTGCCGCCGACGCCACGCTCACGCAGCGCTCTCGCGGCCTCCTTCACGTCGCGGTGACTCGTGAAGAGCACGAACACGCCGCCACCGGCGAACTCGATCAGGTCGGCCGCCGCATCGATCGTCCGCTGCAAGTGCCGCACGCCGTCGGTGTTCGGCGCCGGGAAGTCGCTCGGGATCGCGAGCATCGCCTGGCGCGGGTAGTCGAACGGCGAGGCGAGTGAGGCGGTGATCGGCTCGAGTTGGTCGTCGTCGAGTCCCAGCCGCTTGGTGATGAAGTCGAATCCATCGCCCACGGCGAGCGTGGCACTCGTGATGATCGTCGTCTCCATGCGACGGAACAGATCCTCGCGCAGAACCGGTGCGAGGTCGAGCGGCACCGCCGTCGCGCCGACGTTGCGGTCACTGCCACGCAGCTCGAGCCAGCGCACGCGCGGCACTCCTTCGCGGTCAGGCTTGAGCGCGGCGCGTAGCGCGTCACCCGAGGTCTGCAACCGACGCGCGACGCCGCGCACCTCGTTGAGCAGTGGTGCGAGTTCCTCGGCGCGTTGCTCATCCGTCTCGAGCCGGTCGCGCACCATGCGGAGACCATCACCGAGCAGTTCGATCTCGGCGAGCAGGTCGTCGAGCGCGGCGCCGAGCCCCGCGCGCCAGATCGGGTCCTCCTCGAAGCTGTCGGTGAGCCGTACCTGCTTCTCGCGCTGGCTGCCGAGCCAGGTGCCGAGCAGGTCGCAGAGCAGCGCGCTCTTGTCGCGCGCGGCGAAGAGCGAGGGCAACAGTCGCGCGCGCACGAGGTCGAGGCTCGCGACGCTCAGGAGGTCGTTGCCTTTTGACAACGCGCGCTCGAGCGCCGGCAACAGTCCCTTGCCGCGCCGCTCCAACCGTGCGAAGAGTCGCTCGAGCCCACTCCGCGAGACCGACTGCCCCAGGTGATCGGCCGCCGCGTCCTCCAGGTGATGCCCCTCGTCGATGATCAGTCGCTTGTACGCGGGCAGCACCGCCGCCTCATCCCACCGCTGCGACGCACGTCGCACCGCGAGGTCGGCCATGAGCAGATGATGATTCACCACGATCACGTCCGCCTGCGCCGCCGCGCGCCTCGCCTTGAAGACGAAGCACTTGTCGAAGTGCGGGCAGCGGAGCCGTGTGCAGAGATCGCCTTCGGCCGCGACCTCGTCCCACACTTCGCTCCTGGGCTGGTTCGCGAGATCGGCCACCGAGCCGTCGGTGGTCTGCTCCGCCCACTGCTCGAGCATCGCGAGTTCGGCCTGCGCGCCGTCGTCAAAGAGCACCGGCCCCTGCAACCGCGCCTGCTCCAGTCGCAGCAAGCAGAGATAGTTGCGCCACCCCTTGAGCAGCGCGAATCGCACCTTCTGGTCGGTGAGTGCTTTCTCGAGGAACGGCAGGTCCTTCCCTGTGAGCTGCTCCTGCAGCGTGATGGTGTTGGTGCTCACCACCGTGCGCTCGCCACTCTCGGCCGCCCACCGCAGCGCCGGCACGAGATAGCCGAGTGACTTGCCAACGCCCGTGCCCGCTTCGATCAGCCCCACACCGCCATGCGTGAAGAGCTGCGCGATGATGCGCGCCATCTCGCGTTGGCTCGGCCGGTCCTCGTACCGCCCGAGGTGCTCGGCGATCGGCCCGTCCGGGCCCAGCACGCCGGCGACATCGCCCGGGGCGAGCTCGGCGCGCTTCTTCGGGCGCGGGACCTCGACGACCACGTACAGTCGCGCCGCGTCGTTGTCGATGATCGCGAACCCGATCCCGTCGTCGTGCAGGCGCGCAGCGACCTCGAGGTCGGCGCCGCTCGGCTCCAACCAACCACTCGGATGGTTGTGTACGAGGAGCTCGCCACGGTTCGCGAAGCCTGGGAGCGCGAGCACACTGCGCACGTCGCCACGCGCGGCGACGCGGGCGGTCTGGACCAGGCCCTCTTCGTTGATGGTGCAGACGAAGCACACCTCGCGGCCGCCGGCGAGT
>JANOWT010000495.1:0-12507 GCA_031418115.1 Gemmatimonadota bacterium
CATTCACGTTCACGCGCGCGAAGTCCCAGCCGAGTCCGTCACCGTCGGCGAGTGCCTGCGAGGCGAACGCCTCGTTGGCCTCGATCAGGTCGTAGTCGCCGATCTTCGCGCCGGTCCGCTTCATGAGGTTCTGCACCGCGATGATCGGCGCGAAGAAGAGGTCCTGCGGGTCGCCACCACCCGACGCATAGCCAGTGATCCGCGCGAGGATCGGCAGGCCGTGCGCCTTGGCGTACGCTTCCGACGCGACCACGAGCGCGGCACCGCCATCATTGAGCCCGGGCGCGTTGCCGGCCGTCACGGTGAGCTCGTCGGGCTTCATGTCCTTCGGGGCGTCCTTCGGGAAGGCCGGTCTGAGCTTGGAGAGCGCATCGATTGACGTGTCGGCACGCGGCGACTCGTCGGTGTCGATGATCGTCGGTCCCTTCTTGCCAGCGATCTCGACCGGTGCGATCTCGGCCTTGAACCGGCCCGCAGCGATCGCCGCGACGGCCTTCTGATGCGACTGCAGCGCGAACTCGTCCTGCCGCGCGCGCGTGATCCCCGCCTTCTTCGCCGTGTACTCCGCGTGCCCGCCCATGTGCCGATCATAGAAGGCACACCAGAGACCGTCGGTGATGAGCCCGTCGAGCATGGTCTGCGCGCCGAACTTGATCCCGTTTCGCATGCCGCGCACATAGTGCGGCGCATTCGACATCGATTCCTGACCTCCGGCAACGAGCAGCTGCTCGTCGCCGGCACGGATCGCCTGCGCCGCAAGCATGACGGCCTGCAAGCCCGAGCCACAGACCTTGTTCACGGCGAAGGCCGGGACGATTCCGGGGATGCCGGCCTTGATCGCCGCCTGACGCGCCGAGGCCTGGCCCGTGCCCGCCTGGAGCACGTGGCCCATGATGACCTCGCCGATCTCAGCAGGGTCGATCTTGGCTCTCGCCATGGCCGCGCGGATCGCGACGGCACCGAGCTCAGGAGCGGTGAGCGGGGCGAGCCCGCCAAGGAAGCGGCCGATCGGCGTGCGGGCAGCAGAGACGATTACTGGGGTGCGGTCCGACATATATATGAAGAGCCTCTATTTGAAGCGACGAGTGGAGTTGAAACCGATGGTCGCGCCGATCGCTGGCAGCAGCGCGACGATGTTCGCGGTGGCCCATCGTGCCGAGGTGCTCATGCCCTCGCGCGGGCGACCCTCGGGGCCGAGCATCATGCGTGCGATCCCGAGCGCGGCGACGAATCCGACACCGGTGCCCAGGTAGGTCGCATCGAAGTCACCGGTCTGATCGCCCATGTTCCCGATGCCGTACACGACGCCCGCCGTGGCGAGACCGCCGCCGATCACACCGCCCGCGAAGCCGATCCGACGCATCGCCGTCTCGTTCTCGATACCGACCACGCTCGAGATGTTCTCTGCGGCAAAGCGACCGATGACGAAGCCGGCGATCCCGGAGTATCCGCCCACGACCACCTGTCCGAGGACGCGCGCGGGCGCGATGCGGGGCTTTGCGATCTGCTGCGCATCGAGAGCGCTCGTGGCGACGAGCAGCGCCACTGAACAGAGCACGATCGCCACGCGAGTGGTGAAGGCCTCGAGCGCCCGCCTCACCCTTCCGCTCCTGCCGACGCGGGCGTCAGCGCACGCGTGCGGATCTCGTCGACGAGTCGTGCAACGAAGTCGTCGACCGGCACGACCTCCTGCTTCTTCCCCGCCCCACGCACGCGGATCGCGACCTGCCCCGCTTCGGCTTCGCGCTTTCCGAGCACCGCCATGTAGGGGACCTTCATGATCTCGCCGTCCCGGATCCGGTAGTTGAGCGTGTCGCTGCGTTCGTCGCAGACGGCGCGGATGCCGGCAGCCCGGAGCTTGGCCGTCACTTCATGGGCATACCCCGACACCTCGTCGGAGATCGGCAGCACGCGGACCTGCTCCGGTGCGAGCCACACCGGGAACGCGCCCGCGAAGTGCTCGATGAGGATCGCGATGAAACGCTCGAACGAGCCACTCACCGCACGATGGATCACGACCGGCCGATGCGCGGCGTTGTCCTCGCCCGTGTACTCCAGGTCGAAGCGCTCCGGCGCGTTGTAGTCGAGCTGGATCGTGCCGAGCTGCCAGGCGCGGCCGATCGAGTCCATGACGTCGAAGTCGATCTTGGGGCCATAGAACGCTCCGTCCCCTTCCTTGAGCTCGTACGGCCGCCCCGTGCTCTCGAGAGCGGCGCGCAACGCGCCCTCAGCGCGATCCCACAGTTCATCCGACCCGATCCGCTGCTCCGGCCGCGTTGCGAACTTGAGTCGCGCGGTGAGCCCGAACGTGTCGTAGTACCCGAGGATGAAGTCCATGAGGAACTTCACCTCGGCGGCGATCTGGTCCTCGCGCAGATAGACGTGGCAGTCGTCCTGCGAGAACTGCCGCACGCGCGTGAGCCCGGAGAGCGCGCCCGAGATCTCGTTGCGGTGCAGCACGTCGAACGTGACGTACCGCATGGGGAGTTCGCGGTACGAATGCTTGTGCGAGTGGAACAGCAAGTGATGCGAAGGGCAGTTCATCGGCTTGAGCGACATGCTCAGCGCGTCCTCTGTCGATCCGCCCGACTCCGCTTCTTCCTTGTCCCACACCAGGAACATGTTGTCCTTGTACTTGCCCCAGTGCCCGGACTGCTCCCAGAGCTTCTTGGTGTAGAGGAGCGGCGTCTTTATCTCGAGGAAGTCGTCCTGCTGCCGCTCGCGCACGAACCCTTCGAGGGCATTCCAGAGATGCGTTCCGCGCGGCGTCCAGAAGGCCGCGCCCGGTGCATGCGGGAAGAACTGGAAGAGGTCGAGCTGCTTGCCCAACACGCGATGGTCGCGCTTCTTCGCCTCCTCCATCTGGTGCAGGTGCGCGTCCAGCTCCTCCTTCTTGAAGAAGGCGGTCGCGTAGATGCGCTGCAGCATCTGCCGCCGCTCGTCGCCGCGCCAGTACGCGCCGGCCGCCGAGAGCAGCTTGAAGTTCTTGAGGTACGACGTGTCCGGGACGTGTGGTCCGCGGCAGAGATCGGTGAACGGCCCGTCCGTGTACGTCGAGATGATCTCGTCCGATCCCTCGAAGTCGTCGAGGCGCTCGAGCTTGAGCGGATCGTCAGCGAACACGGACTTCGCCTCCGCCTGCGAGACCTCGGCGCGCACGAACGGGTACTTCTCGGCGACCACCTTCCGCATCTCCGCTTCGATCGCGTCGAGATCCTCGGGCGTGAACGGCTTCGCGACATCGAAGTCGTAGTAGAAACCGTCGTCGATCGCCGGCCCGAAACCGATCGCGGCCTCGGGACGCAGCCGGCGCACCGCGGTCGCGAGGATGTGCGCCCCGGAGTGCCGCAACACGGCGAGCGCACGCGAATCCTTCTCGGTGATCACCTGGAACGCACCGCCGCGGCGGATCGGTGTGCCGAGGTCCTGCACTTCGCCTTCCACCGAGACGGCGATCGCCGCGAGCAAGAGGCGCGGGCCGATGGTCGCGACGACGTCGCGCGCGGGGGTCCCAGGCGCGACTTCACGGGTCGCGCCGTCAGGAAGGGTCAGGACGAGAAGGTCGGGCGCGGCGGCAGCACTCATCGGGGCATCACGTCGAGCAGAATGGGAACCGAGGCACTCAGACGCAGACCGATCGCGACCCCAACAGCCGCGAGGACCATGAACAGGCCCCATCCGATCACGAGCCCCTTGGCGAGCGGCGCGTCGGCGGACGGGAGGTGCGGAGAGCGCTTCGGCATGAGGGAGGTCGGTGCGGGATCGAGGCGCGCGGGGCTTCCCTGCTTGCCTAAGCGCGCCACAGGGGTCAGCCTTCAAAGTAGCGGGACGATGGGAGCCCTGCCAACCACGACCAGGTCATGTATGCGCACGATTCGCGTCGAAGAACGAGAGTCCGGTCACACTTGGGTCTGGCTCGCCGCCGCTGCCGTGGTCGGGCTCGGCGTGGGCGTGTACGTGGCGCGGCGCACCAGTGGCCGGAGGGTGTCGCTGCGCGCGCTCGTGGCCCGCGGGCGCGGGATGGCGTCGACCCTCGCGGACAACATCGGGCCGCTCATGGAGACGGCGCGCGAGATCAAGGACGCGTGGGACGGCGATGCGGATGAGGAGCTCGACGACGATGAGCTCGATGACGACCTCGACGAGGATCTCGATGACGAGGACGATGCGGCTGATGACGACGATGCTGATGACGACGATGACGAAGATGACGACGATGACGATGACGACGATGCTGATGAGGACGACGAGGACGACGAGGAAGAAGCCCAGGCACACGAGGCCCTCGATGCGCGCGTCCTCGAGGCCTTCTCCCACGATCCGATCCTCTCCGAGCGCGCGGTCGAGATCGAGGACATCGGCGAAGGTGTCATCCTCCTCCATGGCCGCGTTCGGGACCAGCGCGAGCTGAAGCACGCCGTGACCATGGCGCGCGGCGTCCCAGGGGTCACACGCGTACGCGAGAAGCTCGCGGTCGTGCGCACACGCTGAGAGGCGTTCCCGCCGTGTCCGGGCCGTGGCACCGCTACCCACGGCCCCGCTAGCTTTCGCGGATGAGCGAACCGACCGACAACAAGCCGGCCACCGACGTCCCCACCCACTTCGACTTCTCCTCCGCCGAGCCCGCCCTCGGCAAGGCCTGGGAAGACGCGGGGATCTTCCGCGCCGACCCCAAGCGCACCAAGCGCCTCGGCGGCGACCGCGACCCGTTCACCGTCCTGATCCCGCCGCCCAACGTCACCGCCGTGCTCCACGTCGGTCACGGACTCAACAACACGGTACAGGACGTGCTCGTCCGCTGGCGCCGCATGGCGGGCGACGAAGCGCTCTGGCTCCCGGGCACCGACCACGCCGGCATCGCCACGCAGAACGTCGTCGAGAAGCTCATCGCCAAGGAGGGCAAGACGCGCTTCGACCTGGGCCGCGAGGCCTTTGTGAAGCGCACTGAGGCCTTCGTCGAGGAGACCGGCGGGCAGATCCTGCAGCAGCTGAAGGCCATCGGTGCCTCGGCCGACTGGTCACGCACCGCATACACGTTCTCGCCCGAGCTCTCGCGCGCCGTGCGCGAGGCGTTCGTGCGGCTCTACGAGAAGGACCTCGTCTACCGCGGCCACCGCGTCATCCACTGGTGCGTGCGTTGCCTCACGTCGCTCTCTGACGAGGAAGCCGAGTTCCACGACAGCGAGAGCAAGCTCTACCATGTGCGGTACGCGCTCGCCGGCGATCCCACGCAGGGCATCACCATCGCGACCTCGCGGCCCGAGACCATCTTGGCCGACGTCGCGGTCGCCGTGCATCCCGACGACGCGCGCTACGCAGCGCTCGTGGGCAAGTCGCTGGTGCTTCCGCTCGTCGGCATCGAGATCCCGATCATCGCCGACGCGTACGTGGAGAAGGACTTCGGCACTGGCGCGCTCAAGATCACGCCCGCGCACGACCCGAACGACTTCGAGGTGGGCAAGCGGCACGGGCTCGCGATGCCGGTCGTGATCACGCCGACCGGGATGGTCGGCGCCATGAGCGCGGACGACGCACACCGCATCCCGAAAGAGCTCGACGGGGTCGAACGCTTCGCGGCGCGGCGCCAAGCCGTCGCGATGCTCGAGGCCGCGGGCGCGCTCGTGAAGGTCGAGTCGTATTCCAACAGCGTGCGTCGCTGCTACCGCTGCGACACCGTCGTGGAGCCCCGCCTCTCGGACCAGTGGTTCGTGAAGATGGCGCCGCTCGCCGCGCCGGCGCTCGCCGCCGTGAAGGACGGCACCATCCGTCTCCTCCCCGAGAAGTGGGAGAAGGTCTACATCAACTGGCTCGACGGCATCCGCGACTGGAACATCTCGCGCCAGCTCTGGTGGGGCCATCGCATTCCCGTCTTCACCTGCGAGAAGGGACACGCGCTCGCCTATCGCGTCGATCCAACGACCTGCAGCGAGTGCCACGCGCCGATCATCAGTCAGGACCCGGACGTCTTCGACACCTGGTTCTCCTCCGGTCTCTGGCCGTTCAGCACCATGGGCTGGCCGGACGAGGAGAGCGACGACCTCAAGGCCTTCTTCCCGAGCGACGTGCTCGTCACCGCGCCCGAGATCCTCTTCTTCTGGGTCGCGCGGATGATCATGACGAGCTACGCCTTCCTCGGCCAGGCGCCGTTCCACTCGGTCTACCTGCACGGCACCGTGCGCGACATGCAGCATCGCAAGATGTCCAAGTCGCTCGGCAACGGGATCGATCCGCTCGACGTCGTGAACAAGTTCGGCGCCGACGCGCTGCGCTGGACGCTCATCCAGGGCATGGGCCTCGGCGTCGACGTGATGCTCGACCCCAAGGACCTCGACAAGTCTTTCGCACCCGGCCGCAACTTCGCGACCAAACTATGGAACATCGGACGCTTCATCCTGCTACAGGTTGGGGATGATGCCGTCACGCCGCTCGACAAGACCGCGCCCGCGCAGCTCACGCTCGCCGACCAATGGATCCTCGGCCGGCTCGACGCCGCCGTCGCCGAGTGCGACGCGTCGCTCGGTCCGGCTCGTCCGCGCACCGGGGCATGGCCCGAGGGTGAGCGGCAACTCGGCCTGCGGCTCGACGCCTACGCCGAGGCCGCGCGCAAGTTCGTCTGGAACGAACTCGCCGACTGGTATGTGGAAGCGGTCAAGACGCGGCTCCTGCAGCCCGGCGCCGATCGCGAGGTCGCGCGCGCGGTGCTCGTCCATGTCTTCGATCGCGGACTCCGTCTCTTGCATCCGATCATGCCGTTCGTGACCGAGTCGCTCTGGCAGCGGTTGCCTGGATCGCAGGCCGGCCACTTCGTCGCCACGGCGGCCTGGCCGGTCGGGCGCGCCGCTGGTGCCGAGTCGGGCGCTGCCTTCGAAGTCGTGCGCGAAGCGATCGACGCGATCCGCGGACTCCGTTCCGAGTACGCGGTGCAACCGGGCGCGCCCATCCGCGCGTTCGTCGCGGCTGGACCGTCGAGTGCTACGCTCATGGCGAATGGCGCGCTCGTGCATCGCCTCGCGCGGTGCGAGATCATCGTTGGAGCGACCCCCGAAGGTGCGGCGGCACACGCCGTGCTCCCCAGCGGGCTCGAACTCGCGCTGCCGCTCGCCGGCATGGTCGACGTCACCAAGGAGACCGCGCGGCTGCAGAGTGAGTTGGATGGACTGAGCAAGCAGCTCGACGCGCTACGCGGCCGGCTCGCGAATGAGAAGTTCACCGCCAAGGCTCCGCCGGCAGTGATCGACGGTGAGCGTGCGAAGGAACGCGAGTGGGGTGTGCGCGCCGAGCAACTGCGCGCGAAGATCCTGGAGCTCGGCGCGTGAGTGTCGGCGTCCGCCGTATCGATCACGCCCTGCTTATACTCGGCTGCGGCGTCACACTCGGCGTGAGTGCCTGCGCTTCTCCAGGCATCCCGCCCGGTGGTCCGCCCGACAAGCAGCCGCCGCAGCTGGTCGAGGTCACGCCCGACACGAACAGTCTCAACGTTCGTGCGAGTACCGTGCTCTTTCGGTTCGACGAGGTCGTGAATGAACGGTCGACGCCGCTCGCGCGCGCTACTGGTGGCGCCGGTGGTGGAGCTGGCAACGGCGGCGGCGGTGGAGCATTTGGCGGTGGCGGTGGCGGCGAGGGCACTGGTGGCTTCGGAAGCACCTTCAGCAGCAGCAACAGTGGCAATGCCTCATCGCTCGCATCCCTTATCGCCGTCTCGCCGGGCGACGGTCGTGAGCGCGTGAGCTGGCGTCGCAGTGCCATCGAGATCGAACCGCGCACTGGCTTCCGCGCCAACACCACGTATCGCGTCACGATCCTCCCCGGCCTGGGTGACCTGCGAGGCAACATCCTGCGGGAGCAGATCGAGGTCGTCTTCTCCACCGGCGCCAAGCCCTCCACGAGCGCGATCAGCGGCATCATCTTCGACTGGGTCGGCGACCGTGCGGCACCGGGTGCGCGCGTCGAGGTCTTCGCCGCGACGGACACGATGCTCCGCTGGTCGACACGCGCCGATTCGACAGGCCGCTTCACTGTGCGCGATCTCGCTCCGGGCACGTACGCGCTGCGCGGCTGGCTCGACGTCAACTCGAATCGCGCGATCGACGCGCGCGAGCTATTCGACTCCACCACGATCACCGTCGATACCACCGCTGCCGCCGAGCTCTACTCGTTCGCGCACGACACCATCGGCCCGCGCATCGAGACGCTCGAGCCCGTCGATTCGTCGGCACTGCGCATCAAGTTCGATCGCGGTGTCGATGTCACGTGGACGCCGGACCCAGCGACGATCGTGATCATGCGCAGCGACTCGTCGCTCGTGCGGGTCGGCGTACTGATTCCCGCAGCGCGCTTCGACTCGCTCGCAGCGGTGGCGCGAGCGGCCGCAGACTCGGCGGCGCCTCCTGCCGATTCCGCGGCGCCCGCTGTCGAAGCACCGCCTCTCCGCCCCGCGCCGCCGCGTGGCGCCGCAACAGACTCGAGCGCCCCACGACTCAAGCTCAACCGACCGATCCCGATCCAAACGTGGGTCGTCCGCTTCGACGCGCCGCTCGCCGTCGGTGAGTATCGGTTGAAGGTGCGTGGGGTCCGCGGGCTCACCGGCGCGGTCCGTGACTCAGAGCGCGAGTTCCGCCTGCGCGCACCCGCCGTGCCGCGGGACTCCTCGGCGACCGCGAAGCCTACGGCGAACGTGAAGCCTGCGGCGCCCACGCCGCCGGCCGTGACGACACCACCGGACGTCCGCCGCCCGCCGTCGTGACCGACACGCGCCGCGCGCTCCCGTCCGTCGGCGTGCTCATCGAGCGGCCCGGATTGCGTGCACTCGCCGACCGCGTTCCGCGGGCACTCGTCACCGAAGCGTTGCGCGCGCTGATCGCCGCGGCGCGCAACGGCACGACGTTGCCCGCCGACGACGATGCCTGGGTGCGCGCCGTCGAAGCCCACGTCGCCGCGCGTACACTGCCCTCGTTGCGCGCCGCGATCAACGCGACCGGCGTGGTGCTGCACACCAATCTCGGCCGCGCCCCACTCGCACCCGCGGCGCTCGAGGCGATGACCGAAGTCGCGCGCGGTGCCTCCACGCTCGAGTACGACGTCGCGCTCGGCGCGCGCGGCAGCCGCCATGTGCACTGCGCCGCACTGCTCGCCGAGCTCACCGGCGCCGAGGACGCGCTCGTCGTCAACAACTGCGCCGCCGCGCTCGTGCTCACGCTGCAGACCTTCGCCGCGGGACGCGAGACGATCGTGAGCCGCGGAGAACTCGTCGAGATCGGAGGGAGCTTTCGCGTCCCCGACATCATGACGACGAGCGGCACCACGCTCGTCGAGGTCGGCACCACGAATCGCACGCACGCCGACGATTACCGACGCGCCCTCTCGCCGCGTACTGGCGCGATCGTCAAAGTGCACCGTAGCAACTTCGCGATCGAGGGGTTCGTCGCCGAGGCGAGTGTGCGCGACCTCGCGCCGATCGCCGCCGAAGCCGGCGTGCCGCTGCTCCACGACTTCGGCAGTGGGCTCATGCTCGACCTCTCTCCTTGGGGCCTCACCGGCGAACTCACCGCGCGCGAGGCTGTCACCGAAGGCGCGACCCTCGTCATGATGAGCGGCGACAAGTTGCTCGGCGGTCCGCAGGCCGGGATCATCGTCGGCAAGCGCGCTGCGATCGAACTCCTGCGCAAGCATCCCCTCGCGCGCGCGCTACGCGTGGACAAGCTCACACTCGCGGCGCTCGAGGCCACGCTCGCGCTCTACCGCGAGCCTGAGCGCGCGCGCCGCGGCATCCCTGCGCTGGCGATGCTCACGGCGAGTGCCGAGAGCATCCGTGCGCGCGCCGACGCCGTGGTCACGGCGGTGAACGCCGGTGTGGCCGCTGGGGTGGCTGCGGCCGCAAGCAACCGCACGGCCACCGACCTCCGCGTCGAGCCGAGCGAAGCGACCGTCGGCGGCGGCGCCTTCCCCACCGCGCGTATCGCGTCGTGGGCCGTGACCATCGGCGGCGACGCCAATGCGATCGAGTCGCGCCTACGCACCGGTGTCGTCCCCGTCATCGCGCGCATCGAAGCGGGCCGAGTGCGGCTCGACCTGCGTGGCGTCGATCCCTCCGACGACGCCGCACTCGTCTCACTCCTCATCCCGGCACTCGCATGACCGCGCGCCGCGCCCTCTTCGTCGACCGTGACGGTACGATCATCCACGACGCCCACTATCTGCATGACGCGTCGCTCGTCGCACTGCTTCCGGGCGCGGTCGACTTCCTCCGTGCCTTCGCGGACGCCGGCTGGCTGGTCGTCGTCGTCACCAACCAGAGCGGCATCGCACTCGGCAAGGTCACCGAGCAGAACTACCTCGCGGTGCGCGCCCGACTCGACGAACTCCTCGCTGCACAGGGCATCACGCTCAGTCTCACCAAGCACTGCCCTCACCATCCCGACGTCACCGGCCCCTGTCGCTGCCGCAAGCCCGGCACCCTCATGTACGAACAGGCGCGCGACGAGTTGGGGATCGATTTCGCAAGCTCGGTCTTCGTCGGCGATCGCTGGCGTGACGTGGCACCGTCGCTCGAGTTGGGTGGCCGCGGCTTCCTCATCCCGAGCCCTGATACGCCCGACGCGGACAAGGAACGAGCTACGCGTGAAGCCGAGTTCGTGCCGACCCTCGCCGAAGTCGCCGCTCGGGTCCTGCACGTACCGGTCCTGCGCTGACGGCCCAAGGCCCTCGGCGGTAGATTCATCGGGTGACGGATTCACCCTCGCGCCTCGCCGTGCTCGCCTCCGGCGGCGGCAGCAATCTGCAGTCGATCATCGACCACTTCGACGCGCTCGGGCCCAGCGCGCCGGCCCGCGTCGCGCTCGTCGTGAGCGATCGCGAGTCAGCGGGAGCGCTCGCGCGTGCACGCACGCACGAGATTCCCGCTGAGTGGCTCCCACGCGAGCGCAACGCCGAGCTCGCCGCGCTCTTGGCCGAACATCGGATCACGCACGTCGCGCTCGCGGGCTACCTGCGCCTCGTACCGGCCGATGTCGTTGCGCGCTTCCGCGGCCGATTGATGAACGTGCACCCGGCACTGCTGCCCGCGTTCGGTGGCCCGGGCATGTACGGGCATCATGTGCACGAGGCGGTGCTGCGCGCGGGAGCCACCGTGAGCGGTCCGACCGTGCACTTCGTGAGCGAACAGTACGACGAGGGTGCGATCATCGCGCAGTGGCGCGTCCCCGTCCGCGCCGACGACACGCCGAGCACACTCGCCACGCGCGTGCTCGCGGCCGAACACTTCATCTATCCTCGTTGCATCGCCGCCGTGTGTGCCGGCCGTACCACGCTCTCCGCCGACGGCACGGTCACTGGCATCCCGACCTTCCAAGTCGAGCGCGCACCGATCGATCCGGTGCACGACTCGCTCGCCTGATTCGCCCTTACCTTCCTCTCCGCACCTCGCATGCCCTCCGCCCTGCTCTCCGTCTCCGACAAATCCGGCCTGATCGACTTCGCCAAGGGGCTTCAGGCTCTCGGCTTCCAGTTGCTCTCCACCGGCGGCACATCAAAAGCCCTGCGCGCCGCCGGCCTCGCCGTGAGCGACGTCGCCGACGTCACCAAGTTCCCGGAGATGCTCGACGGACGCGTGAAGACGCTGCACCCCGCGGTGCACGGTGGACTCCTCGCGCGCCGCGACCTGCCCGAGCACATGGCTGCGATCGCCGAGCACGGCATCGCGCCGATCGACCTCGTCTGCGTGAACCTCTATCCGTTCCGCGAGGCCGCCGCCAAGCCCGGACTCGCACCGGAGCACGTGATCGAGCAGATCGACATCGGCGGTCCGTCGATGCTCCGCAGCGCGGCGAAGAACTTCGCGGCCGTCACGGTCGTGGTCGACCCAGACGACTACACGCGTGTCCTTGAAGCACTGCAGAATGGCGGCGACGCCGCCGAGCTCCGCCGCGATCTCGCCGAGAAGGTCTATGCGCACACCGCCGCCTACGACGCGACGATCAGCAGCTGGTTCGCGGCGCAGCGCGGTGACCACTTCCCCGAGAAGCTCACGCTCGCGTTCGAGCGCGCGCAGTCGTTGCGCTACGGCGAGAATCCCGGACAGGCCGCCGCCTTCTACGTGGAGCGCGCCGGCGCCGGACTCGGCGCACTCAAGCAGCACGGCGGCAAGGAACTCTCGTTCAACAACTTCCTCGATCTCGAGGGGGCGATGCTCGCGATCGATCCCTTCGCCGGCGAGACCGCCTGCGCGATCGTGAAGCACACCACGCCCTGCGGACTGGCGACTGGGACGACGGCGCTCGAGGCGTACCAGAAGGCGCTCGCCTGCGATCCGGTCTCGGCCTTCGGTTCCGTGATCGCCTTCTCCGTCGAAGTCGACGAGGCCGCTGCGCAGGCCGTCGCCTCGCTCTTCGTGGAGTGCATCGTCGCGCCGAGCTTCACCCCCGAGGCGCTCGCGGCACTGGGCGCCAAGAAGAACCTCCGCGTGCTCGAGGGCACCGTGCGCACCGGCGCCGGCTCGATGGACATCAAGCG
>JANOWT010000496.1:0-4114 GCA_031418115.1 Gemmatimonadota bacterium
CGCAAGGGTGCGCTGGAATTTTCGTCGCTGCCGGGCAAACTTGCTGACTGTCAGGAGCGCGATCCGGCCAAGTCTGAAATCTTCATCGTCGAGGGCGATTCTGCCGGCGGCTCGGCCAAGGGCGGGCGCTCACGCCAGAACCAGGCGATCCTTCCCTTGCGCGGCAAAATTCTCAATGTCGAGCGCGCGCGCTTTGACCGGATGCTGGGATCGGACCAGATCGGCACGCTGATCATGGCGCTGGGCACCAGCATCGGCAAGGACGAATTCAACGCCGAAAAGCTGCGCTACCACAAGATCATCATCATGACCGACGCCGACGTCGACGGCGCGCACATCCGGACGCTCCTGCTCACCTTCTTCTTCCGCCAGATGCCCGCGTTGATCGACGCCGGCATGATCTACATCGCGCAGCCGCCGCTCTTTCGCGTCGCCAAGGGCAAGGAGGAGTACTACGCCTACGACATGCCCGAGCGCGACGTGATCATGAACCGCATGGGTGGCGGGCCCGACGGCAAGGTCAATCTCATGGTCCAGCGCTACAAGGGCCTTGGCGAGATGAACCCCGATCAGCTCTGGAAGACCACCATGGATCCCGAGACGCGCACGATTCTCAAGGTCACGCTGGACGACGCGTTCCTCGCGAACGAGACCTTCCAGACGCTCATGGGCGACGAGGTGGAGCCGCGACGGCTGTTCATCGAGGCCAACGCGAAGTTCGTTTCGAACCTCGACATCTGACCGACGCAGCCGACGACGAAGGGCCGGGGCCAAGCGCTCCGGCCCTTCGTCGTTCATCGCAGTGAAACGATCCCGCACGCGACGTCGCGGTCATGCTCCTCAGGAACGAACGCGGAGATTCGTCAGCGCACAGACGACCCGCCACCGAGGAGCACCGTGCCGATCGCGACAATGACCACCAAGGGTCAGCTCACCATCCCCAAGCGCGTGCGCGACGTCCTCATGCTCGAAACGGGCGACCGGGTGGAGATCACGCTCACCCGCGATGGCGCCGCTCTGCTCCGACCGGTCGCGCCGGCGATCGGATCGTTCTTCGGCGCCGTCACCTGGAACGCCGGGACCGTGCCGATCGCCGTCATGGACCCCGGCTCGGCCGATCTCTCATGATCGCCGCCGACACCTCGATCCTGGTGCGCGCACTCGTGGGTGACCACCCCGAGCAGAGCGCCGCCGCACGCAAGTGGATGTCATCGCATCAGGTGACCGGCATCGTGGTCGACCACATCGTGTTGGTCGAGTTGGCCTGGGTGCTCCGCTCGCGGTACAAACAGCCGCGCAGCGAGATCGCGCGGGCGATCGAACTCCTGCTCGGCATGAGTGGCGTCGTGATCCCTGACGACGAGCTCGTGCGATCGGCGCTCGCTGCGTACAAGACCGGCCGCGGGGATTTCGCCGATCATCTCATCCGTGAGCGCACCAGCGCACTCGGCTTCGCGCCGGTGGCGACGTTCGACGAGTCACTGCTGGGGCTCAGGGGATTCGCGAAGCCGCGGTAGCCATGCCCGCCAAGGCACTTGTGCAACAGAGGTCTCAGATGGTCATACCTGATAGGGATCAAGCGTGTTCGACCACTTGATCGACCTCGTAGTACCACGAACCACCCAAGAGTTCTGGACGAGTGTAGAAGGGCTCGCAGGGGTCGTCGTGGTAGTCGCCGCCATTCGAGGGCTCAAGTCCCTCAAGGCAGTCGTGGCGCAGGCAATGCGGGAGGGCCGCACTTGCGCCATCCATCGTTGCGAGGAGTGGGCGACGAAAGTCATTCCGCGCAACGGGGAGATCTACCGGAAGCTCGCAGAGGGCAAGGTGGCACTGTTCGTGCCTAGTCTCGCGGAGGTGAAGTTCGAGTCCGAAGTGCAGCCCGCGCTCGCCTCGCGGGCGAACGTGTGGTGGGATGCGTTGCCGCCGGATGTACCAAGACTGATCGTCGAGCACATGAATGCACTCGAAGCGTGGTCGATGTACTTCACGTCAGGGGTAGCGGACCGCGACCTGGCTTTCGGACCGTGTGCCCCGACGTACGTCACCACCGTCGGCCGATACTATGCGTTCCTTCTCGTGATGCGCTCGGGACAGGGCGCTGGGAAGTTCCCGAACACCGTCCTTCTGTTCCAGGAGTGGTATCACAAGCTGGACCGGGAGCGGAAGGCGGGCGAGATGAAGCGCCTCGACGAGCAGATGAAGCAGCTCCAAAGTAAGGGACCCGGTGTCACTTTGCCGCCAATGCTGGGTACGGACCTTTAACTTTTGGTGCCATGCAGCGAATGCTTCTGCCGCCGGCAAAGACCTACCCCGACCCCGGATGTGAACCATGACCGATTGACGATTCGGGAGAGTCGTTCCAGCCCTCATGCCGCCGCGACTCAGCCGCGCATCACCCGCGGATCGAGTCCGGCCCATGATTGAGCTGCTGCGCGAACCACGCATGCGCCGCCGCCAAGAGCGCGAACGGCACGAACGACGCCGCCGCAAGACAGAGATGCGCGACCGGGTCGATCCCGCCCGACGACACCGGCCGCGTGACATACACGAGGCCGACCCAGGCGAGCATCGCACCGGCGGCCACTCCCTGCGCCCCGAGGGCGCCCAGCTTCTCGATGGTCATAGGGACCTAAGTTGCACCCGCGACCCCCATTTCCTCCACCCCCTGCCCGCTCACGCGATGCGAGATGAGCAGACGCGGCTTGGGCGGCGCATCACCGAACGTGACCGCCCTGGCGATCGCCATGCGCGCCGCGGCCTCGTGCGCGGAGTCACTCGCGAGGATCGTCGCGACCGCGTCCCCAGCCTGCACCGCCGTGCCCGGCCGCACATGCACGAGGAATCCCACCGATGGGTCGATGGTGTCCGTGACCTTGTTCCGCCCCCCACCCAACGCCGTGATCGCCCGCCCGATGATGCGCGGCTCGACGCGCTGCACGATCCCCGCGCGCTCGGCGCGCACCACCGTCCGAATCGCCGCACGCGGCAGGTACGCTTCGGGATCGTCGACCACGCGCGCGTCGCCACCCTGCGCACTGACGATCTCGCGGAACTTCTCAAGTGCCGCTCCGCTCTCGAGCGCCTGTTCCGCTCGGGCGCGCGCACCGTCCATGGTCGCGGAGACGCGAGCCATCACCAACATCTCGGCGGCGAACGTCATCGTGACTTCGCGCAGGTCCGCCGGGCCGCCACCCTTGAGCAGGTCGATCGACTCCGTGATCTCCACCGCATTGCCACAGGCCACGCCGAGCGGCGAGTCCATGTCGGTGAGCAACGCGACGGTGGGACAGCCGTGCCGCTCGCCGATCGCGATCATCGTCGACGCGAGTTTGAGCGAGTCGTCCAAGCGTGTCATGAACGCGCCGGCGCCGGTCTTCACATCGAGTACGAGACCCGTGAGTCCCTCAGCGAGCTTCTTGCTCATGATGCTCGCCGCGATCAGCGGGATCGCCTCGACGGTCGCGGTCGCGTCACGCAGCGCATAGAAGCGCCGATCAGCTGGTGCGATCTCCTCCGTCTGGCCGATCAGCACGCAGCCCAGTCGTTCGATCTGTCGCGCCGCTTCCTCGAGCGTGAGCCGCGTGCGAAAGCCGGGAATGCTCTCGAGCTTGTCGAGCGTGCCGCCGGTGTGCCCGAGGCCGCGCCCCGACATCATCGGCACGGCGACGCCGCAGGCAGCAACGAGCGGCGCCAGTGGGATCGAGACCTTGTCACCCACGCCGCCGGTGGAGTGCTTGTCGACCCGTGGCACCGTGAGATGATCGAGGTCGAGCCGCCGGCCACTGTCGAGCATCGCGGTCATGAGCGCTTCGGTCTCGACCGAGTCCATGCCGCGAAAGTAGACCGCCATCGCGAGGGCCGCGATCTGATAGTCGGGAACGTCGCCGGCGGCGTACTGCGCCATGAGCGTGCGCCATTCCTCGGGACTCAGCGCCCCGCCGTCCCGCTTCCGTTCGATCAGCTCCACGACCGTCATTGACCCACCTCGCGTCCTAAGCCAACGTTCAGTATGCGCTCTCGTCTCAGAGACGAACCAGCGCCCCGAAGATTTCGACCGCGGCGCCGGTCGCCGGTCCCAGTCGCCGCGACGGCCCCCTAGCAGAGGATTCTCTCA
>JANOWT010000497.1:0-6088 GCA_031418115.1 Gemmatimonadota bacterium
TCGTCGAGCACCTGCGGCAGCGCATCGGTGGGCGCGCCACCGACGCTCAGAAAGCGCACGTTCGTCACGCCGTCGGTCGGGGTCGCCGGCTCGGCCGGGACCACATCGTCGACGATCCGACGCGCCTTGTGGAGGTGACGCTCGAGGAGCGCCTCGACCGCCGGAGTGGCCTCGAGTGCGGTGAGCAGACGGGTGGCCGTCTTGGGGACCTCGGTGAGGATGGTCGCGAGGTCGGCGTCGTCGGCGTCGAGTTCGTCAGCGGCGGCGAAGAAGACCGTACCGACCTGATCGAGCTTGAGTGTCGTCGATGCAACGACAGGTGCGAGGATCGCACTCGTGCCGATCACGACCTGCGCGGGGCCCGCGGCGAGCAGGCGCTTGGTGCGCGACGCGCTCGTGGCGGCGACGATCCGACGACCTTCGGCGGCCGGCAGTCGCGAGAGGGCGCGCGCGAGCGCCACCGCTGCGGCGGCGTCGGGGACGAGGATCAGGAGATAGGGAGCCGAGGCGTCGCGCGTGGAGCGCTCGAGTGCGGGGGTCGCGAGTTGGGCGATACGGCCCCAATCGGGGGGAAGGAAATGCGCCACATGGGCGGAGCGGACGGAGCCAGCCGTCGCGCGCTCGAGAGCAGTCACTGCGGGACCTCGGTTTTCAATGGCGCGCCCGGGGGCGCGGTCGTTATCGTTCGTCGAGCGGGAAATATAGTCGCCCCATGGTCGCCGCCGCGCCTGCCCAGCCTAGCCGCCTCTCCAACCTCGTGTCCTCGAGGAGGACTCATCGTGCCCGGACCGCTCGCGTTCCACCCCTCCGCGAACATCGCCGAGCTCCGCGAATCGGCGACGATCGCGGTCTCGCAGCGCGCCAAGGCGCTCAAGGCGGCGGGACGCGAGGTGATCGACCTCGGGGCGGGCGAACCCGACTTCGACACGCCAGAACCGATCCGGCGCTCGGCGAAGGACGCGCTCGACAAGGGCGCCACGCGCTACACGGCGGTCGAGGGCATCCTCCCGTTGCGCGAGGCGATCGCCACAGAGGCGAATGCGCACTACAAGGGCGAAGGAAAGGTCACGGCGGCCGACATCGTGGTGTCGAACGGATCGAAGCAGTCGCTCTTCAACGCCTGCATGGTGCTCTTCGGCCCCGGCGACGAGGTGCTGATCCCGACGCCGAGCTGGACGAGTTACTACGAGATGGTGACGCTCGCGCGCGCGACCGTCGTCGAGGTGCACGGCGATCCCGGCAAGGGCTTCAAGGTCGACCCGGAGCGCCTCGCACGGCACGCGACCCCCCGCACGCGCGGCCTCATGCTCAACTCGCCTAGCAATCCGACGGGCTCGGTCTACTCGCCCGACGAACTGCGTGCGATCCTCGACCTCGCCGCCGACCGCGGGTGGTGGGTGATCAGCGACGAGATCTATGTCCGGATCGCGTACGACGCGCCGGCGGTCGGTGCGCTGGACGTCGCGCATCGTCGTGACAACCTGATCGTGGTCAATGGCGTGGCGAAGGCGTATGCGATGACGGGCTGGCGGATCGGGTGGACGATCTCGGCGCCGGCGGTCGCGAAGGCGATGAATGCGTTCCAGTCGCACACCACGAGCAATGCGGCGACGGTCTCGCAGCACGCCGCGCTCGCCGCTCTCACGATCGGCGAGCCGGTGGAGCAGGCGGTGCGGGCGATGGTCACGGAGTTCAGGGCGCGTCGTGACGCGGCGCTGCCGATCCTCCGCGCGTCGAGTGCGCTCACGGTGCTGCAGCCGGCGGGCGCCTTCTATTTCTATCTCAAGGTGCCGGGAACGGGCGCCGACGCGGGCGCGGCCTTCTGCGCGACGCTCCTCGAGGAGCACGGCGTGGCGATCGTGCCGGGTTCGGCCTTCCGGACGCCCGACTGGGTGCGGATCTCGTACGCCGCCGAGAAGTCGCAGGTGATCGAGGCCTGCCGGCGCGTCGCGCGGCTCGCCGACTCGATGAGTGTCGGGTGAATCGCTGATGCGCGGGAACGCGCCGCTCTGCAGAGTTCTGCTGACGGCAATGGATGTGGGGCGCGCTAGCGTCGCCGCAACCCGAAGAGGAGGAAGTCGTGTCGCTCGACGTTCGCATGGAAGAGATCACTGAACAGGAACTGCCGCCGGTGCACTACCGCTGGGATGCCGACACGGACATCCTGTGCGCGACCCTGCGCCCGGCCGGTGTGAGTGAAGGCCTGTCGGGGTCGATGGACATCGAAGGGGCCGATGGCGCTTGGCTCACGCTCGAGCTGAGTTCGGGGCGACTCGCGGCGATCGAAGTCGCCGTCTGGCCTGACGTGAAGACAGTCGAGCCGCTCACCCCTCCCGTGCCGGCCGGTGCCGCGAGGTTGCGCGTGCCGTCGAGCGGAGCTGACGCCGGGCTCGAGGCGCTCGAGGTCGACACACTGATCCGGGCCGTAGCCGACAAGGCGGAGCGGACGATACACTTCCGCATCGGGCCGCAACGCTCGAGTCGCGCACTGCTGGTGGCGCGCGACCTGATGATCGAAGTCGATTCGCGCTCCTGCATCTCCGGACTCTGGCTCCTCAACGTCCCCCCGTTCCCCACCGCACCATGATCACGACCATCGTCCTCGTCCACGCCGAGCCGCGCCTCATCCCCAAGTGCGCCGCTGCTCTCGCGGGGATCGACGGCGTCACCGATGTCTACTCGGTCTCGGGCGAGTGGGATCTCGTGGTGATCGTGAAGGTCAAGGAGTACGAGGACATCGCGCGGATCGTGACCGAGCTGTTCCCGACCGTGCCGGGGATCGTGAAGACGACGACGTTGACCGCGTTCCGCGCCTACTCCAAGGCCGATCTCGAGCAGGCCTGGGACATGGGGATCGACTGAGTCACCTAGGGCCGCGTCGGTTTCCGGTCGAGGCACCAGTTCTGGCTCACGCGGAAGCTCTCGCTCCACTTGCCGGCGGCGTACTTGAGGACGACCACGCTCGGCGTGGCGGCGTAGCGCCACATTTCGAGGATGATCTCGTCAATGCCGTCGCCGTCGAGATCGGCGTGATTCACGAGCCGACTGAACTCGACGCCGCGTGCCTCGCCCTGCGAGACATGCTGAAAGCTCGTGGCGAATGCACCGGCAGAGTCCTCAGCGAGCGCGAGTAGGCTGACGGTATGACCGGCACCCGGGCCCGCGTCGCCGGCTTCGGGATCGACGAACGTCGCCAGCAGCGTGCGGCCCTCGGCGCCGGCGCCGGTACGGAGCCAACGCCCGATGAACTCGAGATGCGCCAGCTCCTCGGCGCCGACCTGCGAGGCGGTGGCGACGGCGCTCGCGACGGTGCGTGCCGGCGTCTCGGCGTCCCTCGGCAGCGGACGCGTCCCAGTCTTCTGCTTGAGCGGCGTGCTCGAGGCGAGGAACTCGATGCTCATGTCGGCGCGGTTCGAGCCGACGAGCTTGCCCTGCGCCTGCGGGATGACGTCGGTGCACCCGGGGAGCGAGTAGAGCGCCCCGTCGTTGGGATCCCACATGGGCCGCACGATCTGGACTTCGCCGATCGCGAGACCGTCGCGGTAGAGCGGGAGCTTGCGGCCGACCGCGAAGAAGAGCGCGTCGACGTTTCGCCAGCCGTCGGAGTCGAGCGAGAGCGGCGCCAGCTTGCCGTTCTCGACGATCGCGAAGGGCACGAGACGAGGTTCCTCGCGTGCGCCGTAGACCTGGAAGAAGATGCTCGACGTGTCCGAGACCACGCTCAGTGGCGCGGCAGGCACGTAAGGGATGAGCTGCTCCGGCTTGTCGCATGCCGCGAGCAGGATTAGGATGCTCGCGATGATCGCTGGTCGGCGCATAAGGCCAAGCTACGCCCCGGCGGAGGGGGCGGCAAGCATTCGGGACGCCCTCCGCGCACTTCGTGACAGCGGTGTCGGCGGTGGTGCCCGGGGGGCGCCCCTCGAAGTGCAGCCCAAGAGCGATCAGGCGCCCCGCCTCGAGCGCGCCACGCCACTCGAAGGGATCGCCATTCGCGCCCGCCCCGTACTCGGAGGCGCGGTCGTGGGATTCCGTGCCTTCCTCGACGGCATCCAGCGTTCACAGGTCCTCGCGCACATCGCCGGAGTGCCCCTTGTGCACGGCGCGGTCGCCGCCGCGATCCGCCTTCGCGTGGACCGGCGCATGCACACCTGGGACGCGCCAAGGATCAGGCAGGCGCTGTACGTGCCGCACACCCTGCTCGACGGCGCGCTCCTCGCGTCGCTCGGCGGGCGGATCGCGGTGGTGGACACCATGCCGGCCGAGACCGTGCCGGTCACTAGCGCCGTCGCGACGAACGATCCCGATGGACCGCGGGGCGCGCGCCATCCTCAGGAACTCGTTGCCCGCGCGCTCACCGCGGTGCAGCGTGCGCGAGAGGCGGCCGAGTTGGCGCTCGCGACGGAGTGGGTCGCGCGCGGCGAGGGCCCGCTGCTCGTGGACGGTGGAACGAGCGGGAGCGCCGACGCGGCCAAGAGTGCGCAGGTGGTCGGCGTGGTGAAGTCGCACCGCACGCTCTACGCCGACGAGGCCACACTCCCGCTGGTGCTCGGCCTCCGCGAGGGCGAGCGCACCACGGCGATGACCGTGTCGTCCCCGCGGCGGAATGCGGTGGCATCGTGGTACCTGCGGTTGCGCGATCCGGCCGGGCGCTCGCCGCTGTTCGGGCTCGTCCGCGTGGAGACGGCGCTCTCGGACGACATCACCGTGCGCGCCGATCTCGTGTCGCGCTGGATCCTCGCCGAACGCACGCCGGTCTCGCTCCCTGACCAGCGGTGGGACGTGATGGTGTACGGCATTCGCGAGTGCGAGCAGTACCTTACGGCCATCCTCAAGTGAACATGGTGCGTGCAGAGTGACAGAGCGTGAGCAGAGCGTGAGTACAACGTGAGTGCAGCGATCCTCGGGCGCGTCGTCGCCACTGAACGGAAGCCCAACACGCCGCATGAGTTCCACTTCTGGACCGCGCTCGACGCGCCGGTCGGGATCGGGACGATCGTGCGTGTGGAGACGACGCGGCCGGTGAGCGGGGTGCTGCCGCGCATCTACGGGGTGGTCACCGAAGGCTTCGGCTACACCGATCTGCAGACGCCGTTGCACGACGTACTCGGCGCCGACGGCGAGCCAGGGGCGAGCGCTCTCGCGCCCACCGAGCGCACGGAGATCCGGCTCTACACGGCCGCGGTGTTGCGTCACGTGCCCGAGGAGCCGCTGCAGCCGGTGCCGATGGGCACGGTGCATCTCGCGACCGAAGCCGATGTGCAGGTCGCGCTACGCATGGACACGTATGCCACGGGCGATACGCGCCGCGGGATCCCCGTCGGTCTCTACCGCGCGGGCGGCACCGAGGCGGCGATCCACCTCGACGCTGACTTCCTGCTCGGCCCTGAGGCCGCGCACCTGAGCATCTCGGGAGTCTCCGGGCTCGCGACCAAAACGAGTGCCGTGGAGTGGTTGCTCGCGAGCATCTTCGCGCACTTCCCGGCGAGCAAGGGGAAGGTCGCGGCGGTCTGCTTCAACGTGAAGGGTCCCGACCTCTGCTTCCTCGACCAGCCGGCGAGCGCGCTCTCCGAAGAGGACCGAGCGATCTACCAGACGCTCGGCGTGCCGGCGATGCCGTTCGCGAATGTGCGGTACTTCGCGCCCTGGACGGCCAAGGGCGGTCAGCTCGCGACGCTGCGGTCCAACGACGCGTTGCAGGACAACGTGCAGCCGCTCACCTGGGGCTTGAAGGAGACGCTGCAGTACGCCGAGGTGCTGCTCAACCGTGATGACATCGACGCCAAGGCCGACGCGCTGATCGACTTCATCAAGGAGCGCGTGGTCGACCAGACGTTCACCGACGGTGTACTCGAACGTGCACACGAGGTGCGGTCGTTCTCCGACCTCGAGCAGTGGTTCCGCGAGTTGCTGCGCGGGCTCGTGGCGCGCAACGCCGATGTGTGGCGCACGCATCATGTGGCGACGATCCGAAAAGTGCGGAACCGGCTCTCCAACATCTCGACGCGCTGCAAGGGCCTCGTCACCGACGACGGCTCGGTGAGCGACCTGCCGTTCAAGGCGTTCGAGGACCGCGCGGTGTACGTGGTGG
>JANOWT010000498.1:0-5533 GCA_031418115.1 Gemmatimonadota bacterium
GTTGGTGACGACCCATGGGAGGTCGTGCGACTTCGCGAGCGGGATGAGCCGCTCCACGAGCAGGCGCTCCTCAGGGAGCGCATGGTCCCAGCACTCCACCGCGATCCGTCCGCCGAACGCGTCGCGCAGCGTTCCGAGCGCGGCATCTGCATCGCCGCCGAGTGCGAGCAACTGCGGCACCCACCCGCGCGGGCACCCGGTGAGCGCGAAGAGCCCACCCGTGTGCGCGACGAGTTGCTCGAGCGTCACGCGTGGCTCGCCGCGCGGATGATCCAATCGCGCGCGGGTGATCAGCGTGCAGAGGTTGCCCCATCCTTCGCGCGACTCGACGAGGCAGACGATGTGCGTGCGCAGCCGCGGCACGCCGTCCTCTCCGAGCACGCGGCCCGGCAGTGCTTCGGCGGCGGTGAGGCCGAGTCCGGTGGGGAGCGGGACATCGACCGTGATCTCCGCGCCCTGGATCGCCGCGAGTCCGGCAGTGCGTGCGGCGGTCGAGAAGCGCACCGCGCCACCCACATCGTCGTGGTCGGTGAGCGCGAGTGCGTGCAGGCCGACTTCCACCGCGCGTTCGACGAGGCGCTCGGGGTCGGAGGCGCCGTCGAGGAGCGAGAAGGTCGAGTGGCAGTGGAGCTCGGCGTACGGTGACATGGGTTCAGGTCGCACACAGATGACAGATCGCGTGTGTCAACCGCATGGGCGCCGATTCCTTACTTGCCGATGATGCCGCTTGCCACTCGTTCGCGGTGTTGCACAGCGTGCAGGCATGCGAAGAGATCCCGAGCCCACGTACTGGACCGCCGAGATGGTGCGCGCCATTCCCGACGACCTGAATCGCTACGAGTGCATCGACGGGCAGCTTCTCGTGACGCCGTCGCCGGGGTATCCGCATCAGGCCATGGTCGGTGAGCTCTTGCTCGCGCTCCACCCCTATGCCAAGGAGATGAAGCCGTGGCATCTCACCTTCTCTCCGGTCGACGTAGAGCTCGCTCCGGGTATGATCGTCCAACCCGATCTCTTCGTCTTTCGCCTCACGCCTGCAGCGTGGGATGGACGCATGTACGAGTCCGACCTGCTTCTGGTCATCGAGGTCCTCTCGAAGGCGACCGTAGAGCGTGACCGCACGATCAAACGTGCGTTCTACGAGCGCATAGGAGTCCCTGAGTACTGGATCGTCGATCAGTTCACGCGTTGCGTTGAGCGGTGGCGTCCTGGCGCTACGACTCCGGAGATCGTGCGTGGTCGTCTCTCTTGGCATCCTGCGGACGCCAAGGCACCCTTCATCTTCGATCTGCCTGCCCGCTTCGATGCGGCGGAAGAAGCGTTCGGTCCTCCTTGAATGCGTGATAAGGATCCAGAGGAGATTCTCCGGATGACGGAGCTCGAGGATGACTGCGCGATACTCGCGCGTGACCTCTTGCCACTTTCCCACACAGCCGAGCACCCTATGGGTATGCCTGCTCTGTCGCCGTCCACGTACTGGACCGCCGAGATGGTCCGCGCCATTCCCGACGATCTCAATCGGTACGAGTGTATCGACGGGGAACTGCTCGTGACCCCGTCGCCCGGGAACCCGCATCAGGCGGTGGTAGGTGCGTTCTATCGAGCGGTGTTTCCCTATGTGGAGGAGATGGGACTCGGGTTTACGCAGTTCTCCCCTCTCGACGTCGAACTCGATGACGGCATGATCGTTCAGCCCGATACCTTTGCCTCCCGCGATTCTGATTCCGCCGCGAACGGCCGAATCCACGGCTCCGACCTCCTGCTCGTGGTCGAAGTGCTCTCCAAGAGCACCGCCCGCCGCGACCGCACCATCAAGCGCGCCTTCTACGCCCGCATCGGCGTGCACGAGTACTGGATCGTCGACCAGGCCGCGCGCCGCGTGGAGCGCTGGCGCGCCGGCGCCATCGAGGCGGAACTCGAGAACGGCACGCTCACCTGGCAACCGCTTGGCGCCACGCGTCCGCTCCTGATCGATCTCCCCGCGCTCTTCGACGCCATTCCGGAGCGGTTCCGCACGCCCTGACACTCGCGGCGTGTGCGGATGCCATCCGCGGCGCAGACCGGGCATCGGGCGCGCGGTCTTCGGCGCACTCTCCCACCGCCGCTCAGTCATACCACCCCTGCAGCCGCCACCCGCCGCCATTCCGGTACAGCAACAGATCCTGCCCCAACTCATCACTCTCGCACCGCCAGTACTCGCGCGCGAACGGCTCCGAGTGCCTCCACTCACCCGACAACCGCTCAGGCCCATGCGCGCGCTCGAGCGCGACACGACGCCCGCGCCAGAACATCAACAGCGGCATACCGCGTTTGTCAGTGGTGATCGTGATCGCCTCGGGCGACTCGAGCAGCCGCGCCGCCGGCACGGCGCCTGCGCGCATCGCCGTGCCGTGCGCACCGTGGTCGTGCGCACCGTTCACCGCACCATTCCGCGCCACGACATCCAACGTCGGCACCCGCAACTCCGACTGCTCCACCTCCTCCCACGCCCCCGCGCGCTCCGGTGCATGCGAGTCGCGTCGCACCGGCCGCACCACCGAGTCCTTGCCAAGCGTCGCACGCAACCGCGCGAGCGCCGCCTCAGCAGCCGCAGGATCCCGCCACGCCGGCGCGAGCAGGTCACCCTGCTCAGCGGCAGAAGGCGTCGAGTCCGAGATCCGCACCTCGACCGCGCGGATCGGCGCGTCGAGCGTCCAAGTATCGAGCAACGCTCGGCACCGTTCGAAGAGCGGCGCCGCACGTGCCACCGGCCGCGCCGGTCGCACTTCACGTGTGATCTGCCGACCCGGCAGCAAAGTGGTGGGCAACGCTCCCTGACCCGTGAGCGGCGTGTCGTCCGGCAGTTCGAGCGTGAGCGTGATCGCCACCGCCACCACCGCGCGGCCCTCGCCGGCGAGCGTGTTCACCAAACGGTCGAGCGAGGCGCGCACCAAGAAGAGCACCGGTTCCATCGAACTCGAGCTCGTCGCGAGGTCATGCGTGATCGCGCGCGGGTCGTCGGCGCGCGCGAGTGTGGCGCGGCGCGCGTCGTCGCCACGGGCGAGACGCCAGGCTACGAGGCCGTCACTCCCCCAGCGTCGCTCCACCTCGAGCGGGTCGAGTCGCGCGAACGCCCCCGCGGTGCGCAGACCGAGCGCGATGAGCGTCTCGCGCAGCTCGGCGTCCATGGGCACGAGTGCGATCGGCACGCGCGCGAGGTAGTCGCTGTCGCCATCGGGTGCGATGTGCAACGGCGATGCCGCCGCGCGCGCGCTCCAGGTGGCGGCATGCGCGGTCACGCAGGAGTCGGCGATCGCCACCCGCGCACGCGGATGCCACACCCGCGCCATCGCGAGCAGTGATTCCGCGAGAATGCGTTCGCCACCCACACCATCGAACCCATCCGCCCCCACCCACCAGGTGCCGGCCGCGCCGCGTTCGGGCGCGACCTGCGGACTCGCCGCGAGGAAGGCGGCGCTCGCACGCGCGGTCTCGCGCGCGATCAACCGCGCGTCCCAGGTGAGAGGCACGAGTGCCGCGCATTTGGCGCGCGCCTGAGCGAGCGTCATGCCGGTGCGCACGCCAAGGTGCGCGGCAGCGGCACTCGCGGCGCGCACGAGTGTGCCCTCGGTCAGCGCGAGCGGCAGCGCGTCCCAGTGCGCGTCAACTCTGTTTGGGGTACTCGGGTTGGGCGAACCGTCGCCCGCGGACGGCGCTGCGCGATCGAGCCACACCGCGCCGATCGGGAATCTCGGGATGCGTACACAGGCGACGCGCGATGCCGTGCCCACGACCTACCTCCAGTTCCACATGCTGATAAGGCCCGCCCTTCTCGAGCGTGGCGATGACCTGATGGGTCGCGGCTCCCGGTGACCGCTTCCCTGCGAGACGGAGCCGTAATGCTCCGCCGACCTCTGAGGCACGCGTGCCCTCGCCCAACAACAGCAGCGCCGCGTCGGACTCCCGCGCGAGCTGCGTGAGACGCACCGCCACCGTGCGCGGCAGCACCGGCGCGCCGTCCAACACCACGAGCGCGAATGCCCCCGACCGTAGCAACAGGTCGGCGCACCAGGGCCCGCGCGCCGGATCGCCGGGCCGCACCACCCAGAGGGCGTCGAACGCAGTGGCGGTCCCGCCCGCGGCGTGGCTCCCGTGGCTCCCTCGGCCCCCTCGGCGCTCACTGGTCCCATGCGCATCGGGGCCCGCCCAGTCCCGCGGATCGAGCGTCCTCGTCGCGTCGATCCACGCCACGCCGCCCCCGCCGCGGATCGTTGCCGCCACGAGCGAGCGGGCGATCGTCGTCTTGCCGAGTCCGGCAGGGGCGAGCAGCTCGGTAAGACGTCCGCGCGGGACTCCGCCCCCAGGGAGCACGGTGTCGAGCGCAGTGACCCCCGTGGGGAGCCCCGGCGTACTGCTCGGCGTGCCGGCGACGACGGCGGCGAGTTGTTGGCGGAGCAGGGCTAGGGACATCTGAATACCGACTGAAGACGATATAGAACGAGGTTCAATTACCGAAGAAACACCGAAAATAGCAAGGTGGTCGTGGCCTCATGTGGCGATGTGTGGGCCCGGGACTCAGCTGCGCGTGAGCCGGAATGGACGCGCCCTCCATTTCCAAGCCCCGGTCCGCGAGATTCCCCGCGTGTCCAGACTCTTCCTTATCCTCGGCGCTTTTTCGGCCGCGATCTCCGTCGCCGCCGGCGCATTCGGCGCCCATGCCCTGCGCGCGCGCGTCGAACCTCGGCTGCTCGAGGTCTTCGAGACCGCTGCGCGCTACCAGATGTACCACGCCCTCGCGTTGATCGCTGTCTCGCTCGTGCTCGCGCGTAGCGGCGGCGTCACGGCTGCGGTCCTCAGGCCACCGCCGGGCAACAGCCTTGTCGTCGCGAGCGGCTGGTGCTTCGTGATCGGGACGGTGCTCTTCTCAGGCTCGCTCTACGCGATGACCTTCACCGGCGTCCGCGCACTCGGCGCGATCACGCCGCTGGGCGGGGTGGCGTTCATCGCGGGGTGGATCTGCCTGGCGGTCGCGGCGGTGCGGGCGGCCTGAAAAAGAGAACTCCCGCGTCGGCTGAGCCGAGGCGGGAGTGGAGCACTGCTGACAGCGGAGAGTCGTGCGGGAGACCGATCAGGACGATGTCGCGTTGTTCTCGCGGATCCTGATCCTCTTGCCTTTGCGGCGACTGTTCGGCCCGAGGATGGAGGCGCCGTCGGAGCTGCCAGTGAACCCGATGCGCGTCAGATCGCGGAATGCACCGAACTTCTGGAGAACGGGCTTCTCGTACATGGGTGCGGACTCGCGATGCAGAAGTGGGATGAGATCCGTGCGCGACGTGCGTGGTGATCAGGTCATACTGACCGCAGGATGCGTACCGCTGGCTATGCAGGCCGAAGTCGGACGCTTTGCCTGTTAACAAAACAGTCAACTCATTGCAATTCAAAGAGTTAGCACAGATAAGTTCTGCGGTCAAAAGACTCAGGAACCACGTCAGAGTGGTCCTGCAACAACGGTCGCGTTGCTCGCATGAGGCATCGCCGCCACACTTTCGTGACA
>JANOWT010000499.1:0-16793 GCA_031418115.1 Gemmatimonadota bacterium
GTGCGGGGGTCGACGAGCGCGACGAAGTTCGCGTCGTCCTGCACGACGCCGAGTCGGGCACCGACCCAGGTGAGGCTCGAGCCGGCGCGCACATGCGCGGGCCGGTCGAGCGCCGGGTGGGCGACGGTGCGGTAGCGGAGCGACCGGCGCGAGAGGATCGTCGCGGTCAGTTGGGCGTCGTGGCGGGCATGTCGCATAAGGTCCAACAATGATACTGGAGCGGGACCCGTCCGTTACGCTACCTGCTGCCACGCCCACGGCGAGGGAGCGCGCCCGCGTCGACGAGCATTCCCGGCCGTAGCGGCATCAGGCGCCAGCCTGCTGCTCCGCGAACACGCTCGCGACGGCCTGCTCGAGCGCCTCGACGCGGAACGGCTTCTGCAGGAATCCGGCGATCACGCTCCCCTCAGGTACCGCCTCCGCCGAGAACCCGCTCGCGATGATGACCGGCACCGTCATCCCGCGCGCGCGCATCTCGGTGAGTGTCGACGGTCCGCTGCGCTTCGGCATCGTGAGGTCGAGCAGCACCAAGTCGATCGGTGCGGCACCGCGCTCCGCGAGAGCGTCCAGTGCGGCATCACCGTCACCTGCCTGTCTCACCGTGAGCCCCATGCCCTGCAGCATCCGCGTGACCACGACGCGCACCTCGGGTTCGTCGTCGACCACGAGGACCGTGCGCCCGCGGAACGCGGCGCGTGCCGAGCGTGCCGGTGCCGCGTGGTCAGGTGCGGCCACGTGAGCGGTGAGCGGGAGCGCGACTTGGAACCGCGTTCCCTTTCCCGGACGCGTCTCCAGCGAGAGCGCCCCCTTGTGACTGCGGATCACGCCCAGCGTCGATGCGAGCCCGAGCCCGCGTCCTGCGCCCTTCGACGAGAAGAAGGGATCGAAGATCTGACGCGCGGTGACCTCGTCCATGCCGACGCCGTCATCGCTGACCTCGAGGATCGCGAACTCCCCGGCCGCCAAGTCGCTGCCGATGATCGCCCGGGAGAGCCAGTCGCGGTCGACGCCGCCGCGTCGCGTCGCGACGCGCACCGTGCCGGCGTGCCCTGTGGCCTCCACCGCGTCCGAGGCGTTGGTCACGAGATTCAGGACGACCTGCCGCAACTGCGTGACGTCGCCCGCCACCCAGAGCGGTCGCTCGCTGAGCTCGAGTGTCAGGTCCACGCGACGTGAGACCGAGATCCGCAGCATCTCCTGGATCTCGCGTGCGCACGCCGAGAGGTCGATCGTGCGCACCGCGAGCGAGCCACGCCCCGCATACACGAGCATCTGGCGGCAGAGCGCCGCCGCCTGATCGGACGTCTTGAGGATCGCTGTCACATCCTCACCGATCTCCGGATCCAACGGCTCGGTCATTCCGATCAGTTCGGCGCGCGCACGGATGCCCATCAGCAGGTTGTTGAAGTCGTGCGCGATCCCACCCGCGAGTACGCCAAGGCTCTCGAGCTTCTGCGTATGCAGGAGCTGGGCCTCGAGACGCAGCCGCTCCGCCTCGGCGCGCACACGCGCGCTCACATCATGAAAGGACCAGATGCGCGCTCCCAATATGTCAGGGCCCGAGAGCCGGTCCACGCCGACCTCCCACACATGCCCGCCGGGCAGCGTGAGCACGCCGCGTGCGCCACTGTTCTCCGGCACCGCGGTGAGCAGCGCACGCTCGGCCGGCGCCGAGATGAGGGCCGCGAGTGGCTCGAGCGCCTGCGCGATCGGTTCGCGCATCGCAGGCGGCCGCAACGTCGTCGGCCAGATCCTCGCCGTGGCGGGGTTGACGTGCGTCACGAGTCCCGCGGCGTCCGCGACCACTATCCCTTCGCTCGCAGCGTCGAGCACCGCGCGGAGCCGCACCTCACCGAGCGCATGCTCCTCGCGCGTGCGCCGCATCCCTTCGACGAGCGCGGCCGAGATGAGCGTGGAGAGGATCACCACGTTGGAGAAGATCCAGGTGAGGATCAACGTGTCGTTGGGCGTGCCGATCGCCATCGGGCCCCAGTGCGCGACCGCGGCCACCATCGCGATCCAGGTCGTGATGAGCCCGCCCAGCGCGGCACCGGCCATCCCGAGCCGCATCGCGGCCCAGAGCAGCAACGGGAAGGGCAAGAAGAAGAGTCGCGAGACGATCGCGTTCTCTTCGACGCCGAACGGGATCCATGAAACGACCGCGACCGCCGTGAGCACGCCGACCACCTCGAACGGATCGCGCGCGAGCAACGCGGCCCGACTGCGACTCAGGGTGAGCCCCACCGGCGTGATGACGAGGATCCCCATGGCATGCGTGAGCCACCAAAGGAGGAACATCCGGGCGAACGCACCGTCCGCCACCCCACCCACTGCGGCGAGCGACGACACGCTCAGGAGCGCACCGAGCGCCGCCGCCGCGCCGGAGGCGAACCCGATCAACAAGAGGATGTCGCGCACGCGCTCGAGCGACGCGTCGAAGTTCACGCGCCGGAGCAACGCGACCGCCACGGCCACCTCGAGTCCGTTCGCGATGCCGGTGCCGGCCACGTGCAACGGAGTCCCGCCGGATAGGAACGTGGCCATCGCTCCGCCAAGCGCCACACCCATCCAGACGGGGAAGGGGAGCAACAGCCCTGCCGTCACTGCAATGCCGCTCGACGCCCAGATCACACGGCGCAGCTCGACGCCGCCGAACTCGCCCAAGGCAAGCGTCGCCTGCCCGATCGCCGCATAGACGAGCGCGAGCAGGACGTTCGTGATGATCGGTCTGTTACGGAAGAACGGCATCGCTTGGCGGGCAGCGGTGGGTGGAGCGGGTGGAGTTCGTGCCGGTCGCCCCATTATAGCACGGATGCGACCAACTGGCGCCGCGCGCTCGTCGAGTGCGCTCGTCGAGGCGAGTGGGATCTGCGCGCACGGACCGGCACGTCCCGTTCTAGAAGAGGCGGGCGAACCCGAATCCGAAGAAGATGCCGTCGCGCGGCGCGTCCACTCGGACTCCCACGCGCGCGTCGAGTTGGAACTGGTCGGTGACGAGAAAGGTCATGCCGCCATTCACGTAGTCGCGGCGTTGCCAGGCGGGCGTCCGATCGCCGAACACGTAGTACTCCGCGTAGGTGCCGAGCCTGTCGGTGAGCGCGAGCGCGACGCTCCCAGAGCCTGACCACTCGTCGTACGGAGCGCCGGCGTTTTCGGCGCGCGCCCAGTTGATATTGGACGCGAAAGCCAGTCGATCGTTGAGCGACCACTGCGAGAGGAACTTCACTTCCGGCAGCGCTCGACTACCGCGATACGCTGCGGCACCGGTCGGCAGCGAAGTGCCCACGATCAGGGCCAAGGTCGGCTCGATGCGCCCCGGTGCCTCGGGGCCGGCATGCAACGCGATCTTCACGCCGACTCCCGCGTCCTCCAGTCCCTGCGCACGCGCAGCACCGCCACGCTCGGTGAGATGATTCGCCGGCGTCAGGCGCAGCTCGAGCCGTGACGCGAGACCGACGCGGATGAGTGTCTCACCGGTCGAGACGCTCCGCACACCGTCCTCGTCGGTGAAGGTCGCTCCCATTTCGAGCTGTGTATGCCCGTGCGGCACGGTGACCGCACTCTCAGTGAAGTCGGGCCGGTCGGTGACGATCGGAGCGAGCGCGATGTTCGGCGCTCCGCGTACGCAGGCGAGCAGGGCCAACGGGCCGAGGAGGGCCAACGCGCGCGACCGGCGAGCGAATGAATGCATGTGAGATCGTCGGGAGTGGTCGAGAGCCGCGAGGAACGTGACCGTTAAGCATACCCGGCGACACACGGATGGGACTCGGCGGGAGCCTTCGCCACTGAGGGCCGATCCAAGCCTGGCTCACTGCTTGCGGTAGCGTCTCAGGCGGTCGTAATTGGGGCGCAACGAATTCCCCCCTGTCGGAGGTCGATTGAGACCGCATCATTGGCTGCGTCACGTCCTGCTCGCCTTCCCTCTGGTCGCCCTCGCGCTGCTCGCTCGTCCGACGACTTCCGCCGCGCAGCGCTCGCTCGCTCCAGCGAGTCCGCGAGGGCAGACCGTCTCGCCCGTCTTCGAGGGCTGGTACCGCAATGCCGACGGCAGCTTCAGTCTCTCGTTCGGCTACTACAGCCGGAACATGGCCGAGGTCGTCGAGGTCCCCGTTGGCGCGGACAACATGATCTCGCCAGGTGCGAGCGATCGCGGCCAGCCCAGCACATTCCAGCCCAATCGCCACTGGGGCGTGTTCGCCGTGCGCGTGCCGGCGGACTTCGGAAAGAAGGAACTCACCTGGACCGTCAAGTTCCGCGGCGCGACGTACGCGATCCCGGGTTCGCTCAACCCCGACTGGCAGATCGACGCGCTCGAAGGTGAGGCGAGTGCCGACAACACGCCGCCGACGCTCTCGTTCTCGGTCGGCGGCACGAAGGGGCAGGGGCCGCTCGGCGTGACGGCCGCACCGATGCGCATCGCCGCCGGTGTGCCGTTGTCGTTGACCGTGTTGGTGACCGACGACGCCAAGACGTCGACCGCCGCCTCTGGTGCGGCGCGCTCCGGCGGCAACGTCGACCTCGCGTGGTTCAAGCATCAGGGGCCAGGGGCCGTCACGTTCAGTGCGCCGACGGCGCGCCTCGAGCCCACCGGTGGCACGGCGACCACGACCGCGATCTTCGCTCGACCGGGCGAGTACATCGTTCGGGTCCGCGCCAACGATTCTCCGATCGCGAGCGCGGGACATTCGCAGTGCTGCTGGAGCAACGGTTTCGTTCGCGTGACGGTCACGCCCTGATGCCGATGTCGACGATCACTCCCCAGAGGTGCCCCATGACACACGACGTCCTGTCAGGTGCGGCCCGTTCGTTCCTTCGACTGGTGCCGCTCTTCGCGTTCGCCCCGGTGCTCGCGGCGCAGAACGCGGCGCAGAACGCGGCGCAGAGCGCGGCGCAGAGCGCGGCGCAGGTCGCGACCGGTGGACCGCGCACCGCCGCGCCACGCGTCACGTACGCGCGCGATGTGGCACCGATCATCCAGCAGAAGTGTCAGGCCTGTCACCAGCCCGGCTCGATCGGACCCATGTCGCTGCTCTCCTACGACGACGTAAAGCAGTACGCGCTCGAGATCCGCGAGCGTGTGTCGGAGCGCACCATGCCGCCCTGGCACATCGATCGCACCGTGGGCATCCAGCACTTCAAGAACGACCGCAGCCTCACCGACGCGCAGGTCGCGACACTCGTCGACTGGATCGACGACGGCACTCCCATGGGTGACCCTAGGGAACTCCCGCCGCCGATCAAGCTCCCCGATCCCAACCGCTGGGAGCTAGAAGGAGAGATGGGCGCGCCCGATCTCGTGATCAGATCCAAGCCGTACACGTTGGCCGCGCGGACGCAGGACAAGTGGTTCCGTCCCGTCGTCGAGACCGGTGTCACCGAACCGCGGTGGGTGCGCGCGATCGAGGTGAAACCGGTGCGCGTCGGGGATCGCCGGATCGTGCATCATGTGCTCGCGTACCTGCTACAGGCTGAGGACGGCGTCACTGGGCTCGCGAGCACGGCGCATGATCACCAGACGAGCGGCGGGCTCTTCATGGAATGGGCGGTCGGCAAGACGGCGCAGATCTTCCCAGAGGACGCCGGCAAGCTCATGCTCCCCGGCTCGCGCATCCGCTGGGAAGTGCACATGCATGCGAACGGGCAGGTGGTCGAGGATTCTCAAGTGGAGATGGCCGTCTACTTCTATCCCAAGGGGTACGTGCCGAAGCACCGCACCGTGCTCCAGTTCCTCGACCTCACGCGCGGCACGAACCTCGACATCCCGCCCAACGAGAAGACCGTCACGCAGAACTTCTTCGTGCTGCAGGCGCCGGCGCGGCTGGAGAACTTCCAGCCGCACATGCACATGCGCGGCCGCGCCATGTCGCTCGAGGCGGTCTACCCCGACGGTCGCAAGGAGCTGATCAGCTCGGTCAGCAACTTCCAGTGGAACTGGCACATCAACTACGTCTACGACACCGAGTACGCGCCGCTGCTGCCCAAGGGCACGACGCTCGTCTTCACGGCCTGGCATGACAACACCGCGGCCAATCCCAACAATCCCGATCCGCGACAGTGGGTGGGCTGGGGGGATCGCACCGTCGACGAGATGGCGCACAACTGGATCGACTTCACGTATCTCGAGCAGGATGAGTTCGCGCAGATGGTCGCGGCGCGAAAGGCGAAGGCTGCGAAGCCCCCGGCGCCGTGAGCGGGGCAACGCCGCGCGGTTTCGTTCTAGCTCGGAGCGCGGCCGCGATCGCGACCGTGTGCGCCGCACTAGTGTCGGTGCCCACCGATTCCTCCGCGCAACGCGCCGCGGCGAGTGCGCCGCGTGTCCTCACGACCGCCACAGGCGAGTGGCCGAGCTACACGGGTGACACGCGTGGCTCACGCTATTCGCCACTCGACCAGATCACCGCGGCGAACTTCGGCACGCTCGAGGTCGCTTGGCGATTCAAGACCGACCAGCTCGGGCCTCGCCCCGAGTTCAAGCTCGAGGGCACGCCACTCATGGTGGGTGGTGTGCTCTACGCGACCGGCGGCACGCGGCGCGCGGTGGTCGCACTCGATGCGGCCACCGGCGAACTGCTCTGGATGCACAGCGAGAACGAGGGCGAACGCGGCGCCGCGGCGCCGCGCCCGCTCTCGGGTCGCGGCCTGTCGTACTGGACCGACGGCAAGGAGGCGCGGATCCTCTACGTCACGCCGGGCTACCGACTCATCGCGCTCGACGCGCGCACCGGTGAGATCGTGAAGGGTTTCGGCACCGGCGGCCGCGTGGACCTCAAGCTCGAGATCGATCACACGATCCTCCCCGACCTCACCACGGGCGAGATCGGCTTCCAGGGCGCGCCGGTCGTCGCACGCGATGTGGTCATCATCGGCGCGGCGTTCCGTGAGGGCGGCTCGCCGAGGAGCGCGCGCAACAACAAGGGCTACATCCGCGGCTACGATGTGCGCACCGGCAAGCGGCTCTGGATCTTCCACACCATCCCGCAGCGCGGCGAGCCCGGCTACGACACCTGGGGCGACGGATCCGCCGACGTCGCGGGCAATACGGGAGTATGGACGCAGATCACCGTCGACGAGGAACTCGGGCTCGTCTATCTCCCGGTCGAGTCGCCCACGGGGGACTACTACGGCGGCCATCGGCCGGGGAACAACCTGTACGGTGAGAGCCTCGTCTGCGTCGACCTCCGCACGGGCAAGAGGAAGTGGCACTACCAGATCGTGCGTCACCCGATCTGGGACTTCGATCTCTCGGCGGCGCCGATCCTCGCCGACATCGTCGTCGGCGGTCGTGCGGTGAAGAGCGTCGCACTGCCGACCAAGCAGGGCATCCTCTACATGTTCGATCGCGTGACCGGCGAGCCGGTGTGGCCCATGACGGAGATGCCGGTGGAGAAGGGCGAGGTGCCGGGCGAGTGGTACGCACCCACACAACCGATCCCGAGCCGGCCGGCGGCCTATAGCCGCAATGGCGTCATGCTCGACGATCTCATCGCGTTCACGCCTGCACTCAAGGACGCGGGGGCGTTGTTCGCATCGCGCTTCAAGCTCGGACCGCTCTTCACGCCGCCCATCGTGAGCACCACCGGTGGACTGATCGGTACCCTCACGCAGGGGCCGACGAACGGCGGTACCAACTGGCCCGGCGGCTCCTACGACCCCGAGACGCACATCTTCTATACGTCGGCGTCGAACTACTCGCCGTCGTTGCTGAGTCTGGTTCCGCCGGCGGCCGGCGCGTCGGACATGCGCTACGTGCGCGGGACTGCGCCTCCAGCACCGGGAACGCCGCGCCTCACCGGCTTCGGCGTGCAGGGACTCCCGCTCTTCAAGCCGCCCTACGGAACGATCACGGCCATTCATCTCGATCGCGGTGAGATCCTCTGGCAGGTGCCGCACGGCGAGACGCCCGACGCGGTACGCAACCATGAGGCGCTCCGAGGGCTCGACATCCCTCGCACCGGTCAACCGGGAAGCGTTGGTACGCTCGTGACGAAGTCACTGATCGTCGCCGGCGATCCGGAGCTCACCACGACATCGTCGCGTGCGCGCTCGGCGATGCTTCGCGCGTATGACAAGGCGACGGGCGCCGAGGTCGGCGCGGTGCCATTGGCTGCCCCGCAGAGTGGATCGCCCATGACCTACTCGGTGAATGGACGGCAGTACATCGTGGTGGCGATCAGTGGCGGCGCGTACTCCGGCGAGTATGTCGCGTTCCGGCTGCCGGTCGCAGGCGCGCGTTGACGCGGAGCCGAACACCGATGCGCCTGCTTCATCTCACCGTCGTCATCGCTGCAGTGGGTGTGATCGCCGCGCGCCCGGCGGCACCGCTGAACGAGTCGTCAGTTGCGGATCGCACCACGTGGGACAGCGTGTTCACTCCCGAGCAGGCGGCGCGCGGACAGACGGCCTACGCCGCGACCTGCGCGCGCTGTCATCAGGAATCACTCAGTGGCGCCGACGAGTCGCCCGCGCTCGCAGGAGGAACGTTCCTGAGCAAGTGGAGCGGGCTCACCCTCGGCGACCTGCATGACCGCGTGCGGGTCACCATGCCGCCAAGTGACCCGGGGACCTACGGACGCCAACACATCAGTGACGTGCTCGCCTATGTGCTGAGCGTCAACGGATTCCCGGCGGGACGCGCCGAGTTGCCGGTCGCGGGCGCGGCGCTGCAGGTCATCAGGATCGAGGCCGCGCGGCGCTGATCCGCGTCCGCTGTGCCCTGTCGGTCGACTCGCATCGGTGCGAGAATGGTGCATCCCACAATGAGGCTCCAGATGCACGCACTGCTCGTCGTGTTCGCCCTGCTCGCGCAGGACACCGTCCCCTACGCGAACGGCGCGTCATGGCTCTGCCGTCCCGGCCGCGACGACGCCTGCGCGATCGACCTCACCACGACGGTGATCAGCGCGAGCGGAGGCCTGACCAGGGAAACGTGGTCGGCGGACCCGAACGCGCCGATCGACTGCTTCTATGTGTATCCGACCGTCTCGCGCGACAGCACCACCTACTCCGACCTGATCGCCGGCGACGAGGAGCGCAACGTGATCCGCGGGCAGTTCGCGCGCTTCGCGTCGGTCTGTCGCCCGTACGCGCCGCTCTATCGGCAGGTCTCACTCAAGGGACTGAGCGCGATGATGGCGCCCGGAGGGAGCGGCGTCGCGCTCGACCGCGGTCAGGGGTACGACGACGTCGCTGCGGCCTGGCGCTACTATCTCGCGCACGACAACGGCGGCCGCGGCGTGGTGTTGATCGGGCATTCGCAGGGCGCGATGATCCTCACCGAGCTCATACGGCGCGAGATCGACGGCAAACCCGTCCAGTCACGCGTCGTCTCGGCCATTCTCCTCGGCACCAGCATCGCCGAGCCCAAGGGCGGGGACGTCGGTGGCGCGTTCAAGTCGATGCCGATGTGTCGGCGGGCCGGACAGGTGGGGTGCATCATCACCTTCGGCTCGTATCGCAGCACCGTGCCACCTTCGGCCACCGCGATCTTCGGTCGCGTGGCCGGTGCAGGGATGGAAGCGGCCTGCACCAATCCGGCCGCACTCTCCGGCGGACGGGCTCCGCTGCACTCGTACCTCACCGGTGCGGGAAAGTCGATCACTGGGACCACCAACGAGCGGCACCGTTGGGTCAACACCGGCCCCGCGATCGAGACACCGTTCGTGAGCGTGCCGGGCATGCTCTCCGCACAATGCGTCTCCGATGCGCGCGGTAGTCGGCTCGACCTCTTCGTGCTCGCGGACTCGACGGACCCCAGAGCGGATGACATCTCGGGAGACATCGGTCGTGGATCGCCTGCGCAGGCGCAGTGGGGGATGCACCTGATCGACGTGCATGTCGTGATGGGCGACCTGATCGAGGCCGTGCGCCGTCAGTCGGCGGCGTACAAGTCGCCCGGCGCCACACCGCGCGGCGCTGTCCCGCGCACCTCCGACGGCCGGCCGGACATGAACGGGCTCTGGCAGAGCCTCGGGAGCGCCAACTACGACGTCGAGCCGCATGCGGCTCGCGGCGCGCTCGCCTGGCGCCCGGGGCCCGTGGTGCCCGTACCCGCGCCGCAGGTCTTGGCGTTCGGCGCGGTCGGAGCGGTGCCGTCGGGGAACGGCATCGTGGTCGGAGGGCGGATCCCGTACACGGCGGCGGGCCGAGCCAAGCAGCAGGAGAACCAGGCGCAGTGGCTCGCGCGCGATCCGGAGATCCGGTGCTACCTGCCAGGCGTGCCGCGTGCCACGTACATGCCGTTCCCGTTCCAGATATTCCAGAGTGAACGGAAGTTCTTCATCGCATACGAGTACGCGGGGGCGGTGCGCGATATCTATTCCAAGGATCCGGGGCCGCCGCAGGTGGACACCTGGATGGGCCAGTCGGTCGGCGTGTGGGATGGCGACACGTTCGTCGTGACGGTGAGCGGTCTCAACGCGGACAGCTGGTTCGATCGCTCCGGCAACCATCACACCGAAACGATGAAGGTCGTGGAGCGCTACACCATGCTCGGGCCAGACCACATTCAGTACGAAGCGACCATCGACGATCCGCAGACCTTCACGCAGCCGTGGACGATCCGATTGCCGCTCTACCGCCATGTGAATGCCGACGCGAGGCTCGGCCAGTTCAAGTGCGTCGAGTTCGTCGAGGAACTCCTGTACGGTCAGCTGCGCAAGAACCCGATCGAACCCTAGGAGCCCACTGTGCGAGTCGAACTTCTCATCACTGGCGCCGTGCTCCTCTCGGTCGTGTCGTCGTCGACCCGGGCCACGGCGCAGGCGGCGGCGTCGCCGGCGCAGCGCACCGCGCCCACGGCGTCGCCACGAGCGCCATGGACCGCGCCCCGCACCCCCGACGGCCGCCCCGACCTGCAGGGGAACTGGAGCAACGCCACGCTTACCACGCTGCAGCGGCCAGCTGGGCTCCCGCTCGTGTTGAGCAACGAACAGGTGGCGCGGTTGGAGAAGGTTCGCGCCGACAGTTCCGACAAACTGGATCAGGCCAGTGATCCCAATCGCACCGCGCCGCCACTCGGTGGCGACGGGTCGACAGGTGCCGCCGGCAATGTCGGTGGCTACAACAACTTCTGGATCGACGCCGGCGATCGTGTGGCGCGAGTGAACGGTGAGTTCCGCAGTTCGTTCATCACCGACCCTCCCAATGGACTCGTGCCACCGCTCACGCCGGCAGGCCGCGCGCGTCAGATCGCACGGGTCACTCGGCAACGTCAGTTCGGCGAGTACGACAATCCGGAGAATCGCCCGCTCGCCGAACGGTGCATCATGTCGTTCGGCTCAAACGCCGGGCCGCCCATGCTTCCGAACTATTTCTACAACAACAACTACACGATCGTGCAGACGCGCGATCACGTCATGATCATGACCGAGATGGTGCACGACGCGCGGATCATCCCGCTCAGCGGTACTGCGCCACGCACCGGCACGGCGCGCCCATGGATGGGGGAGTCCGTTGGTCGCTGGGTCGGGGACACACTGGTCGTCGAGACGGCCCACATCCGGCCGGAGCAGTTGGCGAGCGGGACCACGAGCATGGGGGGCGCGCTCATGGGCGCGTCCGACAGTCTCCGCGTGGTGGAGCGCTTCTCCCGCGCGGACGAGTTCACCATGCTGTATCGTTTCACCATCGATGATCCGTCGACCTACACGCAGCCATGGAGCGGTGAGGTGCCGTTCCTCGCGATGGACGACCTGTTGTACGAGTACGCGTGCCACGAAGGCAACTACGCGCTCTCGAACATCCTGAGCGGCGCCCGCGCTGCCGAACGAGAGGCCGCTGCTCGTCCGGCCGCGACCAAGCCGAAGCCCAATCCCTAGGAGCTCACCATGCGCAAATCACTCGCAGTGCTCGCCGTCGCCGCTGTGCTGTTGCTCTCGACCACGGCCACGCTCTGGTCCCATCACGCGTTCGGCGCCGAGTTCGACCCGAATGCACCGATCCGGCTCCAGGGCAAGGTAGTCAGGCTCGAGTGGGTCAATCCGCACGCCTGGATCCATGTGGAGATCAAGGGAGCAAGCGGCGCACCCGAGGTCTGGATGGTCGAGGGCGGCACACCGAACACGCTGCTGCGCCGTGGGCTCACGCGGCAGTCGCTCGCGTACGGCACCGAGATCATCGTCGACGGTTACCAGACAAAGGACCACTCACTCAAGCGTGCGAACGGACGCGACGTGACCTTCACCGACGGAAAGAAGGTCTTCCTCGGCTCGTCCGGTACCGGCGCCCCGCGCGATGGTCGTGATCCGGGCGAGACGGTCCCCAAGAAGCCGTAGTCGGTCGGGCGGCCTACGAAGAGAAGCCGATCCACCGTCCCGCGGCTGCTACGGTGAACCAGAGCAAGAGGGACACCGTGGCAACGATGCGCGTGACGGCCGAGGTGTCGCGCGTGGGATGCGACGCCACGCGGCGTCGCACGGTGAGCGCGAAGAGCAGCGCGATCGGCAGCGTGCCCATCTTGAGCCAGAAGGACGGGTTGTTGTAGCACTTGATCGCTTCGGACATGAAGAGCGGGATGCCGGTGGCCAGCATGAGCCCGACGCTGGCGAGCAGCCACGGATGTACTGCCTTGGCGACCACCGCGATCGGCTGACGCGTGAGTCCCGCGCCGAGCAGTCGCAGGTCCACCAGCAACACGGTGCCGCCGAGCGCGCTCAGGCCGAGCAGATGCGTCGCCTCGATCACCGGGAAGAGCCAGACCGAGTTGCGGATGAACTGGCCGAATGTCGACGCCTCGCACCACTCGAAGAACGGGAGCCAGGACTCGATCATGGCGCGGGCACCACGCAGCCCGAGGCCCAGTTCACGAACGCCGACTGCGGCTGCAGGTCGCACGCGAACCAGTTGTACGCGACGAGGCGACCGGCGACGATCACCGAACTCCAGGCGACGAGCGAGACGATCGCCGCGATGCGCGCCGCGCGCGGTGGCTTGAGATCGAGATCCCATTCCGCGATGCGATGATGGATGCGCGTGTGGAAGATCGCGATGTTGAGTGCGGCGACCACGAGCATGATGACCTTGATGCGGAAGAACAGACTCTGGTAGTACGTGACCGGTGTGGCCGTGAAGAGCAGTCCGCCGGTGAGGGCCATGACCGCGAAGCCACCGCGAGTCCAAGGGAGCAGGCGGTCGGTGAACTCCGAGGCGGGCACCTGGGTCATGGTGACGCCGAGGAGTCGGAGGTCGAGCATGATCGCGGTGCCGGCGAAGAGCGCGAGGCAGAGTACATGCGCCGACTCGAGGAATGGCCACATGTACTGCGACTCGTGCAGCGCGATGCTGAAGCGTGTGCCGGCGAGCCATTCGAGCGCCGCGAGGATCGTCATGCGCGCGCCCCTTGGCTACTTGTCCGCGGGGCGGGGCTGCCCGATCGCGTAGAAGGCGTGGCAGTTCGTACACGTCTCGTAGAGCTCGGCGCCGACGTCGAACACCGCGGTGGTGTCGCGCGCTTCAGCGGCGGCGATCGCGCGTTTCCCGGACTCGATCATCGCGCGCGAGAGCTTCATCCACTCGGCTTCGTTGCGCGCGCGCGGGGCCATCATCATCAGGTTCCCTGATTCGGTCACCACGTACGCGCTGTTGCGCACCAGGTCCCACTCGTCGTTGGAACGCGGCGCGAGCGACGTGACCCCGGTCGAGTCCTCGATGCTTCCCACGGCGTCCCAGAACACCTCGGCCGCCGGCTCGACGACGTGCGCCATGAGCTGTCGCATGTCCGCGACGGCGTGGTACGGGGGCGGCTCGGGAGCGCGGTCGCAGGCGATCGCCGCGGCGAGGGCCAACAGAAGCAGTGGGATGCGTGGCGTCATCGGGAGAACATAGCCAAAAGAGCCACATCCGCGAGTCGGCGTGCATTGCTCTGGCGATCGGCCTCCGCGACTGCCACTTTGATGGCCATGCTTCACCCTCTATTCGTGCGGCTCGTCGGTGGCGCGGTGCGACCGATCCTCTGCTGCGGTCTGCTCGCAGCGGGATCGCTCGTCGCCGACGGTGTCTATACCAAGGAGCAGGCCGACCGCGGCCGCGTGCTCTACGAAGGAGCGTGCGCCGAGTGCCACGGGGCGGCGCTCGAGGGCGAGACGTCGGGACCGCTCGTGGGGCCGGAGTTCATCGCGAGCTGGGCTCGGCCCGAGCTGACGCTCGATGACTTCTACTACATCGTGCGCAAGACGATGCCCAAGGAGACGCCGGGGAGCCTCACGCGTGAGGCGTACACCGACATCGTCGCGTACATTCTGCAGCGCAATGGATTCCCGGAGGGTGAGAAGGAGCTGAGTCCTGACCCTGCACTGATGAAGACCGTCCGGTTCGGAGCGTCGGCTCCAGCGGAGCATGGTCATTCCGCCCTGCGATCGAGGTGACTCGTGCTTAGTGAAACGATCCGATTCATGCGCCGCGCTGTGGCGCGCGCACTGGCCGCGCTCTTCGTGTGCGCTGCTCCGCTCGCGCAGCTGGCCGACGCACAGGCACCGGCGTCGGCGCCGGTCTCGACGGTCCCGCGCGCAGCGCGCGGCACCTCCCCCACTCAGGCGCAGCTGCTCGCCGCGGCGACCGACACGGCGAACTGGCTCTACGCGACGCACGATTATTCCGGTGGGCGGTTCGCGCCCATCAGACAGATCACTCCCGCGAACGCCAACCGCCTCGCTCCCGTCTGCGCCTTCCAGTTCGGGGACGTCAGCTCATTCCAGACCAATCCGATCGTCGTCGACGGCGTGATGATCGTGACGACCTCGCGTGTGACCGAAGCGATCGACGCGCGCACCTGCCGCTCCAAGTGGCGGCACACGTGGAAGCCGCGTGCGGCGCCGCAGTGGCCACAGAATCGCGGCGTCGCGGTCAAGGATGGCCTCGCGGTGCGTGGCACCCTCGACGGCTTCCTCGTGGCGCTCGATCTCCGGACCGGCGCCGAAGTCTGGGCGCGACAGGTCGCCAACTCTTCTGAAGGCGCGACGCTCACGATGCCGCCGATGATCTACGACGACCTCGTGCTGGTCGGGCCGGCTGGATCGGAGAATGCCGTGGGCGGTTGGATCGGTGCCTTTCGACTCGCTACCGGAGAGCCGGTCTGGCGGTTCAATGTGATCCCGGCGAAGGGTGAGCCCGGGTCCGAGACGTGGAGTGTTCCCGAGGGCGTCGTGGTCGGCGGCGGCGCACTCTGGACCGCGATGTCGCTCGACGTCACGGCAGGACTGCTCTTCGCCGCGACGACCAATCCCGCGCCTGATCTCGCGGGCGGTGTGCGCGAAGGCGAGAACCTCTACACCAACAGCATCGTCGCGCTCGACGTGCGCACCGGTCGTCTGGTCTGGTACCGGCAGCTCGTCCCGCATGACACGCATGACTGGGATGTCACGCAGGCTGGGCCGCTCTTCGAGGCGACGGTCGGCGGAGTCTCGCGGCAGTTGATGGCGACGGCAGGGAAGGACGGCCTGCTGCGCGTGCTCGACCGCGCCACGCAGGAGGTCCTCTTCGCTACACCTGTGACGACGCGCGAGAATGTGGATGCACCGATCACTCTGGCGGGGACACGTGCCTGCCCGGGCATGCTCGGCGGCGTCGAGTGGAATGGGCCGTCGTATAGCCCTATCACGCGACTGCTGTATACGCCTGCGGTGGACTGGTGCGGACTATTCAAACTCGACGAGGAGCTCCGGCACGTTCCAGGCAAGCTGTACCTCGGTGGCGACTTCGTCTTCGATCCGCCCACCGCGTCGAAGGGATGGCTCACCGCGGTCGACGCGCTCACCGGTGCGGTGCGCTGGAGGTATCAGTCGTCGCGGCCGATGGTCGCCGCGGTCACCTCCACGGCAGGAGGCGTGGTGATGACCGGTGAGCTCACGGGCGACTTCCTCGTGCTCGACGCCGCGACGGGCAAAGAGGCGTACCGCTTCAACACCGGCGGACCGATCGGCGGTGGCGTGGCGACCTACTCGCTGGGTGGGACGCAGTACGTCGCGGTGACCTCCGGCAATCCGTCGCCGTACTGGGTGGGGCCGAATGCCGGGTCGCCCACGATCTTCGTCTTCGCTCTGAAACCGTAGCGACTCAGGGACTCGGCGGCGCGACATCGCCCTTCGTCGCACGCTTCGTGAATCTCCACCCCTGCACGGTCTTCACGAGTTCGTCCGAGTAGCTCGCGGAGGCCGCGATCGTGGCGGGCTTCGTAGAGAAGTCGACCAGTACCAGGTACACCTGACCGTGCGCCCCGGTCGCCGTCGGAAGGACCAGTAGATTCGTGTTCCAATGCCTCACACGCGCGCCCAGGCCCGCGTGGAAGCCCTGCGCGAACTTCACGATCGCGTCATGACCGACGTTCGCGTTGAAGACGCCGTCCGCGGTGAACGTGGCCGCATAGCCCTCGGCGTCCCCCGCGTCGATCGCCCAGTTGTAGCGCGCGTAGAGTTGATTGATCTCCGCGAGATCCTCCGCGCTGAGCTTCGGTGCGGCATTCTGTGAGTAGGACCAGCCGCCGGTGCCGAGGACCGCGACGGCGAGCATGACCAACAGGTTCCGGTGCCGCATCGATCCTTCCTGGCAGGCGTGAGTGCGCTGAGAGTGACGCGAGAAGATGCGCCCGATCCACGCGCGGCGCCAATGCGGGGCGCGTGAACTGGCGTGCGCGCCGGCCGAGCCGCATCTTCTTGAGCATGAGAATCAATCACGCACGGCGCCGTCACGGCCGACTCGGCAGGACCCGCATCGTTCCGCTCGTCCTGCTGACGGGCCTCGCGCTACTCGCTGTGCCCTTCGTGCAGGACGAGGAGGAACTCGTCGCCCAGGACCGCGCACCG
>JANOWT010000500.1:0-13981 GCA_031418115.1 Gemmatimonadota bacterium
GAGTGGGGAGCTGGGAGACGTGAGCAACCACCGCCCCGGGGGCGCAGTAGGGCGGCCCGAACGGGCCGCCCCCTCCCCCCTCACACCTCACACCTGCAGTCCACCGACACCAGCGCACCCGCCGCACCGTAGGTAGCACTACCTCATCACCGGAGCACCAATGGCCCGCGTCGTCCTCACTGACATCTCCTCCCTCTCTTGGGAGCACCCCGCCGACCGCGCCGCGCTCAACGCGCTGCGCGCGATCCCCGGCTTCGAGCAGGTCGTCAACAAGATCGCGAGCTTCTTCGGTGAGCGTGGCATTCGGCACCTCTTCACCGCGAATGCCGTGCGCGTGGGGCCGACCCAGCGCCCGGACCTGAATGCGCTCTGGACCGACGTCCTGCAGACCATGGACTGGCCCACGCGGCCGCAGCTCTATGTGACGCAGACGCCAGAGATGAACGCGGGCGCCGTGGGCTTCGGTGATCCGTTCGTCGTCATCAACTCGGCGGCGATCGAACATCTCACACGCGATGAACTCCGCGTGTTGCTCTCGCATGAGCTCGGGCACATCATGAGCGGGCATGTCACCTACCGGACGATCGCGAAGATCATCCTCATGGTCGGGCTCGGGAGTCTTCCCTTCCTCGCCGGCATCGCGCTGTTGCCGTTCCAGATCGCGCTGCTCGAGTGGTACCGCAAGAGCGAGCTCTCGTGCGACCGCGCCTCGCTGCTCGATGCGCAGAACCCTGACCTCGTGCTCACCACGTTCATGAAGCTCGCCGGTGGCCGCGAGTTCGGCGACACGCTCGACCTCGGTGCGTTCAAGGAGCAGGCTAAGGAGTACGAGACCGACAACAGCACCTTGGACACGGTGCTCAAGGCGCTCAACACCGCGTTCCGCGAACATCCGTTCGCGACCATTCGCGCGGGCGAGTTGCAGCGCTGGGCCGCGTCGGGTGCATACCAGCGCATCCTCGCCGGTGAGTACACGCGCCGCGCCGACGCGAAGCCGGGCGAGCACCTCGGCGATGACATGAAGGAGGCGTCGACCTATTACGCCGATCAGGCCAAGGCCGCGATGGGCAAGATGGGTGATTCGATCGGGCGCGCGAAGAGCGCGTTCTCTGACGCATTCAAGGGCGGCAGTCGATGAAGGTGTTGATCGTCGGTGGCGGAGGCCGCGAGCACGCGCTCGCGTGGAAGTTCCGTCAGGACGATCCTGCATGTGAGATCATCGCGGCCCCGGGGAACCCCGGGATCGCCCAGTTGGGGCGGTGTGTCGACATCGCCGTCACCAACTTCCCTGCGCTGATCACGCTCGCACGCACCGAGCGCGTGGACTTCACGCTCGTCGGGCCCGAGGGACCGCTCGAAGCAGGGATCGTGGACCGGTTCCGCGGCGACGGACTCGCGATCTTCGGGCCGACGGCGTCGGCAGCGCGCATCGAGACATCGAAGCGCTTCGCCAAGGAGCTCATGCAGGCGGCCGGCGTGCCTACCGCGAGCGCGCGGACCTTCACCGAGCCTGACGCCGCCAAGTCCGAGGCGCGTCGGCTCGGTGCTCCCGTGGTGATCAAGGCGTCAGGCATCGCCGCCGGCAAAGGCGTGATCGTCGCGATGACGATCGCCGAAGCTGAACAGGCGATCGACTCGATGCTGGTCGACGATGTGTTCGGTGCGGCGGGCGCCGAGGTGCTGGTCGAGGAGTTCATGCAGGGCGAGGAGCTCTCGTGCTTCGCGCTCACCGACGGCACGCATGTGCTGCCATTCATCGCCGCGCAGGACCATAAGCGCATCGGCGAAGGCGACACCGGCCCCAACACCGGCGGCATGGGCGCCTACGCGCCGGTCGCGATCGCGACGCGTGACGTGATGCGCAAAGCGACGCAGTTGGTGTTCGTGCCCACCCTCCGCGCCATGCGCGACGCGGGGTGTCCATTCACCGGTCTGCTCTATGCGGGCCTCATGCTCACGAAGGACGGCCTCAAGGTCGTGGAGTTCAACTGTCGCTTCGGTGATCCGGAGACGCAGGCGCTGCTGCCACTCATGGCGTCGGACCTGCTCGGCCCGATGAAGGCGATCGCGCAGCGGAACTCGATCGAACGGTTCGAACCGTTCACGTGGTACGAGGGTGCTTCAGTGACGACGGTCGTGGCGGCGGCGGGCTATCCGGGGACCATCGCCACGGGTGACGCGATCACCGTGCCCGACGACGATGACGACGTGACCGTGTTCCATGCCGGCACCAAGCGGCTCGCCGACGGGAGGCTCGTGACGAGCGGTGGCCGTGTGGTCGCGGTGACCGCGCTCGGCGCGACGATCGGCGAGGCGCAGCAGCGCAGTGCGGCGAGCGCCGCGCGGGTGAAGTTCCAAGGTAGCCAGCACCGCCGCGACATCGGCTGGCGCGAACTCACGCGTGCCTGAGCTCCCCGAGACGGAGACGATCGCGCGGGACTTGGACGGCGCCCTTCGCGGCGCCGTCGTGCGTTCGGTGCTGGTGGCACGCGGCGATGTGTTGCGAGGAGACGCGCGGGTGCGGCCGCGACCGGACGCCGCGACACTCGCCAGCGCCGTGGCCGTTGGACTGACGGGCGCGAAAGTCCACGGGATCTCGCGCCGCGCGAAGAGCGTAGTCCTCGCGTTCGGCACCGTGTGTGTGGGCAGCCAGGTCGACGGCCTCTGCCGACTCGTCGTCACACCCCGCTTCACCGGTGCCCTGCTGATCGACGGGACGCCCGACGAGACCTACACCTGTCTTCGACTCGATCTCGCTGATGGACGCACACTCCGCTACCACGATGTCCGTCGACTCGGGACCCTTGCGCTGCTCGCACCCTCGGCATTCGACGCATGGGAGTCGAGTCTCGGACCCGAGCCGCTTGACCCAGCCCTCACCGCCGAGCGATTTTCGGGAATCATTCGGGGGTCCAAGCGCGCCGTGAAGAGCATCCTGATGGACCAGAAACGACTGGCGGGCGTGGGCAACATCTACGCGAACGAAGCGCTCTGGCGCGCCCGCATCCGGCCGGCGCGACGCGGCGCGCTCGTGACGCGCGCGCAGTGCTCGACCCTGCTCGGCGAACTGCGCGCGGTGCTCACGGAGTCGATCGCGCTGCGCGGTACGACCTTTCGTGACTATCGCGATGCGTATGGCGGCCGCGGCAGCTTTGCGGCAAAGCTCCAGGCGTACGGGCGGGCGGGACAAGCCTGTCTGCGATGCGGTGCTCTGCTCAAGTCCACGCACGCGATCGAGGGGCGCCAGACCGTTTGGTGCGCCGCGTGTCAGCGATGACCGCGCCTCCCGGTTCGCTCCGGCATTCGCCAGTGAGGTGCGCCGCATGAGCCCGCGCCGTCGTCGCCGTCGCGGACCGGTCACGCCGCCGAAGGACGTCGAGATGCGGATCGACAACATGCTCGCACTCGTGAAGGACAACGCGCGTGACGTCCCCGGCGTGTACCGCATGACCTCCGTCGACGGCGAGGTCATCTACGTCGGCAAGTCCAAGGCGCTGCGCACGCGCCTGCTCAGTTACTTCCGCGCGCAGTTCCCGCGCGACAAGGGCGCCCGCATCCTTCGCGAGGCCGCCACGTTGGAGTGGGAGCCGCTGCCGAGCGAGTTCTCGGCGTTGTTGCGGGAGCTCCGGCTGATCAAGCAACTGCGGCCGCGGTACAACGTCGCGATGAAGCGCGATGCGCGGCATCATGCGTTCGTGCGGGTCTCGCGCGGGCCAGCGCCACGGTTCCATGTGGTCCGTAGCGCCGGCAGCGACGAGACCGGTACCTACTATGGGCCGTTCCGCGGTGCGATCCAGCTCGAGGAGGCGCTGCGCGAACTCAACGATGTGCTCGGGCTGCGCGACTGTCGACTTGACCAGCCGATGTTCTTCGCTGACCAACCCGACTTTTTGCCGCTGCCCTCGCGCACGCCCGGGTGCATACGACATGAGATCGGGAAGTGCCTCGGACCGTGCGTGGCGGCAGTGCGCGAGGATGAGTATCTCGGACGCTTCCGCGCGGCGAAGGACTTCCTCGACGGGCGGCATGACGCACCGCTCGGGATACTGCGAGCGCAGATGGAGGCGTCGAGCGAGGCGCTGGACTTCGAGCGTGCGGCGGTGATGCGAGACAAGCTCATGCGGCTCGAGTCCCTACGCGAGCAATTCTTGCGGATCCGGTTCGCTCTCGAGTCGCTGTCGTTCGTGTATACAGTGCCTGGGGCCACGGCAGAGACTGCGTTGACCTACGTCGTCCGGCGTGGGCGCGTGCGATACGAGGGGCCGGCGCCGCAGACGGCTACCGATCGACGAGCGCTGCAGGCGCTCGTCAGCGAGATCCTCGCTCCGGCTGAGCGTGCGCAGGACTCGGTGCCCGGACACGAGGTTGATGAGGTGCTGCTCCTCGCCAGCTGGTTCAGCCGCAACCCGAAGGAGCTCAAGCGGACGGTGGCGCTCGGCCCTGATGACGGTGCGCTCACGGCGTGACTTGCACGCGCACCGTTGTCATGTCGGCCACGCTGGATCGTCTCGCCGTTAGATCTCAGTCTTGCGCTGTCCGACCATCCGGAGTGCGCCGTTGATGCCGGCGTGGAGCAGCGCGTAGACCGCGATCGCGATCAACAGCGGCACGACCAGCGTGAACCCGCCCTCAACACTCGGACTCGACACGATCCCTCGGAAAGGAGCATAGAATGGTCCGGTCAGCAGGTTGATGAACCGGACGAATCCGCTCCCCGAGCGCGCGCCGATCAACGAAAGCACGAGTCGGATCGCCAAGAGCCCGTAGAGAAGGTAAAAGGCGTAGTCGAGAAATTGGGATCCCCGCGCTGCGGCGCGCGAACGGTTCAGCACACGCTCGGCGTTGACCGCGTCAGCCACCGCGCGGTCGCGCATCTGGCCGGCGACACCGGCCACCTTTGCCACATCGTCAGCCGACTGCGACGAGGCCTGCACCGCGATTTCGGCGTTGATGCTGCGCTCAACCTTCGACTTCATTGCGTCATGGTGCTGAGACTGGCGGGCATCGTCGCTGCCGACGTTGGAATCCTGCATGAGTGTGCTCCAGTTTGGATGACGGGCCTCGTCACACGATCGCCGGCGGCAACACGGCGGGCCATCGCCCAACGGGACTACGTCTCGGCACGCACATTCGGGTGATAGTGCCCTCGCGTCTGCAAACGTAAGATTCGATGATGTCCACTCATTCCCTTTACGCGAGGCATGACTTCATGAAGGTTCGCCACACCACACTGCTCAGCGCACTGATCCTGTCGTGCGCGCTCGCCACCACGGCGCAGGCGCAAACCAGCCAGATGCACTTCGGCCCCCGCATCGCGTATCACTTCGATGCCAAGGAGTTCGGAGTCGGTGCCCAGTTCAGCGCCCCGTTGGGCCAGCACCTCGAGTTCTATCCGTCCTTCAACATCTTCTTGGTCGATGCTGGCACCTTCGCGGACCTGAATGTCGACCTCAAGCTGCGGGTTGCACAGGAGTCGTTCAACTGGCTGTACCTGGGCGCCGGACTGAACCTGGCGCGCCGGAGCGTGAGTTCGTTCTCCGACACGCAGGCCGGCCTGAACGTCTTCGCCGGTGCCGAGTCGTTGCGCGGCCGAGTTCATCCGTTCGCGGAGCTCCGATTGGTCGCGAGTGACAACATTGGTGCGCAGGTCGCGTTCGGCTTGAACTTCACGTTGCACCAGCACTGAAGCCGAGGCGACACAGGCCGCAGCCCCGCACCACGACCGACGACGCGGACTGCCGTAGGGAATGCAAACAGACGGCGCCGACCGGGGCCGACGATCGCGCGCTAGCGGCCTGAGCTCCGCGCGGTCGTGAAGTCGACGAGGTGCGCGCGCATCGGCACGCCCGACAGATCGCGGAACCGTTCGGTGAGCAAGAGCTGATAGCGCTGTCCGGGGGCCATCGCTACCGTGATGGTCGCCGAGCGCCCGTCGCTGGCGAAGCCGCCCCACTGCTCCACGCGGAGCACGTGCGCCTCACCGAGAGGGCCGAATTCGAACCCGCGCTCCTCGCGTGCCATCGGTGCCGAGAACTCGATGGTGAGGCGTGTGAGCGCGGCGCTGACCAGCGTGTCACCATTCTGCACTTCGCGCAAGCGCACGACGGTCGGGCGACTCGCTTCATAGCGCGCGATCTCATCGCGCAGCGGGCGGGCGAAGTACCCCGCCGCGTCCACGATGCTCGCGAGTGCGACGGGATCCGTATAGTCCAGTTCAATGAGCGTGGCGATGGCCGCGGACGCATCGGCCGCGCGCGCGACCACGCCCTCGGCGATCGCATAGCCGACGTAGTAGCCGAGGTCGCGAACACCGAACTCGTTGTCGACGGAGTTGTAGAGCCACTCGTCGATCGCCGCCGGACTGAGCAGTTGTTGCGCGAAGCGATCGCGCACGCGCACGCGATTGGCACGGCCGTATGCGATCGCCGGTGCCGACGACAGGGTGCCCAGTGCGTATACTGAGACGTACTCGGCGATGCCCTCATAGAGTGAGCGATGCAGCAACCTGTAGGGATGTGCTCGTTGCTGCGTGTGGACGACCTCGTGCACGTTGAGTTGCACTACATTGCGCGCCGGGTTGGCATTGAAGAAGGGCCGCAGGTGTGAGGAGTTCGCGGGGAGCTCGTCCGTCACTGCGGTGCTATCAGCGAGCGCGAGCTCGGCGCCGATCAGCACGCGACCGTCGAGTGTGGTGCCGTTTGTCCGCAGGGCGCCGATCGCGAAGTAGACCTGAGCGGGGCGGAGCGCGGGATACAGCACACGGAGACGTGCGATGCCCCGATCGATCGCCAGCGCATGCGATGGCGCGCGGAGCGTGTTGGCGCGCACCGACTGCCAGAAGCGCGGGTAGTTGGTGATCGCGGCCACGTACTGCTCGGCGGTGTAGCGTCGCGCCTGCATCAACGAGACGAGGCCAGGCGAGCCGGGCGCGATGTAGATGCGCCGGAAGGCGGTGTGTTGCGCGGCCGTGTCGGAGAGCGTGCGGACGGTGTCGTAGGCCGCCCAGAAGCGCGGGATATCTTCGGCTGAGACGGACGGTGCCGCCGCCTCTGCGGGGCGAGCGGCCTGCGTTCGGGTTGGGCTTGCGCTTGGCAGAGAGCGACAAGCCAACGACAGAAACGGTATTGCGATCAACAGCCGCTTCGAGTGCATGGACGGGAGTCAGGGGGCGGGGGGCGCTCGTCACTCTGACCATGCTCAGCGGCCAAAGGTTTGAACGGACCGAGCGCGCCGATGCGAGAAACCCGGGCGCTCCTGCTGTCGTACTGCGGTCATCGCCTCGCTGACTCGCCGCGCCGACTCGCCTCGACTGCATCGCCTTCTGTGGAGACATCTATGCAGGCAGTTCATTTCCCGCGCACCCGTACGACCTTCGTCGTCGCGCTCACCCTCGCCTACCTGTCGCTCCTGGCGTGGCAGCACCTCAACGGTGGAGTACCCGGCCACAGCTTCCTCGCGCGCAAGGACATGCCGGTGATCTCCAACTGGTGGGGCGTGCTCGTGATCCCGGTGATCACGACACTACTCACCGGTCGTGCACAGGCACGGCTCACTGTCCTCGATGGCGATCACGCCGGCGCGAATGCGGCACTGCGCAGCATGCTGCTCGCGTTCGGCGGGGCCTTGCTCTATGGCGCCGTGATGGCCCTGATGTTCGTCTCCGGCCAGAGCGACACGACATCGCTCCTCTTCCAGGCACTTCCCGTGGTGGGGGTCATCCTCCCTGTGTATCGCGCGGAGTACGTGCTTGGCTTCGTGCTGGGGCTCACATACACGTTCGGGCCGGTGCTACCGCTCGTGATCGCTTCGGGCGTGGCGCTCGTCAGTGTGCTGCTGCACGCTGTGCTTCGTCCGCTGTTCGCGCGTCTCGTCGCGCGTGTGCGTCGCGCCTGACGTCGCCGCCGCTGGAGTGATCATCACGAGCTCGACTGCAGTCGTGCGCGCACTCGCGCGGTCACCACGTGACACTGGTCCCTAGTGACCCGTACGCCCTCTCGCTCCCAGAGCGCGTAGCCAGGCCTCCGCACGCGCACGGTGTACGTACCGGTGCGCTCGTACGTGCTCGTGGAATAGAATATGGAATCGCCCGGCAGCGGATAGCCCAGCCCCAACACGATCGAGTCGAAGCGTCGCGCCGACCCCCGCGCGACAGCCTCGTCGGGACCTCCCGGTCACTTCACGCACGCCAGAGCCTGATACCGCGTGCCTGATGCCGGGTGCATGGTTGCAGCGGTTGAACGCGCGCCGCATGTTTCTCGCTCACAACTCGACTCCACATCCGCTCACCACCGCCGGCCCAACATCGCAATGTCGAGACTGCAGCACGCGCTGGCAATCGCTCTGCTCGCTGCGATGCATGCATGCGCGGCGCCCGACCCGAAATCCGCGACGCCCTTCGAGCTCGACGCCACCCCCCGCCTCTCGATCGGCGTCGAGTCATCCGACTCGACCGACGCGTACGAGCTGAGCCGCATCTACGATGTGCATCGCCTCCCCGACGGCCGGATCCTCGTGCCCAACTCGGACCCCCCAGAACTGCGCCTCTTCGATTCAACGGGAAGGCACCTCCGGAACATCGGGCGCAGTGGGGCGGGGCCGAATGAGTTCGAGGCGTTCTCCTCGCTACAGGTGTTCACGTCGGGCGACCAGCTCGTCGCACCAGATGGCGGCGCCCTCCGCGTGCACGTCTATGACAAGGACCTCACGTTCCTCGAGACACGCCGATTCGTTCTCTCCACCGCGGTATCGCGACCATTCCTTCGCGGTATCTTCGCCGATGGTACCTGGCTCGTGCTCGCATACGAGAATGGGGGGCGGATCAGCGGGCCTGCGGGCTCGGTGATCGAGTCGCGCTTCTCACTCCTCCGCTACGACACCAGCGGCGCCCTCCTCGACTCACTCGGCACGTTCGCCGGCGCCAAGCGCTATGCGCACGAGTTCAACGGGTTCACCCGGTTTCCCTACATCCCGCTCTCTACCTCGCCGATCCAGGGCGTCGCTGGGAACTCGCTCGTCGTCCTCCGCGGCGACAAGCCTGAGCTTGAGTACTACGACCTCTCTGGCAAGTTGACCCGCGTTGCGACCTGGCAGCGCGAGCGGGTCCGATCAGCGGACATCATCGACGCATACACGAAGGCCGACCTCGCCACGATCCCAGCTGCGGACACGCGCAGCAGGATGACCGACGAGGACTACTACAAGCGGGATCTCCCCATCCCCGAGTACGCGCCGCTGTATCAGGAGCTGGTGGTGGACGCCGGAGAGCGTGTCTGGCTCGAACGGTTCCGCTTCCCGAGGGATACAGCGGCTCGGGTGTGGGACGTGATCTCACCGCAGGGCGCGTGGCTCGGCGTGGTGCGTACGCCGCCACAGCTCACGGTCTACCGGATCGGCACCGACTTCTTGCTCGGCCGGTCGCTCGACTCGCTGGGGGTTGAACGGGTGGAGCTCTACGGACTGCGCGCGACGCGCTGATCCTTGGTGACCGCGGGGGTGGACGACCCTCGGTGCTGCCAGTGAACGCTGTGACGGCCGCCACGCCGCGTGGGTAGGATGTGGAGCATGAGTTGAGACCCCTTCGGAGAGCGTAACATGCTGATCCCGCTTCTCACCCTCGCGACCGCGCTGCATCTCACGGTCACGGCCGGCGACGAGAGTGCCGCGCGCCATTCGGCCGAAGTGCAACGGATCCAGCGCCACTTCGACGGTGCCATCGCACTGCTCGAGTCGAGCGACGTCTCGGCACTCAGCCCGTCGCAGCTGGACAATCGCCGCACGCTCACGGAGCGGTTGCGCCACTATCGCGACCGCGGCGCCTTCCCGCGCAACTACGACTTTCCCGGCGAGGCGGTACCGTACTTCGTCGATCGCCGGACCGGCGTCGTATGCGCGGTCGGGCACCTGATCGAGAGCACGGGTCACCGCGATCTCGTCGACCGCGTCGCGGCGGCGGACAACAACGTCTGGGTCGCGGAGCTCGCGGGGGACGACGAGTTCCGCGCGTGGCTCGACGAGCAGGGGCTCACGCTCGACGAGGCGGCGCGCATCCAAGTGCCGTACATGGGCGAGCCGCCACCGATGTTCCGCGAGAGCGCCGCGTCGGTGAATACCAACGCGCCGACGATCGCGCTCGGGGCGGCGCTCGGCACCGCTGCGCTCGCGCACTTCAATGCCAACCTCGGCCAGCGACGGTCGGTCGCGTTCCTCGGTGCGGCGGTCGGGGCCGTAGCGATCGCGACGGGCGCCGGACAGTTCAAGAGTGGTGGCGATCAGACGATCGGATCGGCTACGGTCATCGGCGGCCTGGCAAGTCTCTTCGTTGCTCGGCAGACATTCGGCCGGTTCACGCAGGCCCGCAGAACGATGCAGGCGCGGGACGCGACACTCGCTGAACGTACGCGCATCGCGCCGATGATCCCGATCGGTGGGCCGCGCAGCGCGGGGCTCTCGATCGCGATCGCGTTCTGACGAAGCACCGTGGAACGCGACCGGGCCGCCACGCGAGTGGCGATCGGTCGCTCGTGTAGCAGTGGCCCCCGCGGCCTCGCAAGACGATCTTGAAGCCATGGCCAACGACCTCGCTTCCGCCTTCCTCGAGCGCTCCCGCTACTTCCTCGGACTCGAGTATCCGGGGAAGATCCGACTCGCCCTAACGGCCATGCCGGCCGACCTCCTCTGGCATCGCGCGAACGAGTCGTCGAACAGCGCGGGCAATCTCGTGCTGCACCTGGCGGGCAACGTGCGACAGTGGATCGTGAGCGGCGTGGGCGGCGCGCCCGATGTGCGACAACGCGACGCGGAGTTCGCCGCCCGCGATGGCGTGGCACTCGAGCCGATGCTCGTCGCGCTCGAGTCCGCGTGCGCCGACGCGGTCGACGTGTTCGATCGGCTCGACGCTGCCGCGCTCGCGGAGTCGCGACTCATACAGGGACGGCGAACGACCGTCTTCGCGGCCATCTATCACGTGGTCGAACACTTCTCCGGGCACACGGGGCAGCTGATCCTGATGGCGAAGGCGTCCACTCCGGCCGGCGCCGTGCGGTTCTACGACGACACGGGTGGGCTCGCGCGGCCGCTATTCCTACCGCAGGGAATGTCCGACGCGCCGTCGGCGATGGCTCCATAACGGCTGCCGCGCCCACATCTCACTCCGCCAGCGTCACCAACTCGGCGTCAGCGCGACCGTTGGCGATCGTGAGCAGGGCAACACTCGGCACGAGGTCGAACCGCCGCGGCCCCGCCGCCCCCGGATTGACCACCAGCCGCTCACCCACCCGCTCGATCAGTTGCCGGTGCGTGTGCCCATACACACAGACATCAGCGTCATACGCAGCCGCCACCTTCGCCGGCCCCGGCCGCCCGAGCTCATGCCCATGACTCACATGGATCCTCACCCCGCTCACCTCGACATCGAGCCGCTCAACGAGCCTCGGATCGCCCGGCAGGTCGCAGTTCCCGAAGACGGCCCAGGTCGGCGCAATCAGCTGCAGCTCGTCCAGGATCTCATCGCCGCACACATCGCCGGCATGCAGGATCATCGACACCCCCACGAACGCGCGATGCACATCCACACGCAGCAGCCCATGCGTGTCCGAGATCAGTCCGATCCGAACCGGCGCCGCCATCAGGACTCCGACTCGCCCCAGCGCGGCGCGAGCGTGTTCGGCACGCCGAGGTGGTCGAGCGCACGCGCGACGATAAAATCCACGAGATCGGAGATCGCCGCGGGCCGGTGATAGAACCCCGGCGCCGCCGGCATCACCGTCGCGCCCGCCAGCGTCACAGTGCGCATGTTCTCGAGATGGATCAACGACAGCGGCGTCTCCCGCGTGACGAGCAACAGCGGCCGCCGCTCCTTGAGCGCCACGTCGGCGGCCCGTTCCACGAGTGAGCGCGACGTCCCCGCCGCGATGCTCGCGACCGTGCCCATGGAGCAGGGGCAGATCACCATCCCGCCAGCGAGCGACGACCCCGATGCGGGTGCGGCACCGCGGTCCGTGTCGTCGAACACGGTCACGAGCCGGTCGAAGCGCGCCGCGCCGACCGCGGTGCGCAACGCCGCCATGTCGGCGACATCGGACTCGGTCTGCAATAGCCGAAAGCCGTGCGACGACACGATGAGCGACACCTTCCGTCCCGCGACGAGCAGTTGCTCGAGCAGGCGGATGCCATAGGGCGCACCACTCGCGCCCGTGATCGCCATGACGATCGGCGCGGTCTCGTCATTCGGCCGCGTCATGCGAGCACCCGGTCGGCGAGAACACAGCCGAAGAAGGCAAGAGAGATCACACCATTCATGGTGAAGAACGCCGCATCGAGCTTGCTCAAGTCATCCGACGCGACGAGCGAATGCTCGTACGCGAGCAGCGCCGCGACAACGCCCACACCGACCCACGCGATCATGCCCGCGCCTATCGCCCAGACCGTCACAGACAGCGCCGTCACCGTCACGACGTGCAACGCTCGCGCCACCACGATCGCGTGCGGCACACCGAGCGCCGCAGGGATCGAGTGCAACTTCTGCGACCGGTCGAACTCCACGTCAGGCAACGCATATAGAATGTCGAATCCGCCCGACCAGCTCATCACCGCAACGCTGAGCGCAATCAACACCCACCAGGGCTCACTCCACGCACCGGTCACCGCGAGATACCCACCCACCGGCGCGATCGCGAGCCCGAGCCCGAGCACCAGGTGCGCATAGCGCGTGAACCGCTTGGTGAACGAGTAGAAGCAGACCCAAGCCAATGCCACCGGCGAGAGCGCGAAGCAGAGCGGGTTGAGCATCCACGCCGCCCAGACGAATACGGCCGCCGCGATCGCTACGGTCACCCACGCCTCTCCGACCGCGATCGCCCCGCGCGGGATCTCCCGCTGCGCCGTCCGCGGGTTCTTCGCGTCGTACTCGCGGTCCACGATCCGGTTAACCGCCATCGCCACCCAACGCGCGCAGGTGAACGCGAGAACCACCCAGCCGACGGCCGCCACGGTGATCGCCGAGACCCGGGTGGCGATCGTCACGCCGACCAATGCGAACGGCAGCGCGAACACGGTGTGCGGCAGCTTCACGAAGCTCGCCCACCGCGCGAACCCCGACTCGCCGGCGAAGGTCTGCCCTTCCCGCGCGCCACCCTTGACCGGCACGGGCGCGCTCACCGCGCCCCCAGCCCGAGCCGCGGCCACATCGCGTCCACCTTGGCCTTGGTCGCGTCGTCCATCGTGATCACGGTCGGCCAGTCACGCGTGAACCCTTCCTCCGGCATCTTCTTCGTCGCGTCGATCCCCATCTTGCTCCCATACGTGAACGCGCGGCTCGAATGATCGAGCACATCCATCGGCCCCATCGTGAACCGCGTATCACGCTCAGGGTCGATGTTGTTGAGCGCCACCCACCACGCCTCCTGCACGTTTCGCACGTCTACCCAGTCGTCCACCACGACCAACACCTTGGCGAGCGACATGAGCCCCGCGCCCCAGAGCGCGTTCATCACCTTCCACGCCTGCCCCGGGTACGTCTTCTTGATGCTCACGAACACCAGATTATGGAACACGCCCTCAGCGGGCATGTGATAGTCCATGATCTCATGATTGGTGAGCTTGAGCAGTGGCAGGAAGATCCGCTCGGTCGCGTGACCGAGATAGAAGTCCTCCATCGGCGGCCGACCGACGATCGTCGCGCAATACACCGCATTCTTGCGCATCGTCACCGCCGTGATGTGCACCAGCGGATAGAGATCGGCCTCGGAGTAGTAGCCTGTGTGGTCGCCGAACGGGCCTTCCATCACCAACGCTTCCTTGGGGTCTATGTACCCCTCGATCACGATCTCCGCGTCCGCCGGCACTTCCAAGTCGCAGGTCAACGCCTTCACGAGCTTCACCGGCTTGCGCCGCAGGAAACCCGCGAAGATGAACTCGTCGATGTTCGGCGGCAGCGGCGCGCTCGCCGAGTACATCGACGCCGGATCGGAGCCGATCACGATGC
>JANOWT010000501.1:0-3008 GCA_031418115.1 Gemmatimonadota bacterium
CCACCGATGAGCAGGCGCGTGTCGGCATTCTGGCCCGGGTCGGCGAAGCCGGCATCGAGCGTGAACTGCAGCTTGGGGTTGCCGAGTCCTTCACGCCACTGGAAGACCAGCCCTGAGCCGCCGCCATCGCCGTCGATGAGCGCGAAGTTGTACTCGCGCTGCGCGATCCGCGACGGCTGGAGTGCGGGATAGATGTACGCCTGCGCGCCCAGAGGTGCGGCGGCGGCGAGGACGAGCGCGCTGATGCCAACGATGCGACGGATCATGATCGGGTCCGGAGGTTGATCGGAATGTTGCGGCGTGTCGGAACGCCTGCGAACGAGACTGGGCGCTGCGCAGGTCGCAGCGCCCAGTGAAGGACGAATACACTCGGTGTTCTGTTTCAGTTCCGCTCAGTCACGATCTCGCGACGGAGCCGTGCCGCCGTCAAGCGCGCGAGGCCTTCTCGGTCACGACGCGAACGACATCGTCCACCACCTGGAGGAACCCGCCTTCCACGTTGAACCGCGCGTCACCATTCCCGATCCGCAGCACACCCGCGCCGAGCGTGGTGACCATCGGCGCGTGCATCGGCAAAATCCCCACCTCGCCGTCGAAGGCGGGCGCCGTCACCGACGGCGCCTCTCCCTCGAACAGCGTCGCTTCGGGCGAGATGACGGAGATCTTGAGCATCGCCATCACTTCATCGCCTTGGCGTTCTCGACCACGTCGTCGATGCCGCCGGCCATGAAGAACGCCTGCTCGGGCAGATGATCGAACTCACCGGCCACGAGGCGCTCGAACGAGCTGATCGTCTCCTCGAGCTTGACGAACTTGCCCGGACGGCCGGTGAACTGCTCGGCGACCGAGAAGGGCTGCGACATGAAGCGCTGGATGCGGCGCGCCCGACCGACGATCTTCTTGTCGTCCTCGGCGAGCTCGTCCATGCCCAGGATCGCGATGATGTCCTGCAGCTCCTTGTAACGCTGCAGGATGCGCTGCACCGAGCTCGCGACGTTGTAGTGACGCTCGCCGACGAACTGCGGATCGAGGATGCGGCTGCCCGACGAGAGCGGATCGACGGCCGGGTAGATGCCGAGCTCGGTGATCGCGCGCGAGAGCACGACGGTCGCGTCCAAGTGAGCGAACGCCGTCGCCGGTGCCGGGTCGGTGATGTCGTCGGCGGGTACGTAGATCGCCTGCACCGACGTGATCGAGCCGTCGCGCGTGGAGGTGATGCGCTCCTGCAGCTCGCCCATCTCGGTCGCCAGCGTCGGCTGGTATCCCACGGCGCTCGGCATGCGGCCGAGGAGCGCGGAGACTTCGGAGCCGGCCTGAGTGAAGCGGAAGATGTTGTCGATGAACACGAGCACGTCCGACTTCTCGACGTCGCGGAAGTACTCGGCGACCGTGAGGCCGGCGAGACCGACGCGGAGACGGGCTCCGGGCGGCTCGTTCATCTGGCCATAGATCAGGGCGACCTTGTCCAGGATGTTCGCTTCCTTGAACTCGAGGTACAGGTCGTTGCCCTCACGCGTGCGCTCGCCCACGCCGCAGAACACCGACTTGCCGCCATGTGCCTTGGCGACGTTGTTGATCAGCTCCTGGATGACGACCGTCTTGCCGACACCGGCGCCGCCGAAGAGCCCGATCTTGCCACCCTTCACGAACGGCGCGATCAGGTCGACGACCTTGATGCCCGTCTCGAAGATCTCGGTCTTGGGCTCGAGGTTTACGAAGTCGGGACGCTTGCGGTGGATCGGCCAGCGCTCGACCGAGGCGGGGATATCCGCGCCCATGTCGACCGGTTCGCCGAGCACGTTGAGGATGCGTCCGAGAGCGGCAGCTCCCACGGGCACCGCGATCGCGGCACCGGTGTCGCGCACGTCCATGCCGCGCACGACGGCGTCGGTGGAGCTCATGGCGACGGCGCGCACCTGGTTGCGGCCGATGTGCTGCTGCACCTCGGCGACGACGCGGACCTCCTGGCCCGACTCGGTGATCGCCTTGATCTCGAGCGCGTTGTAGAGCTCGGGGAGATCGCCGGCGTCGAAGGCGACGTCGATCACCGGTCCGATGACCTGGACGATCTTGCCGATGTGGGTAGCGGTAGCGGTAGTCATAGTGGTCAGCCCTGGAGCGCAGAGGCACCGCCGACGATTTCGGCGATCTCCTGCGTGATCTGCGCCTGGCGGGCGCGGTTGTAGGTGCGACGGAGGAGGTTCAACATCTCGCCGGCGTTGTCGGTGGCGTTCTTCATCGCCGTGCGGCGCGCGGACTGTTCGGCCGCGACGGTCTCGACGAGCGCGCGGTACACGGCATTGCGCACGTACGAGGGGAGCAACTCGGTGAGGATCGCCTCGGCCGAGGGATAGAGCAGGTAGTCCTTCTGGCCACCCTTCGCGGCCGGCGGCGTCACGGGGAGGACCCGGTCGGCGGTCGGCGGCGTGGAGAGTGCCGAGTTGAAGCGCGAGCCGACCACGTACACCGCGTCGAGCCCGCCGTCGATGAAGCGTGCCATGAGCGACTCGACGAGCGAGGCGGCGTCGGCAGCGGTCGGGCGGTCGGTGATGTCGGTGCGGCTCACCGCGACCTCACGGCCAACATACTTGAAGTAGCCGTTGCCCTTCTTGCCCACCACATGGAGCTCGACGACGCTCCCCGCGGCCTCGAGACGGGCGATGAGTGCGCGCGCTTCCTTGATCAGGTTCGCGTTGAACGCACCAGCGAGGCCGCGATTCGAGGTGAGGATGATGATCGCGGCGCGTGCTTCCTTGGCCGGCTGCCGGAGGAGCGGGAAACGCTCGGCCAGATCCGGGTTGTACAGGCTCGCGATCACGTCGGCGAGCGCACGCGCGTACGGGCGCGCCGCGACGACGCGGTCCTGGGCCCGCTTCATCTTCGACGTCGCGACCATCTCCATCGTGCGCGTGATCTTGCGCGTGTTCTCGACGGACTTGATGCGACCTTTGAGTTCCCGCCCCTTGGCCATTGCTGGGTCGCCTTAGGCGCGGCTCGCCTTGTACTGC
>JANOWT010000502.1:0-6958 GCA_031418115.1 Gemmatimonadota bacterium
CTCCGCCGGGCCGGAGGGTCACAAACGCTTCTTAGGGTAGGACGGGTCCGGAGCGGAAGTAGCTGCGTCGACGGGGCGGGCGGCGTGTCCCGGGGCCGAACGGTATCTTCCGGGAGGTCGACCTCCCCCTCAGCGTTCTCCGTCAATTATATGAAGCGCGTCATCGCGCCTGCCACCGCCGCCATCGCCTGGACCGCGGTCCTCGTGCAGATGGTCTACTCCGTGCTGAACGCGCAAGCCAAGGGCGAGACGCTGCTGGTCGGCGTCACCGACTACTTCAGCTACTTCACCGTCCTCACGAACACGCTCGTCGCACTCGTGCTCACGGTGCCCATGTTCGCGCCCGCGAGTCCCGCCGCGCGCTGGCTCGCGCACCCGCGCGTGAGTGCCATGACCGCGTCGGCGATCATCGTGGTCGGCCTCGCGTACCACTTCCTGCTCAGCGCGATCAACAATCCCGTCGGTGTCGAGTACGCGACCGACTTGGGCTTGCACTACTTCGTGCCCACGCTCTTCACGCTGTACTGGGTGCTCCACGCGCCCAAGGCGGGGCTGCGATACGCGCACGTACCGGCGTTCGGGATCTACCCAGCCGCGTACTTCGCCTACCTGATGCTGCGCGGCGCGATCATCGGGAAGTATCCGTACTTCTTCGTCGACGCGAGCACGATCGGGTTCGGGGCGGCCGCGCGAAACGCAGCAGCGATCCTCACCTTCTACTTCCTGGTGGCAAGTGTGCTCATGCTGATCACGGCGAGACAGCGCGCTGAGGCGAGCAAATGACCGCGCGGTTGATCAAGATCGCCACGCTCGCTCTCGCCGTCGCGCTGGCCGCGCCCGGCGCTGCGTACTCGCAGCGCCCAACACCGATCACGCTCAAGTCGCCCTCGGCCACGCACCCCGAGGAGTTCACTGCTCCCGGATCGGTCCGCGAGCTCGCCGATGGTCGGGTCTTGGTCACGGAGAACCGCGAGCAGCGACTCGTCGTCCTCGACTTCAGCAAGGGAACGGCAGAGCCGATTGGTCGAACAGGGCGGGGGCCGAATGAGTACGTCACGGTCTCGTTCCTCTACGCGCTCGGTGGCGACTCCACGCTGATGCCTGATCTGATGGGGCGCAGGTGGGTGCTGTTCGACAACGCGAGGATCGCAACGACCGTCGCTCCGGACGACCCCGCCGTGAGGGCGACGAACAGTTTAGCGATGGGCGCGGACGCCATTGGCCATGTGCTGTTCCACAGCGCACCACCGCGCGCGGACGGGCGGACGCAGACCGATGCACGAGACTCGACCGCGATCGTGCTGGTCACGAGAGCGACGGGCCGTGCCGACACCGTGGCCAAGGTGCGGAACGCGCCGCGGCGGATCGAGATCAATCGCAACGCCGAGGGCACGATCACCTCGTCGAGCAGCATGGTGAGCGGCGTACTCGCCTCCGACGAGCAGGCGCTGCTCTTCGCGGATGGCTGGCTCGCGATCGCGCGTTCGGAGCCCTTTCGCGTGGAGTGGCGATCGCCCGCGGGCGCGTGGACTCGCGCTGCCGCGCTGCCGGTGGCACGGGTACGAGTCGACGCGCGTGAGCGCGCGGCGTATCTCGAACGGAACAAGTCGAACTACTCCGCGACCAGTGCCCCGCCTGGCTTCCCAGTGCCTCAGGCTCCGGTGGCGAGCGATTTTCCCGCATTCATTCCCGCTTTCCCGATCGGACGATCGCTGCTGACTGGGCCGGCAGGGACCCTGCTCGTGCGCCGAGCGAAGAGCGCCGACTTCGCAGGGTCTCACTACTTCGTGATCGATCGACGCGGCGCGCTGCTGGGCGAGATCTCACTGCCGGCGAACGAGACGATCGTCGGGTCTGGAGCGAACACCGTCTACGTGGCCGTGAAGGATGCGGATGATCTCGTCCGGTTACGGCGGCACGCCTGGCGCTAGCGGCGCGCCTCGAGTTTTACACTAGCGGAACGGACCCGGTCAACTGAGAGCGATGTACACACCGAGCTCGAACGAAGAGCACCGCCTGCCGGTGCTGCGAGAGATGATGGCCGCGCACCCGCTCGCCGCACTCGTCACCCTGTGCGAGAGCGGCCTGGTCGGCTCGCACATCCCCATGGTGCATGAAGACGACGGCAGTGAGTTCGGCGTGCTCCGGGGCCACGTCGCGCGTGCGAACACCCAATGGAAGGACGCCTCCACGACCACGGATGCGCTCGCGATCTTCGCTGGGGCGCAGCACTACATCTCCGCCGGCTGGTACCCGGGGAAGTTCGATCACGGCAAAGAGGTCCCGACGTGGAACTACGTGGTGGTCCATGCAACGGGCCGGCTCCGGATCGTTCACGATTCGGAGTGGCTCACGACGCATCTGGTGTCGCTCACGGATCGGCACGAGGCGCAGTTCGCCACGCCGTGGAAAGTGAGCGACGCGCCGCCGGAGTTCGTCGCGTCACTGCTGAAGGCGATCGTGGGGATCGAACTGCCGATCCGACGCTTGGAAGGGAAGTGGAAGGTCAGTCAGAATCGTAGCGAACGGGATCGCGACGCTGTGGCCGAGGCGCTGGGGCGGGCGAACACGCCAGAAGCCGAAACTATGCGAGCTCTGGTCGAGTCGAGGTCGCGCGAATGAAATGCATGACGAACCAGCGGACGCGCGAGCCTAACATGTCACGCGAGTAAGACATCGCTCGAATTTCATTTGACTCATGCAGATGAGTAATATATACTCAGCTACATGACACAACGCTTGCAGGTCCTGCTCGACGACTCTGAGTTCGACGAGATCCGCCGGATCGCCCGACGCCACCGGATGACGGTCGCCGAATGGGTGCGCCAGGCCCTTCGCTCGGCGCGCACCGATGAACCCTACGCCGAGCCCCGGCGGAAGCTCGCGGTCGTGCGCGAGGCGGCGCAGGGAGCGTATCCCACGGCGGACATCGATCTGATGCTCACCGAGATCGAGCGCGGGTACCTCGGTGGCGAGTCATGATCTTCGTTGACTCGAACATCCCCATGTACCTCGTCGGCGCGCCGCACCCTAACAAGGATGCGGCGCGCGCAGCGCTCGAGCGGATCATCAATCGCGGTGAGAAGATGGTGACGAGCGCTGAGGTCATGCAGGAGATCCTGCACCGGTACGGGGCACTCAAGCGGCCTGATGCGATCCAGCCGGCGTTCGACGCGCTGCTTGGCGTTGTCGACGAGGTCTTTCCGGTGGAGGCCGAGGATGTGAAGCAGGCACGGGATGTGATGATGGGGCTCGGGAAGCTCTCGGCGCGCGATGCGCTGCACGTGGCGGTGATGAAGCGGCGCGGGATCACGCGGGTGTTGAGTTTCGATGCCGGATTCGATGCGGTGGGGTGGGTGGAGCGGGTGGCGTGAACTGGAGAGCCCGCGCACCGTTGGCAGCGGAGACGATCGACGCGATCATCAAATCATGAAGAAGCGAAATGCCTCGACGGTGTGGTCGCTTCGCGCGAGCCGTTCGCGGTGGCCGAGAGTGTGCTCGCGAGCGTGCTGCGGCTCGTCACCGACCCGCGTGTCTTCAAGGTTGCGACCCCTCTCGCTGGGGCGCTCGCGATCGAGCACGGTTGTGAACTCATGACGGCCGATCGCGACTTCGCGCGATTCGAAGGACTGCGCTGGCGGCATCCGATCGCGCCGGGCTGATCGCCAGGAGCTGGCGGTGTTTCGCGAGGCACCCCGGGGGCGTCTTGCTCCGGTACCCGCCTCGGAGCTCCTATCATGTCGCCGCGCCTGATCCGTCCCGCCGCTCTACTCCTCATTGTCGGCACGCTAGCCGCCTGCGGCGGGAGCCGCACCCGCACCCAGCAAGTGCTCCTCGATCCGGCGGTCAGCCTCGCGCCGCACTCGCGGATCGGGCTCGTGACCTTCACTGCGACCGGCGCCAAGGGCGGACTCGCGACGCTCGCCACGCAACGATTCGCCGAACGCGTACTCGGCGCGCAGCAGGGGATCGAGCTGCTCGAGCTCGGCGCGCTGACCGGGGTGATCGATGCGGCGGCCGCGCGACGGCTCGGCCAACAGCACGGCGTGAAGACGATCATGGTGGGACAGCTCACGGTCTCGGACATCAAGCCGCGTGTACGGTTGCTCGGCGGTCTGAGCGCGTCGACGGAGGTCACAGTGGCGCTCTCGACTCGACTCCTGTCGACGGAGTCGGGTGCGACGCTCTGGGCGCGGTCGTCCACGCAGCGCGAAACGCTGCAGTCGGTGTCGCTCCTGAACGGAACGGCCGTGTTCGACGCGCAGGATCCGGGCGAAGCCTACGGCGAGATCGTGAACGCGCTCGTCTGGAACGTGACGACCGACTTCCGTGGCACCTCGGTGCGGCAGTAGTCTCGTCGGCGGACGCTTCGCCGCTCAAACGGGTGTCGAGAAGACCTGCCGCACGGCATCGTCCACCCGCGTCACGCGCCCGGTCGCGCGACTGATCGGCACCCAGAGGGTCCGCGCCGCGGCGAGCACCTTGCGGTCGCTCGCGCGGAGGATCTCGACGAATCGTTCAAAGCGCACGGCTTCGGCGCTTCCGACCCAGGTGGACGCGATGATCTCGTCGCCGGGGAGAGCGGGCGCCTTGTAGTCGATCTCGTGGCGGTGGGCGACCCAGGCGAGTTGCTCGCGCTGCTCGGGCGTCGCGGCCGCCTGCCAGTGCGCGATGGCGACGTCCTGCACCCAGCGGAGGTAGACGACGTTGTTGACGTGGCCGAGCTCGTCGATGTCCTCGGCGAGGACGGGGACGGGCTGTTCGAAGCGTGCGTGGAGTGCGGGGCTCGTCATACCTGAAGTTGCGCCGTGGGAGCGCGCAGCGGAACCGCGGTGACGGGCGTCACGTTGCGCTCCGGGCGGTCGCCTTGCGGCCTTCGAGAGCGGAGCCGACCTTTGAGTCAATCGATACCCGCGCGGGGCGAGTGTGCCGGCTTCTGCGCAGGGGCGAACCTCTTCAAGGGCCCGCGCTTGCCGCGACTCGACCGCTCGACCTTTCGCCGTGCGTTGCTGGCTGGCGCCGCTTGCGTCCTCGCCACGCTGAGTTGCGGTCGCGAAGTCACGGGACCGCTGGACGGTCTACGCGTGGTGCGCGGGTTCACGTTCGAGGTGCGGTTCGGCCCGGACGGGTTGCCGAACGGCGTGGCGAGCGACTTGGTGCCGTTCACGAAGGTGCGAGTCGTGCTCGTGAACTCGGCAGGGGCCAGCGTGGTCGATCGGGTGGTGGATTTTCCGAGCAATGTGCAGGAGGTGCCGGTCTCGTTCGACGTGCCGATCGTGTCGGGCTCAGGCAGCGCCGGTGAGTCGATGCTGCTTTCGTTGGCATTCGTGAATGCGGCCGGCGACACGGTGTTCCGTGGTGGACCGCAGCAGGTGCAGGTGGTGCCGACGGTGCCCGGGAGCGAACCGCCGTCGGTGCCGCAGATCCCAGTCACCTTCACCGGTACGGGTGCTGCGGCGACGAGTGTGGTGATCTCGCGCAGTGCCGACACGGTGCTCGCGGGCAATACGTTCTCGTATTCCGCCGCTGCGCTCGATGGCCAGGGGAGTCCGATCGCGGGCACTCCGATCGCATGGCGCTCGGCGACGCCGACGCGTGCGACAATCACGGCGCCGGGGGCTGGCGCGGGAACGACGCTGCCGAGCCGCGGGCCGGCGGTGATCATCGCGCAGTTGCTGAGTGTGGGTGGGCCGGCGGACACCGTGCTGCTCGAGGTGCTGCCGCGTGCGGGGGCGCTCGTCGGGGTGTCGGGGAGTGGTCAGAGCGCGTTGGTGGGGACGTTGTTGTCGCAGCCGGTCGTGGTGCGCGTGAATGCGACCGATGGGCTCCCGATGGCTGGAGTGACCGTGAACTTCGCCGCGGCGAATGGCGGCAGCGTTGGGACCGCGAGTGCGGTGACGAATGCGAGTGGGCTGGCGCAGACGGCGTGGACGCTCGGTGGTGGTGTGGGTGCGCAGAGCATGAGCGCGACGGTGACGGGGCTCGCGGGGTCGCCGCTCGCGAGCACGGCGACGGCGACGGCGCCGGTGGTCGCGCTGATCCATCACTATCCGTTCAACACGGACCTAAATGACATCGTGGGGACGGCGAACGGCGCGTTCGGCGGCACGAACAACGCGATCACGAATCAGGTGCTCGCGTTCGGCGGGACGAATGGGTTCGTGCAGTTCGGGAGTCAGATCGTACCGAACTCGGGGTCGTACAGTGTGTCGCTGTTCGTGCGGAACCGGTCGACGTCGTCACTCACGGAGTACATCTCGCAGGGTGCGAGCAATGCGCCGGGCTTCTACATCGGTCACACCGCGGCGGGAGTGCTCCGTGCATCCGATCAGTGGCCGTCGACGGGCGAACCCGTGCCGGCGGCGGACGGGCTATTCCGGCACATCGTGCTGGTCGTGGATTCGATAGCGAATCAGTCGCGGCTCTACGTCGACGGCGCATTGCGGCAGACGCTCGGGCAGCGCATCGCGACGCCGGCGACGGGGAACAACACGCGGCTCGGGCGGCAGTTCGATCCATTCGGTGAGTTCCTGGACGGCGACATCGACGAGCTGCGCATCTTCTCGGGGGCGATCGACGCGAGCCAAGTGACGGCGCTCTACACGGGTGGCGTTTCGGCGCCGGGTCAGCTGGTGTTCAGCGCGCAGCCAGTGACCGTCACAGCGGGAGTGGTGATCGCGCCGGCGATCACGGTGCGCGTCGAGGATGCGCTGGGGCGCCTCCGCACGACGTTCACCGGCAACGTCACGCTGGCGTTCGACACGAATCCGGTTGGCGCGGTGCTCGGTGGCACAACCACGGTGGCGGCAGTGGCCGGCATCGCGACGTTCGCGAATCTGACGGTGGATCTCGTCGGTTCCAACTATCGACTGCGGGCGACGTCGGCGGGGAGTGCGACCGCGCTCGGCGCGTTGATCACGGCGAATCCGGCGAGTGCGACGCAGTTGGTGTTCACGGG
>JANOWT010000503.1:0-1609 GCA_031418115.1 Gemmatimonadota bacterium
CTTCGGGCAGGTCGAACGGCACTCGGTTGGTCTCAGCGAACGCCGACACGAGGAAGATGAACGCCGCGACCGAGATCAGGATGACGTTGTAGTTCATCGCCTGCTGCTGGGCCACGATCGCCGTGAGCGAGACGTTCCCCGCCACGAGCAGCACGCACACCGTGCTCATCCCCATCGCGATCTCGTAGCTGATCATCTGCGCCGACGACCTAAGGCCGCCGAGCAGTGCGTACTTGTTGTTCGACGACCAGCCGGCGAGCACTATGCCATACACACCCAGCGACGTGATCGCGAGCACGTAGAGGAACCCGATCGGCATGTCCGCGACCACCAGGTCGATCTTGCCCCAGGGCGTCGGGAGCGGCGCGCCGAACGGGATCACCGCCCACGCGATCATCGCGGTCGTGAACGCCATCGCCGGCGCGAGGATGAACAGGGGCTTGTTCACCTGCCCCGGCATCGTCTCTTCCTTCATGAAGTTCTTGACACCGTCCGCGAGCACCTGAAAGAGGCCCCAAGGCCCCACGCGGTTGGGACCATGTCGGTCCTGGATCCACGCCGAGACCTTTCGTTCTGCAAGCGTGGTGTAGGCGACGACGACCATGTACAGAGTGAAGATCGCGAGCATCTTCACGATCGTCGCGAGCAAGAAGACGAATGCCGACGGCGGCAGCTGGTTTGCGTCGAGCGGCAGCATCAGTGCGCCCCCGCCCTGGCGCCCGCGACGAGCCCGCCGCGGAGACCGATGGTGTCGTAGGAGAGTCCGGCGAAGGCCGGTTCGGACTTGGCCAGCGCCGCGAAGATCGCCGACGGCAGATTCATGTCGTCGCTGTTCGCGCCAAGCGTGGTCGCGAGATCAGCGAGCGCGTACCAGCTCGGCCGCGCGAGTCCCGGCGCCGCCTTGGCCTGCAGAAAGCGCTGTACGCGTCCGCGCAGGTTGGTGAAGGTGCCTTCTTCTTCGGCGACGTTCGCGATCGGGAGCATGACGGCCGGCGTCGGGATCCCGTCCACCATCGTCGTGCCGATCACGATGATCGCGCTGGCCTTCTTGGCGGCGCTCACGTCAAGGCCGACCAGCGAGTCGCCGGCAAGCACGAGCACGTCTCCATCCTTGAGCCCGGCGAGCGGGTTCGCATCATTGCGCTTGAAGCCGAGCAGCTCGGCGCCATTCACATTCGGCGCGCGGTCAGCACGCAGCGAGAGATCCGTCACGCCAGGGAGCGGCGCCTCGGGACCGGTCGCGCAGCGGAACACGCCTTCGCCGCCCGTCTGCTTCATGATGCGCTTGAGCATGAACAGCGCTTCATTGGAGAGCGTCGGACTCGCGACCACATACGCCCGCTTACCCTTGAGCGCCTTCGCCGCCTCCGCGTACGCGATCTCCCAGTCCACCGGCGAGAGCACGTCGTGCAGACGGATCATCGGGAGATCGACGCGATCGGGGCGATTCATCCAGCGATAATCCAGACGACCGGTGTCGCAGATGTAGAAGTGGTTCACGTCCTCGTTGGAGCGCGGCTTCATGCGCACGATCACGTTGTCGCGCGTCTCGAGCACCGTGTTGCACCCCTGCGAGCAGCCGGTGCACACGGAAGCGGTGCGGTCCAGC
>JANOWT010000504.1:0-8423 GCA_031418115.1 Gemmatimonadota bacterium
ATCGACCCGCGACCACATCCTGGTACTCAGCGAGTGGTTCCATCCATACGCCGACGGACGCCCCTTTGAGGTGGTCTCGGTGATCAACGGAAAGGGCTGGCCGCATACCGAGACGATCGCGCTGCAGCAGGGCGACTCGGCGCGCTTCCGCGTGATCAACACCATTCCGCTCTACCACCCCCTGCACCTCCACGGATTCTTCTACCAGATCGAATCGCACGGGACGGTGGACCGCGACGTGCCGGTGCCGCTCGCGTTACAACACCTGTCCAATACCGACCTGATCGAGCCGGGCGCGACGGTGATGTTCAGCTTCCTCGCCTCCACGCCCGGCAACTGGCTTTTTCACTGCCATTTCGCGTTCCACGCCGACGAGACCGTGTCGCTCGCGGGATCTCCGCGCGATCCATCCGAGGCGGCGTCCATCGGCGGTGCGGGATCGGGTGCGCACGCCGCCGCCGGTCACTCCATGCGTGGGCTCGTCGTGGGGATCAAGGTGGCGCCAGCACCGGGGTACGTCGCCACATCAACGGCGAACGCGCGCGAGATGCAACTCTTCGTGGGAAAGGACCCGAACCGGCTCATCACGGGAGCACCGGCCTACGGGTTCTCGCTGCAGTCAGGTACGGGCGTGCCCGCGCCCGATTCGGTGGTACTCCCCGGCCCAGTGCTCGAGTTACGCCGCGGTCAACCCGTACGCATCGTCGTACGCAACCAACTCGATGAACCGACCTCGGTCCACTGGCACGGACTCGAGATCGAGAGCTTCCCTGACGGCGTGCCGCACTTCAGCGGTCTCGGCAGTCGCCTCTATACGCAGATCGCGCCACGCGATTCGTTCGTCGCCGAGTTCACTCCGCCGCGCTCGGGAACGTATCCGTATCACTCGCACCTCGACGATCGGCGCCAGATCCAGTCGGGGATGTACGGCGCGATCGTCGTGACCGATACGCCGCGCGACCTCACGCGCGACCATCTCATCATCGCCGGTGGCGGCGGTCCCGAACTCGAAGCGAAGCTGGAGAGTCCGTTCGCGCTCGTGAACGGCCGGCGGAGCCCTGCTCCGCTGCGGCTCGTCGCCGGGCAGACCCACCGGTTGCGCATCGTGAGCATCCACCCCGACTGGCGCATCAGCTTCACACTGCAGAACGACTCGACGGTCGCGCGGTGGCGTGCGATCGCGAAGGACGGGGCCGACCTGCCTGCCGCGCTACGGACCATTCGCCCCGCGCACCTCGAGATGGGGCCGGGACAGACATCGGACTTCGAGTTCACACCCACGGCACCCGGCACCTGGCGCTTCGAGATCCGCAGCATGGAAGCGGGGTGGTACATCCCGCTCGAGGTGATCGTCGCGCCGGCGAAGCCGAGCCGGTAGTTTCGTCGACGTTCCTCCGCTCCTCTCAGAGAACCCCATGATCATCAGTCAACGCACTCGGTCGGTCGTCGCGGCCGGACTCGCCGTGATCGCGGTCTTCGCATGCGCGCGAACGCCCCAGGCCGACCTCCTGCTCACCAATGCGAGCGTGTACACGCTCAACTGGTCGGAGCCGGCACCGGACGGCTCGCCCGCCACCGACGCGCCTCACGACTCACTTGGCTGGCACGCCGATGCCACGACCATCGCGGTGCGAGGTGACGAGATCATCTTCGTGGGAAGCGCGACCGACGGCGCGCGATTCCGCGGTTCGACCACGCGTGTCGTCGATCTCGCTGGCGCCGTGGTCCTCCCCGGCTTCGTCGACGCGCACACGCACACCGCCGAGCTCGGCCAGTCGCTCGAACGCCTGGACCTCACCGGCATCGACACGCCCGAGGCCGCGATCGAGAAGGTCGTCGAGCGCGCCGCGCGCACACCCAAGGGCGAATGGATCATCGGCTTCGGGTGGGACGAGGGTGCGTGGGCGGACGACTATCCGGACAAGCGCGTGCTCTCGGCGCGGGTTCCTGACCACCCCGTGTTCCTGCGAGGCCTGCATGGATTCGCGGGATGGGCGAACGCGCGCGCGCTCGATGAGGCGGGCATCACACGAAGCACCGTCGCACCCACCGGCGGCGAGATCCGCAAGGACGCCCAGGGCGAACCCACGGGACTGGTGCTCAATCGCGGCATCGAGTTGCTCGACAAGGCCGTCCCCGCGCCGACTCCGGCGCAGCGCGACTCGCAGGTCGTGCGCGCGCTTCGCGTGATGGCGGCGTCGGGATTCACCGGCGTGCACGAAGCGGGTACTGCGGCCGACGTCGTCGCGTCACTCCAACGGCTGGCCGACGCGGGCGTGCTCCCCGTGCGCGTGTACGCGATGCTCGACGGCCGCAACGCCGAGCTGCTGAGGGAGTGGCGCGCCCGTGGACCGTTCGCGCACACCAACGGCTCACTGGTGATCCGCGCCGTGAAGGCGTACTACGACGGGGCACTCGGCTCGCGGGGCGCACAGTTGCTCGCGGATTACTCCGACCGGCCCGGACACCGTGGCGTGAGCGGCGCGAGTTATGGATTCGACCGCGCATCGGTGGCGCAGACCATGGCGGCGGGCTTCCAGGTGGGGATCCATGCGATCGGCGACGCGGGCAATCGTGCGTCGCTCGACTTCATCGACTCGGTCGTCGCCGCCGTTCCGCCGGCGAGTCCACCGCGGCATCGTGTCGAGCATGCGCAGGTGATCTCGCCCGAGGACATGCCGCGCTTCGCGAGTGGCGGGATCATCGCGAGCATGCAGCCGCCGCACGCCGTGGAGGACAAGGGGTGGGTGGAGGCGCGGCTCGGACCCTCGCGCACCGAAGGCGCGTACGCTTGGCGCACACTGCGGCGTGACGGAGCGCGTCTCGCGTTCTCATCGGATCTTCCCGGATCGAGTTGGGAGCTCTTCTATGGATTGCACTCGGCGATCACGCGGCAGGACACGACCGGCGCGCCGCCCGAGGGATTCCTGCCGGCGCAGCGCATGACGGCCGAGGAAGCGGTGCGAGGCTACACCGTGTGGAATGCGTTCGCCGGATTCGACGAGGCGCGCGGCGGGATGATCGCCGTGGGCCGGCGGGCGGACTTCACGGTGGTCGACGTGGATCCGTTCCGTCTGGCGGCGGCGCGTGAACTGCTCCGAGGTCGGGTCCTGTTGACTGTGTTCAGTGGGCGGGTCACACACGAATCGGTGCGCTGACCGACCATCGCAAACGGCGCGCCCTTGAAAGTCGTATCGTTCCAGTCCTTCGTTGCGGCTGATCCATCCGTCCATCCCACGCCACCACATGCGCATCTCCCGTCTACTCGCAACGTCGCTCGTCGGCGCGCTGCTATTCCCCGCCGCGCCGTTGACCGCGCAGCAGGCGCCCGCCGCGCCGGTCACCGGCCGCGTGCCGCTCACCTTCCCCACCGACGACCCCGTCATCAAGCGGATCTGGTCGGTCGGCATGGACAGCTCCATGACGGAAAAGCTGGCGCAGGTGCTGTTCGACTCGATCGGACCGCGCCTCACCGGTAGCCCGGGCTTCGCCTCGGCGAGTGACTGGGTGGTGAGCCAGTACAAGTCATGGGGCATCGACGCGCGACGCGACGCCTACGGTACGTGGCGCGGCTGGCGACGTGGACTCTCGCATGTGGACCTCGTGGGCCCGCGCGTGCGCTCGCTCGACGGCACCATGCTCGCGTGGAGCCCCGGCACCAGGGGCAAGGCCGTGACGGCCGAAGCGATCGTGTTGCCCAAGTTCAGGGACAGCACGGAGTTCGTGCGGTGGCTGCCGCAGGCCAAGGGGAAGATCGTCCTCCTCTCGCCGTCGTGGCCTACCTGTCGGCCTTCTGAGGACTGGTTCCGCTTTGCCACGCCGGCCTCCAAGGCACGCATGGATTCGCTCGTGAGCACGATGCAGGCCGATTGGGCGGCCGACACGCGCGACAGCACGCGACTCTATCGCGGCACCGGACGCTCCATGGGACTCGGCACCGGCACGCTCGGGCTTCGGCTCGAGCAGGCTGGCGTCGTGGGCATGATCACGTCGCGCAATAAGCTCAGTGGTTTCGGTACGGGTGGCGGATTCCCCGGCGGTGGACGCGGCCAGGGCGGACCTGGTGGTCAGGGTGCCGCCGCGCCGTCGGGCAACATGAGCGGCGGCGGAGCCGCCGCCGCAGCGCGCGCCATTGCTCCTGCGGCCCCGCAAGGCACCGGTGGATGGGGCGTGATCGAGATCTTCGAGACCTACAACACCGTCGCACCCGCCATGACGCTCGACTGCGAGGACTACTCGCTCGTCTTCCGGCTCGCCGAGAATGGCCAAAGACCGATGGTCAAGATCGACGCCGACGCCGATCTGCTCGGCGAGGTGCCCGCCTTCAATACCATCGCGACCATCCGCGGTCGTGAGAAGCCCGACGAGTACGTGATCCTGTCCGCGCACTTCGATTCGTGGGACGGAGGCTCGGGCGCGACAGATAACGGCACCGGTACGCTGATGGCCATGGAAGCGATGCGCATCTTGAAGAAGGTGTATCCCAACCCGCGGCGCACGATCCTCGTGGGGCATTGGGCGAGCGAGGAGCAGGGCCTCAACGGCTCGCGCGCGTTCGCCAACGATCATCCCGAAGTGATGGTCGGCCTGCAGGCGCTCTTCAATCAGGACAACGGCACCGGACGCGTGCAGTCGCTCTCGGCGGCCGGACTCACCAACATCGGCCCGCACCTGCGTGACTGGTACGCCAAGTTGCCGAGCTTCTACACCGACAGCATGAGCGCGAACGTCGTGCAGTGGAGCTTCCGTGATACGCCCACCGGCAACCCCGGCGGCACCGATGGTGCGGTCTTCGCCTGCTATGCGACGCCCTCGGTCGGCATGGGCGCGGTGGGCTGGAACTACAACAGCTACACCTGGCACACCAACCGCGACACCTACGACAAGGTCGTGTTCGACGATCTCAAGCACAACGCGACACTCGCGGCGATGATGGCGTACCTCGCATCGGAGGATCCGACATTCATCGACCGTACGAAGTCGCCGGGCGCATGGCCGGCCAACTGGCCGGCGAACTGCGGCAATGCGCCGAGGAAGACCAATCCGCGCTTCTGAGCCTCCGGTGCGCAAGCGCGTCGTCACCCCGAGCTTCACCGCGGGCGTGACGGCGCCGCCGATCTGGACGCGTCCTGACGACGCGCTCGCCGATGCGGGCGTGGAGGGCGAGAGTGTGGTCGCGCGGGTCCGGGTCGTCGTGATGGCGCTGTTGATGATCGCGCCGACGTGGAATCTCACGCAGCATCCCGATGTGCCGATGTTCGTCTCCGGGTTTGCGGTCACGCTCGGCGCCGCGATCATCTCGGTGGTGATCTGGCGCCTGGTGGAGCAGCGCCGTTGGCAGGCGTGGATCGGCTTCGCGTCGAGCGCCTTCGACGTGACGATGGTGAGCGTGGCGCTCGCGAGCTTCTTCCTGGTGAGCTCGCCTCTGGTGGCGCTCAACTCGAAGGTCACGTTCGAGATGTACTTCTTGGCGATCACCGCGACGAGTCTGCGCTACGATGCGCGGATCTGCATCGGCGCGGGAACGCTCGCGGCGTTGCAGTACGGGGCGATGTGGATCGCGGGCGGTGCGCTGTACGACCTCAGCGACCCCCTGCTGGTCGCCGACGCGGGTCCCTACCTCCCCGTGGACCTTGCGACGCGGCTGCTGTTGCTCGGCATCGCCACCGCACTCTCCGTGGCGTTGGTCCAGCGTGCGCAGCGCCTGCTCTACCTCGCGGCGCGCGACCGGCTCACCGGACTCTTCAATCGGGGTCACTTCGACCGCGCACTCGAGCTCGCGATCGAGTCGGCGTCGCGCAACGGGCAGCCGCTCGCACTCGCGATCCTCGACATCGACCGATTCAAGGCGATCAACGACGACCATGGCCACTCGCGCGGCGACCAGGCTATTCGGGCGATCGCCGACCGACTCTCGAACACCATGCGCCGCACGGACATCGTGGCCCGCTACGGCGGTGAGGAGTTCGTGGTGCTCATGCCGGGCACGCCGCCCGAGGCGGCGCTCATGCGCATCGAGTCGCTGCGCCTTGAGCTCGAGGCGACACCGCTCTCGCTTGGCGACGGCCGCACGATCCCGCTCAACTTCTCTGCGGGCGTCGCCGGCGCGCCCACCGACGGCAGTGTCGCGCATGCGCCCGCCGCCGGCGGGATCGGCACTCCAGATGCGATATTGGTGCTCGCCGACGAGCGCCTGCTCGCGGCCAAACGCGCTGGACGCGCGCGGACGTTCGGGCCGGGGACCATGCTCGCTGGGCCGCCGCCAGCGCGACGGTCGACGGGGACGCAGCGGGCGCGTTAGACCCGCGCTACGGCTTCAACACCTCTCCCAGCTCCCCTGACGCGCGGTCGTACCTGACGATGTGCGCCCACTCGGTCGCGTCGGATCGCGCCACGACCGCGACCACCGGCTCCGTCTCGCTGAGATTAAACACCTCGTGCGGCACGCCGGGCTCGATGTAGATGAAGTCGCCTTCGCCGTTCTCGACCGACTGCTTGAGCAGGTGCCCGTACTCGTGCCGCACCCGGCCCTTGAGGATATAGAGCATCACCTCGAAGTCCACGTGCACATGCGAGAAGGCGACCGCACCGGGCGGCACGGTCGCGATGTTCATCGACAGTTGCTTCGCGTTGGTGTTCTTCGCCGAGAGCCCGGCCTGGTACTGGATGCCGTTCCACGATCGGATGGTCTCTCCATTCCGGATGACCGAGATGCCGTCGTGGTGTTCGACGAACTGGGATAGATCGAGCGTCATTGCCGCCTCACTGCGTGAATGTGTGCGTGCTAGTGGTGCGGCTGATCCCCACTGACCAGTCGCGCGATCGCCTGGAGCCCTTCGTCGCCGACGTCCAGACTGAACGCGTTCACATAGAGCGCGATATGCGCGTCGCACACCGCGTCCGACAGCTCCTGCGCATGCGCCCGCACGTACGCGCGACTCGCCTCGGGGTGGTCGAACGCATACTGCACCGACGCACGGATCGCGCGTTCGGCGGCGGCACGCGTGAGGTCGTCGAGGTCGGCACGCGCACAGATCCCCGCGAGCGGCACCGGGAGACCGGTCTCCTGCTCCCACCAGTCGCCGAGATCGATCGCCTTCACCAACCCGTGCTCGGCGTAGGTGAAGCGACTCTCATGGATGATCAACCCGGCGTCGACCTCGCCGCCGCTCACCGCGCGCAGGATGCGGTCGTAGCGCATCTCCACCACCTCACCGAGCGTCGGCGCCGCGAGCCGCAGTAGGCGGTACGCAGTGGTCTCGAGACCAGGGATCGCGATCCGCCCGCGCACTGCGTCCGCGAGTGACATCGGTGTGCGCGTCACGACGAGGGGCCCCGTGCCCTTCCCCATTGCGGCGCCGCTTCGCAGCAGGCGGTAGCGATCACCGACGCCCGCGAAGGCTCCGACGCTCAGCTTGGTGAGATCGAACTCGCCCGCGTGCGCGCGACGGTTGAGTTCCTCGATGTCGAGCAGTACCGGTCGCACGCGGAACGGTGCCTCGACCAGACCATGCGCCAATGCATGAAAGGCGAAGGTGTCATTGGGACAGGGCGAATAGCCGAACGTCAGCTCGCGCAACGCACGAACTCCCTTATGACGACCGGAGTCGCCGCGGTGATCGCCGCGAACGCGGCATCGAAGTGCCAACGCGCGCGGTCGGGCTCCTCGATCTCATTGGAGATCGCACGGATCTCGATCGCCGGCACACCCGCGAGTTCGGCGGCGCGCAGCACGGCGAACCCTTCCATGGCTTCTACATCGCAGTCGGTCGCACCGCCCACACGGGCGCTCGTGCCTATGACCAGTTGCACCGCGCCGGGCAGCGCACGTGTGGCGGCGGCGAGCAGAGCCGGCGAGGCCGGCACCGTGCTCGGGGCGAACAGCGCTGGAACGCCAAGGTCGGAGTAGAGCGCCGCCGTGCCGATCACGAGCGTCGCCGGCGGGAGGGCGAGTCGCGTCCGCGCGCCGGCGATACCGACGTGCAGGATGAGCGTGGGCTTGTGCCGGGCGATCGCCATCGCGGTCGCGGCTCCGGCCTCGACGGGCCCCACGCCGCACTGCAACGCGAGCCAGCCCTCCGGCTTCGCGAGTTCGCGTTCGGTGGCGGCCACGACCAGGATCCGTGGGGGAGTAGTCATGAGGACGAGGAGTCTAAGCCCTAGCGGCAGCCTGCGGGAGCATCCGACGCTCCGTCAGACCGTATTCCACACGCGACGAGCGGCGCGCCAGCATGGACCGTCGACACGATCACGGGGTTAGCCGAACCTCGACGTCGAGCCTAGATTGCCTGTGGAACGCTTGCCGCTCGCGCACCTGGACCTCTCGCCGATCGCATGACCCGACGCACCCGCGACCAACGGACGACGAAGCCGACATCGAAGAAGACCTCGAAGCCGAGTTCGCAGCCGAGTTCGCAGCCGAC
>JANOWT010000505.1:0-5376 GCA_031418115.1 Gemmatimonadota bacterium
GGATGCCACGAATCAAGTACCGCGATGCCGTGCGGCTCGAGGATGCTGCGCATGAACTTCACGTATGCCGATCCGACGGTCGCGTCGGTCTCATAGGCCGCACGCAATGCGTCGAATACTCCCGCATGCGGCGCCGATCCGGCGGCGTGCAACAGCTGCTCCAGTTGATGTGCCGTCTCACCCAACGGCATCTCGGCCATCACGAGGCCGTCCTGCCCCTTTCGCGTGATCGTCAACCGACGGACCGTTCCCTCGTCGGCGACCGCGGTCCACGACGCCTCGGCGAAGTCGGCATCATCGGTGGCCGCCCAGAACACGGGTGCCGTGGGAATGCCCGTCTCCCGCTCGATCCGATCTGCGAGCGCGAGCGCCGAGAATGCCTTGAGCAACGTGTAGAGCGGACCGCCAAAGAGTCCCGGCTGCTGCCCCGTGGTGACCACGATGCCGTTCTGCGACGCGACGCGCTCGAGTCGTTCCGCTGCCGGGCCCGACGCGTCGAACGCTGGGCGCAGTCCGGCGAGCCAGCGGCTCGCCGAGAACTCCGCGCGCACCGACTCCGCGTGCGCCGTCCACTCCGCGGCGCCACGCGGGCGTGCCCTGTACCACTCGGCAGGCGCGACACCGTCCTGCATCGCCCTCGAGAGCGGGCCGCCGCCCAAGGGCTCCGTTACGACGCGCGGCGCGCTCACGTTGCGGCCCGGACCGGGCAGCGCGCCTGCGGAGAACATCGAAGCCGATCGGAGGACGAGAGCATCAGGGCGCGAAGCATCACTTGTGGTAGGGTTCGTTGCGGCCGATCGTGCCGGCGCGGTAGAGTTGCTCGGCGAGCACGAGGCGCGCCAATTCGTGCGGGAGCGTCCAGGGGGCCAGCGCGATCCGCCGATGTGGACGTTCGCGCACGACCTCGCCGATCCCATGCGCGCCGCCGATCACGAAGGCGACGTCCTGCGCCCGCTCCCGCTGTTGATGCAGCATCGCAGCGAAGGTCGCGGAGTCCATCGCCTCTCCGCCCGGATCGCACAGGACGAGTCGTGCGCCGGACGGGATCCGCTCGAGCAGCCGTTCCCCCTCCTTCCGCATCACCACCGCCCCACTCGACGAGCGAGCCGATTCCTCCTTCACCTCGATCAGGTCGAGCGGCCAGTAGCGCGCCGCCCGTGTCTCGTACTCACGAATGGCCGCCGCGAGTGCCGCGTCGCGCGGCTTTCCCACGACGGCCACCTGCACTTTCACCGCCGCCCCCGACCGCGCGGGGCGACGACCGGTTCACGCATAGATGCCGCGCAGACGATGCACCGTCGCCACGCGGCTGATCGCCACCATGTACGCCGCGGTGCGCATGTTGACCTTGTGCTGCATCGAGAGCTTGAGCACTTCGCGGAAGCTGTTCACCATGATGTCGCGCAGGCGATCGTTCACCACCTGCTCCGTCCAGTAATAGCCGCCACGGTTCTGCACCCACTCGAAGTAGCTCACCGTGACACCGCCGGCGTTCGCAAGGATGTCCGGGATCACGAAGATGCCCTTCTCGTCGAGCATCTCGTCGGCGACGGCAGTCGTCGGGCCGTTGGCACCCTCGCAGATCACCTTCGCCCTGATGTTCTTGGCGTTCTTGGTCGTGATCACGTTCTCGAGCGCGGCGGGCACGAGCACGTCCACCTCGAGCTCGAGCAACTGGGCGTTCGTGACCGCTTCGCCCTTGCCGTAGCCTTCGAGCGTCTTGTGCTTCTTGACGTGGGCGATCGCGTCGTCGACGTCGATCCCCTTCGGGTTGTGCCAGCCACCGGTCCGGTCACTCACCGCGACCACCTTGCATCCGGCCTGCTGCAGCAGCTGCGCACCGATCGAGCCGACGTTGCCGAACCCCTGCACCGCCACCGTCGCGCCCTTCACTTCCATCTTGAGATGCTCGAGCGCCTGCAGCGTCGTGATCATCACGCCACGTCCCGTCGCTTCGCGACGGCCGAGCGAACCACCCATCTCGACGGGCTTGCCGGTCGTCACCGCGTTCACGGTGTGGCCGACGTGCATCGAGTAGGTGTCCATGAGCCACGCCATCACGCGCTCATTCGTATTCACATCGGGTGCGGGAACGTCGGAGTCAGGACCGAGCGTCTGGATGATCCCAGAGGTGTAGCGGCGCGTCACGCGCTCGAGCTCACCGACCGACATCTTGAGCGGGTCGCAGATCACGCCGCCCTTCGCGCCGCCGAACGGGATGTTCACCACCGCGCACTTCCAGGTCATCCACGCCGCGAGCGCCTTCACCTCGTCGAGCGTCACGTTCATGTCGAACCGGATCCCGCCCTTCGCCGGACCGCGCGAGGTGTTGTGCAGGACGCGGATGCCGGTGAAGACCTCCACCTCGCCGTTGTCCATCATCACGGGGATCGACACCGTGATCTCCTTCTCGGCGCTCCGGAGCACCTTGTAGATGCCGGGCTCGAGGTCGAGCAGCTTGGCCGCGCGGTCGAGGCGCGACATCATCGCCTCGAACGGATTCTCCTCGTTGAAGAAGCGGTCCTTGTCGGGGCGGACGATGTTGTCGGTCGGAAGGCGGAAGTCAGCCATAGGATTAGGGACAGAGCCAGCGGGAAGCCGGCGGATCGGGTACGGTTGGCTAGCGGCGGACGGTCATCGATCTGGTGAGCAGGCGATCCAACTCCCCTGCACCTCTCTCGATGGTGACAGCTTGGGAAAGATACCACAAGGCCGGGCCTTGGCGAGGCCATCGCCCTTCGAGCTTGACGGCATCCTTGAGCGTGCAGACGACGCGATCCGCGCCTCCCCCGAGGGCCGCGAGCGACGATACATCGGCGTCGGTGAACGCGTGGTGGTCTGCGAACGCCGCCGACGTGACCTCCGCGCCGAGGTCGGAGAGCTGCCCCTCGAACGCGGCGGGCTGACCGATCGCGGAGATCGCGAGCACTCGCGCCGCCCGCAACGCCGCGACCGACTGCCGATCAGGTCCCCCCACCCGCACGAGTTCCACCGGCGCGAGCGATGCGATCACCACCGCACAGGACGGATTCTCGCGTACCCACCGCGCGGCGACCGCCTCCGCCTCGTGGAGCGACGCGCGCTTGCGCGTGACCACAAGGACGTTCGCACGACGCAGCGCCGACGCCGGCTCACGATACGGACCGGCGGGCAGCAGGCGCTGCGATCCCGTCTGCTCCGCCGCCACAAGGACGATGTCGAGATCGCGACGCGCCTGCCGGTGTTGGAACGCATCGTCGAGCACCAGCACCTCCGCGCCGCGAACGACCGCGTTGGCGGCGCCGCGCTCGCGGTCCGGGTCCGCGACGACGATCGCCCCCAGCGTCAGCCGTTCGTGTACCAAGGGCTCGTCCGCGCCATAGCCGCGGAGCAGGATCGCCGGACGCAACCCGTGCGCGATCATCCACTGCGCGACCCACGCGGCCATCGGTGTCTTGCCGGTCCCGCCGACGCTGATGTTCCCGACACTGATCGTCGGGAGGCCAAGTGCTCGTGAGCGCAGAAGCCCACGGTCGTACGCCGCATTGCGAAGCGACGTGGCCGCGCCGAACAACCAAGACAACGGCGCCAGCGCTCGCGCGCCGACGCCGTCACGCGCCCACAGCGCTTCGATCCCGTGGCGCGATCCCACCGTCATGTGCGCGGTGCGAGATGCGCCGGGATCGCGCGGCCCATACGCACCGAGAGTTCCTTCTGCGCCACCTCATCGGTGCCGGTCGCGACCCACGGCTCGCCGTACGTCACCTGCACGCGCGCGAACGGCTTGGGGACCATGAAGCGGTCCCAACCGTTGAGGTACCAGGCGCGCGCGCACTCCACGTGCGCCGGAATGACCGGCGCGTGCGATCGCTGCGACGCCAAGAGGGTCCCGGCCTGTGCCTCTCCAGCAGGTCCGCGCGGACCATCAGGCGTGATGATGAAGGCGCGCCCCGCTTCGAGTTCGCGGATCATGCTCAGGAGCGCTCGCCCCGCGCCGCGAGACGTCGACCCCCGCACCAGTGTGTACCCCCAACGCGCGCAGATCCGCGCGATGATCTCACCGTCTCTGTGCTGGCTGACCATCGCCGACAGGCCCGTGGTTCGGAGTACCCAGGTCATCGGCAGCAACTGCCCGTGCCAGAGTGCGATGATGAACGGCTTCTTCTCGAGCTTCATGCGCTGCCAACCCTCGCTGCCCGCTTCCTCGATCCGCCAGGTCGACGAGAGGAGCCGGAGCAACGGCTCGCCGAGTCGCACGATCCACCGGATGCGGCGCTCCTGCGCTGCAGTCCGCTCCGGCCGCGGAGACGAGGATCGTGTCGCAGCGGCAGCATTCATCCGACCATCTCCGCCGCCATCGCCGCCACGCGTTGCGTCGCCCCCGGCTCCCCGAGCCGTGCCCTCACCTCCGCGAGCCCCGCGACCATCGCGAGTCGAGCCGCACCGGTGCGGTCGAACAACGGCTCGAGCGCATCGGCCACCGGCACGGTACGGAACGCGTCCTGCACGAATTCCGGGGCCACCGTGCGCCCCGCCACGATATTGAGCAAGCCGATGTGCTCGATCCGCACCAACCGCCTAGCGATCGCGTATGAGATCGCGCTCGTCCGGTACACGATCACGCACGGGCAGCCCGCCACGGCGGCCTCGAGCGTCGTCGTCCCGCTCTTGCAGAGCGCCACGTCCGCGGCGCGGAGCACGTCGAACGACGCGGACCGTACGAGGGGGAACGGCACCTCGTCGTCGCGCAGTTCGATCGTGGGCGCCACACTCATCACGCACTTGAGCCCGGGACGGCGCGCCTGCAGTTCGCGCGCGATGGCGACGAACTCCACGAGATGTCGTCGGATCTCCTGCGCGCGACTGCCGGGAAAGAGCGCGAGCACCTCATCGCGCTCGCTGAACCCGAGCTTCGCCCGAGCCTCGGCGCGGCTCGGCATCGCGGCGGCCCGGTCGAGCAATGGATGCCCGACGAACGTGGCGTCCACTCCTGCGGCACGCAGCATCTGCTCCTCGAACGGCAGGATCACGGCCGCCTTCTTGATGATCCGAGCCATGGTGCGCATTCGGCCGGCGCGCCACGCCCAGACCTGCGGCGTGATGTAGTAGAGGACCGGCACGCCGCGCGCATGCGCTGCCGCCGCCACGCGCATGTTGAACCCCGGATAATCGATGCAGAGCACGAGCGCGACATTCCCGGCATCGAGTCGACGCTTGATCCGCCCGAGCAGTCGCAGGTGCGCCGGGATATGCCGCAGGACCTCGACGAAGCCGACCACGCCCTCGTGCTCCTGGATCATCTCCACACCAGCCTGTCGCATGCGCGCCCCGCCAGTCCCGGCGATCGCGAGCTCAGGGTGCATCGCACGCAGTCGCTCGGCGAGGATCGACCCGTGA
>JANOWT010000506.1:0-4377 GCA_031418115.1 Gemmatimonadota bacterium
CGCACCGCGCCGCCGTTCACTCGCGGCCGCCCTGATCCTGCTCGCAGTCCCGTTCCTCGACGCCGGCGCTCAGGTCCCCGGTCGCACCCGTCTGCTCCGCAGCCCGAGCGTGAGCGCGCGCCACATCGCCTTCGCATACGCCAACAACATCTGGGTCGTGGGCCGCGACGGCGGCGACGCCAAGCGACTCACGTCATTCCAGGGGAGCACTGGGAATCCCGAGCTCTCCCCAGACGGCAACTGGGTCGCCTTCAGCGGCACATACGGCGGCAACACCGACGTCTACATGGTGCCCGCGACCGGCGGCGAGCCGATTCGCCTCACCTGGCATCCCGCTACCGACGTGGTGCAGGGCTGGACACCCGATGGCAACGCGGTCGTCTTCTCCTCGCCGCGCTCGGCGGCGCCGAGTGGAACGGCCCAGACCTTCTGGCGCATTTCCAAAGAGGGTGGCATGCCCGAGCAACTCGGCATCCCACGCGGCAACCAGGGCACGTTCTCGCCCGACGGCAAGCGATTCGCGTACCGCCTCACGACGTCGTGGGACGAGGGGTGGCGCAACTATCGCGGCGGGCAGAACCGCCCCATCTGGATCACGAACGTCGGTACGTGGGAGGTGGAGTCGCCGCCCTGGACGGACTCGAAGGACATCGAGCCGGTCTGGGTCGGGGAGACGGTCTACTTCCTCTCGGATCGCGACTGGCTCATGAACGTCTGGTCGTACGACACGCGCACCAAGAAGCTCACGCAAGTCACCAAGTTCACTGACTATGACGTGAAGAGCATCGGGGCAGGGGCGGGCGTCGTCGTCTTCGAGCAGGCGGGCGATCTGCATCTATATGATCCACGCGCCAACACGACCAAGCGGCTCGAGATCACCGCCAAAGGCGACTTCCCCTGGCTCCTGCCTCAATGGAAGGACGTCGCAGGGCGCATCGCGGCCGCAGCGCTCTCGCCCACCGGCAAACGCATCGCGATCGAAGCGCGCGGTGACATCTTCTCGGTGCCCGCGGAGAAAGGCGACTGGCGCGCACTCACGGCGACATCGGGTGAGGCCGACCGCAACCCCGCCTGGTCGCCGGACGGACGGTTCATCTCCTGGTTCTCCGATGCGACGGGCGAGTACCAGCTCATGATCGCGCCGCAGGACGGCACGGGCCGCGCGCGCGCGATCGTGCTCCCGGAACCGAGCTTCTATTACACACCAGCCTGGTCGCCCGACAGCAAGAAGATCCTCCTCACCGACACGCACCTCCGGCTCTGGATCGTCGACGTCGCGACCGGCAAGGCGACCAACGCCGACAGCGATCAATACATGGTGCCCACACGCTCCATGGATCCGCGCTGGAGTCCCGACTCGCGTTGGATCGCGTACACCAAGCGTCTCGCGACGCAGCTGCACGCGGTCTTCGTGTACGACACGCAGTCGGGGCGCTCCACACAGATCACCGACGGCATGGCCGACGTCATCTCACCGGCATGGGACGCGAACGGGAGGTGGCTCTACTTCCTCGGATCGACGAGCTTCGCCCTGCAGACGGGGTGGCTCGACATGACATCGTACGACCGCCCTACGACTCGTACGCTCTACATCGCGCTGTTGCGCGCCGGGGACAAGTCGCCGCTGCTGCCGGAGAGTGACGAAGAGGTCGCAACCGACTCAGCGTCGGCACGTCCTGCCACGCCACCAGCCGCAGCGGCGGGAGCGGCACCGAGTGGTGCGGCAGCCGTTGCCCCCGCGCCGCCGCCTTCGGTGACGATCGACTTCGCCGGCCTCGCGCAGCGGATCATCGCCGTCGACGTCCCGGCGCGCGACTACTCGTCGTTGCAGGCCGGTCCCAACGGCACCCTGTTCTTCGTCGAGAGCGTGCAAGCGAACGGCGTCGGTGGCAACCCGACGTCCGTGCTGCACCGCTGGCTGCTCAAGGAGCGCAAGGCCGCGCCGTTCGTGACTGGTGCGAGCGACTACAGTCTCTCGGCCGACCGCAAGAAGATCCTGTTCCAGGCAGCCGGCAGTTGGACCATCGCCGACACCGACAAGCCCGCGCCCACCGGCACCACGGGGCGCGTGAACGTCGCCGGTGTGCGCCAGTTGGTCGACACACGCGCCGAGTATCCGCAGATGCTGCACGAGGGATGGCGCTTCATGCGCGACTATCTCTACGTGAAGAACATGCATGGCGCCGACTACGGCCGCACGATCGCGATGTACGAACCGTTCCTGCCCTACGTCGCGCATCGCGCCGATTTCAACGCGCTGCTCGACGACCTGAGTGCCGAGATCTCCATCGGCCACTCGTATGTGAGCGGCGGTGATCTTCCGCCCGTGCCTCCCGCAAACGTGGGTCTGCTCGGCGCCGACGTCACGGTGGCGAACGGCCGCGTGCGGATCACCCGGATCCTCACGGGGGAGAGCTGGAACCCACAGTTGCGTGCCCCGCTCGCGTCGCCGGGTGTGGATGCACGCACCGGTGACTACATCATTTCGGTGAACGGCGTGGAGCTCAGCGCCAATGGCAACCTCTACCGGCTCCTCGAAGGTACTGCCGGACGTCAGACGGTACTCACACTCAACGACCGGCCGACCGTCGACGGCGCGCGCCGCGTGATCGTCGTGCCAGTCGCGAACGAGGGTGGGCTGCGTCAGTTCGCGTGGATCGAGCACAATCGCCGCCTGGTCGACTCGCTCTCTGCCGGCAAGATCGCCTACGTGTACGTGCCCAACACCGGCCAGCCCGGCTACGAATACTTCAATCGCTACTTCTTCGCGCAGCAGGATCGTCAGGGCGTCGTGGTCGATGAGCGCTACAACAGCGGCGGCTCAGCGGCGGACTACATCATCGATATCCTCGCGCGCGACTTCGACGGCTACTTCAACAACCCGGTGGGCGAGCGCCGGCCATTCACTTCGCCGACCGCCGGCATCTGGGGCCCGAAGGTGATGATCATCAACGAGATGGCGGGCTCGGGTGGCGATCTCATGCCGTACATGTTCAAACGCCGACAGATAGGTACGCTCGTCGGCAAGCGTACGTGGGGCGGGCTCGTCGGCACGTGGGACACGCCGCCACTCATCGACGGCGGACGCATGATCGCTCCACGCGGCGGCTTCTTCGATCGCAACGGTGAGTGGGCCGTGGAGAATCAGGGCATCGCGCCCGACATCGACGTGGAGAACTGGCCCAAGGACGAGAATGTCGGGCGCGATGCGCAGCTCGAGCGCGCGGTAGCGGAGGCGTTGCGACAGCTGCGCGAGAAGCCGGTACAGCTCAAGCCCGAGCCGGCCGCACCGATCAGATCGCGGAGGCCCGGCCGGCCGTAGTTCCCGGAGGCCTGGCCGGCCGTAGATTGGGGAATGGCCGACGTTGATCTCACGCTCCTGCTCGCCGCCCTCGAGGATGACGCATCCCTCGAGGGCGGTTCGCCGTTCATGCGACTGGCGGCGGAGCACTTCGCGCGCACGCGCACGGGCGATGGTCCCGTCTCCACGCAGCACACGCCTGCTGAACTCACCGCCCGCTTCGACGAGCCGCTGCCGATGGGGATGCGCCCGCTCGCCGAGGTCGTCGCGCGCATCGAGCATGACGTACTCGCTGACGTGAACCGCTTGGCGCACCCGATGTACCTCGGCCACCAAGTCTCGGCGCCGCTCGCCGCCGCGGTGTGGACCGAGGTCGTGATCGGCGCCGTGAACAACTCGCATGCGGTCTGGGAGATGTCGCCCGCGACGACTACGATAGAGAAGCGCGTGATCGCATGGATGTGCGAGCTCGCGGGGTTCGGCGCTGGGAGCGCGGGGACGATCACCTCGGGCGGGACCGAGGCGACGCTCACGGCGCTGTTGGCTGCGCGCGCCGCCTGGCAGGCCGACGCGTGGACGATGGGAGTGCGCGGACCGCTCCCCGTTCTCGTTCACGGTGAGCACACGCACTACGCGGTGTCGCGAGCGGCGGGCGTGCTCGGGATAGGCACGGCGAACTGCGTGAAGGTCGCGTCACGCGGCCAGTCGCAGGGCCAGTTGCAGGGCCCGTCGCCGGGCCAGTCGCCGGGCGAGCCGCACGACGCTCGCATGGACACGGCCGCACTCGCGGCGACACTCGAGCGTCTGCGCGCCGAAGGCCGGCCCGTCCTCGCAGTGGTCGCGACCGCCGGCTGCACCGCGACCGGCGCGTTCGACGATCTCGACACCATCGCCGACCTGTGCGACGCGTTCGGCGCCTGGCTCCACGTCGACGCCGCGCATGGTGCGTCGGCGCTGCTCTCGGCGCATCACCGTCGACTGCTGCACGGGATCGCGCGAGCGCGCAGCGTCGCGTGGGACCCGCACAAGATGATGCTGCTTCCGCTCGCCGCCGGCGCACTGCTCATGCGCGACGC